>JAPLDO010000032.1 GCA_026391715.1 Bacteroidota bacterium
ATTCATGCGATGCCTTTACATGGAGAATTGTTCCCGAACCCGCATTGCTTGTAGTAAATACAATAGCTGACATAGTTATGCCAAAATGTTTTGGAGGCAGCGATGGTTCAATCAGCAATATTCAGGTTTCCGGCGGCACTTCACCATATTATTATTTGTGGAGTACTGGCGCTACAACTAAGGATATCACTGGTTTGAATAGCGCATTGTTTACGGTAACTGTTACCGATTATCATAACTGTTGGACAACACAGAGTTTCTTTGTTGAGCAGCCCACTGAATTGGGTATTTCTTCTGTTATTGTTGACCCTGTTAAATGCTTTGGGAATGCAGACGGCGGAATTGATATAACCGTTACAGGTGGAACTCCTTCGTATAGGTATTTGTGGAGTAATTTAGAAACCACACAGGATATCGGCGGATTAGTGGCTGGGACTTATGCAGTAACTGTTACAGATTTTAATTCATGTGAGCAATTCGGTTCCTGGGTAGTTAATGAACCAGATGAACTTACTATTCCTAGTTTCACCTTAATCAAACCATCTTGTAAGTCGGTTGACGACGGCGCTATTAACATCACGGTAGCAGGTGGCACAGCTCCATATTATTTTGAATGGAATACCGGAGCTACAACTCAGAATATCAGCGGACTTTATGCTGGTTCATACAGTGTTATCGTTACCGATGCAAATACCTGTTTTTATACCTACGGTTGGGATCTGGAAGAGCCAGGCGAAATATCCTGGAGAGGCGTGGCAGATAGTGTAACCTGTCATGGATTCAACGATGGCAAAATTACTGAGACTTGGGTCAGTGGCGGTACTCCACCATATTATTATATATGGAGTAACGGAGCCACTACTAAAGATCTGACCGGACTGTATGCAGGTACTTATTCGGTTACAATATCTGATTATCATTCATGCGATGCTTTTACATGGAGAATTGTTCCCGAACCTGCATTACTTGAAGTAAGTCCAATAGCTGACATAATTACTCCAAAATGCTTTGACGGTAACGATGGTTCAATCAGCAATATTCAGGTTTCTGGCGGCACTCTGCAATATCATTATTTATGGAGTACAGGCGCTACAACTAAGGATATAACTGATTTGAAGAGCGACTGGTACACTGTGACTGTTTCCGATTTCCATAATTGTACTGCTTCAAATTCCTTCTGGGTTCCCGATGCGCCATCATGGACATTTGACATTGGTGGACCTAGTCCAGTATGCTGCAATACAAGTATGGTTAATGACACTGCAACGTATCAGGTGACTAATTTGACTCCAGGATTACCGACGCCATTAACTTATCAATGGGTTGTTACAGGAGGTATCATTGTTGAAGGTCAGAATACCCCAAAAATTAAGGTAATCTGGTCATGCTGTGGTACTGGCTATGTTTATCTTACAGTAACTCAGGGACCTCCTAATCATTGTAAGCTGACAAAGTTCAGGGAGATTATTATCACTCCTACACCTGCACCTGTTATTTCAGGCCCGATTTCAGTTATGGCTAATGATACCGCGACATATTGCGTGGTTAATGGCGATCCCACTCACTTATATTCATGGGATATAGTTGGTATTGATACTATTCTTTCTGGTCAGGGAACAAGCTGCATCACCGTTATATGGGGCGATTATCCTCCATGTGGTTGTGGTGAAGTCTATGTTTGCGAATCAACGCCGGTTAATCCAAATTGTCAGGGCTGTACAGGATTCACAATAGTCATCCTGCCTAGACCAGCAAATATTGATTTGGAAGGTACTGTTTACTACAAGAATATCTATGGTACTGCGCTAAATGGTGTAACCATCAACCTGAGAGATGTAGCAACCAATTATATTGTTGCTACAACAGTCACAGGTCCAAACATGAATCCACCTGATTATACTGGCGCTCCAGGGTACTACGCATTTACAGTTCCTAATGGAAATTATAAACTTGAAGCTTCCTTCGACGGAACATGGGGTGGAAACAATGCAACCGACGCTCTCCTGATCCAACTCGAAGCAGGTGCAGCTCCGGGAACTTATCTTAATGGGTTGTACAGGAAAGCTGCTGATGTTAATGGTAGCAACACTGTTACCGCATTGGATGCGCTTTATGTGAAATTACGTACGGTAGGTTCGATTACTTCTTACCCGGCCGGTGACTGGAAATTCAACGATACGATTACCTCAACTCCACGAATCCTGCCATTAGATTTCTACGGTCTCTGCTTTGGTGATGTCAACGGTTCTTATATCCCTACCGGACTGAAGGAACTTTCATTCCTTTCAACTGTTGAAGATTTGATCCAAACAATTCCTGTTGAAGAAACATTTACCTATTCAATTCGCAGCAACACTAGCGCAAAACTTGGCGCTATGACTCTCTTCATGGGTTATGATGCCGATCGTTTCGAAGTTGTTGACATTGCTTCTCAGAATGATGAAATGAAGTATGTCATCGAAAACGGAACCGTTGCAATTGCATGGGCAGATGCCAATCCATTATCAGTACAGAATGAAGATCAACTATTTACACTTACTGTAAAGGCGAAGGTTCCGGTTGCGGAGGCTATGCCGATCTTCAGCGTCAAAACTGGTAGTGAATTTGCCGATGGTTTTGGTAACAGGTATGATAATTTTGAACTGAAAATGTCCAAAGTTATTACACCAAATGGATCGAACGCATTCTCAATCTTTAACTATCCGAATCCGTTCTCCGATATTACCAGGATTGTTTACACCCTACCTGAATCTGGCAATGTGAAGTTGTTGATTACCGACATGTACGGTAAAACCATCCGCACACTTGTTAATGAAACCCAAGCCGTAGGATCACACACTGTTACTGTAAATGCTGCTGATCTCAACCTTTCTACAGGCGTTTACCTGTATAGAATAGAGGTTGCCGGCGTTACAGACAACTATGTGAAAGTTAATAAACTGATCTTTGCGCGGTAGTAAAAACCGAAACAAGTGGGCAACAATGAATCAGTTGCCCCTTGTTTTTTATTAAAAGAAAATGAAACACTTCCAGACTGAGTCTAAAATGAAATATCAATTTGTTATTTTCTTTTTAGTTTTTCAGTGCAATTTAATGTCTGCGCAGATCGCTTCCATTTCTACAATGGAGATCTGCGCAGGCCAGGAGGTGTTTGTTCCTGTTAATGGAAACGCATTAAGTAATATAGGGGCATTGACTTTTTATATAGACTTCGACACTAATAATCTAACATTTTTATCTGTAGAAAATATTGATCTACAGTTAAGTGGAATGAGTATAAACCTGATGGTAAACCCAACCCAATTAGCATTTGCTTGGAGTAATACAGTTCCGATCAGTTTTATTAATACAAAATTGTTCGATATAAAATTTCTTTCAAATGGACAATCTTCCGTAGTCCATTATAATACTGGCTGTGAACTTTCTGATACCGATGGAGTTGTAATCCCTGTTACATACATTGATGGTGCGATAAACTCGGGATTACCTGTTCTTTTTAGTAGTCCTCATGATACAACAGTATTTGAAAATGGAAGTGCTTCCTTCATTACTGATGCTGCAAATGCTTCCTCCTATTTATGGAGAGAAAGTCAGGACAACGGAGTAAGTTGGATAGCATTGGACGACAATGAAATATTTTCAGGTACACACACAGGATCATTGACAATCTCACAAATACCTATAACCTTTAACAAAAATTTCTATCAATGCGTTCTATATAGGGGTATATGTCAGATAAATTCTAACCCCGCCAGATTAACCGTAGATGAATTTTCAGGCATTTCGGTTGAATCAATTTTTAAATATAAAAATTTTAGTGTTTCTCCAGTCCCTTTTCGTGAGTTTATTACCATTGAATTTACGCTTGAGAAAAAGTGCAATGTCAAAATTTCGATTATCAACATTATGGGACAACTTGTCGCGAATATCGAATTACCCTCTCAATCAGAAGGGTCTCATTATATAAAATTTAACACGCTGAACTGGCTTTCGGGCTTGCATTTTGTCAGAATGCAACAGATATTTCCAGATAGCAAGTTTGATAGTGTTATAAAGGTTATTAGAAAATAATAAATTTAAAATACCTAAAGTTTTAACCACCTAAAACATGAACCTATGATTAAAAAAATTACAATGTTAATATTTTTGGTATTGTTCTCTGTAACAATATCCTTAGGTCAGATGGCATCGCTGCAGTACCAAACAGCCTATCCTAATACGACCACAAGTGTTGCGATTAATGTAGATAATTTTACCAACATTAATTCATTTACGTTCTACATTCATTATGACCCTGAGATTTTTGACTTTATAGGTTTAAGCGACGCTTTTCCTGGCATGAATGGTATGATTGCCAATCCTAATGGTTCTGTAATAAGCATATTATGGTCTTCTCCTTCTATACCTTATTCACCGACTGGTACTTTATGTAAAATGAATTTTTTATATAAAGGAACTACTGGAATTTTAGCATTTTTACCAGGATGCGAAGTGACTCATGGCTCTATTCCATTTCTTGTTGGATATGCTAATGGATCCGTTTCTCCTGAGTGCGCTTTGAATGATTCTAAAGCTATAATTGGTGATATTGCTGGCGCTACAGGGGATATCTTAAGCCTGCCTGTTAACTTTTCAAATTTTCCTGATGTTGGGGCTTTTACTCAATACATTCATTATGATGTTTCTAAGCTGACATTTATATCCATAACTACTGGCGGCTCTTTAGTTGGAACCATTTATAGTGCAAACAATGGTGTAATAACGGTTTCCTGGGTCACTCCTCTGGCATTTCCAGGTGGGAAAAACATTAACACTATTACTCCGAACATGATGAAACTTAATTTTGAGTGTAATTTTCCCGGAAATTCAACTGTAGAATTTGGTCCTGGAGGAGTATTTACTACTGGAAACCCTTCATTAAACAATATTGAGGTTTGTTATACTAACGGGAATGTTACCCAAACTCCAACTGTCGAATCGGCAAGCCTGCCTAACCAGACAGGTATAGTTCAAGGCGAAGATATTTTTATACCGTTAAATCTTAATATTTCGGTCCCTGTTTCTTCTTTTACTCTTTACCTGAATTTTAATTCACCTGTTTTATCTTTTACTGGTATCCAAATCGTTAATCCTTTAAGCGCTTCAGTTATTCCAAATGTTTCGGGTAGTCTAATTACCCTTGTTTATACTGATCCGACATCTGGTCTGATTTTGCCAGGAACGTTCCTTAATTTAAAGTTTAAATATAATGGGATAATTCCCGGGTTTGTCAACTTTATAGGAATGAGCCAGTTTACTAACAATTTTTATCAGCCTATCAATGTGGGCTTTACAAATTCAACAGTTTCTCCTGGCGTTTCCTTGCCAAATGCAACCGTAACAATTGGAACAGTTCCCGGTAATGTAAATGATTTCGTTGAGGTGCCTATTGATATTGTTAACGGTTATCCAAACCCATTATTGGGAGCTGCAACTATGTTTATTGGTTTTGACGAGTCAAAACTATCCTTTATAGGCGCAGTGGATAATGTGCATAATGCAACTGTAAATCTCACGGGTAATCAGATCGGTATTGCATGGGTGGATCCCAGTGGGGTTAACCTAACGGGCGCTTTCCTTAAACTGAAATTTCAATATCATGGTGGCGGCGGGAATAGTTGTGGTTCAGAGATTTATTTTAAAAATGATAATCTCACTCTTCAGCCTTGTGAACTTGCAAATAATCTTGCCCAATTTGTTCCGGGAAACTGGGTAAAGGGTGGCGTGAATCTTTCTTTGACACAACCTGTTATTAATGGACCTCCAGCCCCACCAGCTAATTCAACAGCTTATTATTCTACTGATGTTGGCATGATTAACTATGATTGGACAGTTTCCGGTGGAACAATAGCATCAGGTAATGGAAGTAATTCTATTACTGTTGATTGGGGGGCAGTTGGACCAGGGTTTATAACTATTGATTACAATAATGCTGGTGGATGTTCCCTTAATTATACAAAGAATATCGTGAAATTATCAGGCTCGCCAATCACAAATATTGAGGGATACGTTACTTATGACAATTTGGCATCACAAGGATTAAATGGCGTAAATATTACTTTGTATAATTCTTTAGGCGTCCAGGTCGGTAATCCCGTTTCAACACATACAAATATTGGCAATGGATTTTATAGTTTTACTGGCGTACCTCAGGATGCTTATACGATTGTAGTTAGTCAATCAGCCCCATGGGCAGGTACTCCTGGCGTCAGCGCTCTAGATGCTTTAATTGATGAGCTTCAGACCGTTGGCTTATATAATCCTCCCTTGTCAGGTATTCGGTTAGCTGCAGCCAATGTTGACGGAGGTTCAGCGGTTAATTCAACAGATGCTTTAAATATTAAGAAACGAATCATTGGTGAAATTTCGTCATTTCCTATAGGTGATTGGGTGTTTAATAACGGAATCATTAACGCTTTTAATAGTCCTGTTTCAAACTATAATTTTAAAGGATTATGCACGGGCGATGTAAACGGTTCGTACAACCTTATTGGAAATAAATCGGCAACCGTTTTTGATGTAGTAGAAGACGATATTCTGACTGTTAATACTAATGAGTGGTTTACGTATAATATTAAAAGTGGAGTAAATACTCGTCTTGGCGCTATGACCTTGTACCTTTCTTATGATTATGACCGTTTTGAAATCGAGAGAGTTAGCGCCAATATGGTGGGTTTAAAATCATCTATCAAGAATGGAAATATAGTAGTAGCATGGTCTAACCCTTCAGCAAGTATGATCGGCGTTGGGGATGTGATTATTTCTTTCCGTATTAAAGCAAAACAAACGATAACCAATCCAGGTAGTATCTTTACTATTATGACAGAATCTGAATTGGCAGATCCAGTTGCAAATGTTATAAATTCTTTTCAGTTTAATATGGCGAAGGTCATAACTAACACGAACCAATTCAGTTTTACAACTTCCCCAAATCCATTCTGCATCTCTACAAACATTTTATTTTATCTTCCGGATGCGGGGAGAGCAAAATTTACAATAACCAATCTTGTAGGCAGGCAAATTTGTGTGCTTGTTGATGAAATTGTTTCTTCAGGTAACCATGTCGTTTTATTCGATGCAACTAAATTTAATTTAACCCCTGGCATATATCTTGGAAAACTGGAGTTTGAATCGCTAAATCAAAAAGTTTCTGCCGTTAATAAAATAATATTAACGAAATAACCGGAAACAATGATAGGGAGGCTTTATAGCCTCCCTTTCTCTTTATAAACAGATGCATGAAGAAATTATCAAATTCCTTAACCATAACTATTTTGATTATGGTTTTTTTTATTTTAGTGGGGTTTAATCCCGGTCGGAGTATAATTGCTCAATCACCAATGATCTCCTTAGGAAATATTGGAATTTGTAATTATGAACCATTGCTAATTCCATTAAATGGCAAAAATTTAGCAAATATTGGAGCAATAACATTGTTTATATATTTTGATAGTGAAAAATTAATATTTCGTTCATTGGAAAACATTAATTCAAAGATTATTGGATTGCAATTTAATGTGTTAAATAATCCTTCTTGTGTTAGTATTGTATGGAGCAATACAAAAGGAGTTAATTTCCCAGATAACCTTTTACTATATATCAAGTTTGATGTTATAAACTCTTCTGGAATGATTAAATTCGCAATTGATAGTTGCGAGATTGCTGTTGCTAATATCCCACCGGAGATTATTCCCGTGGAATATTTAAATGGATCATTCTATTCTAAAAATCCTATTATTACTGAAAATCCTGAAAATATAACAGTATTTTGTAATTCAAATGCTCATTTTAATATAACTTCACTTGGCTCAACAGAGTATCTGTGGCAGGCGAGTGTTGATGCTGGAAATTCCTGGATAGATTTAGAGGATGGCGCTTCTTACTCTGGTACCACCTCTACTGATCTTGCAATTTTGAATGTTCCTGTAACTTTCAACAATAACCGCTACCGTTGTTCTGTTACAAGAGAAAATTGTAGTCTTTATTCCACGGATGCGCTGCTTTCAGTCGATTCTTTGTCGTGGATTAGTGAAATTGGTAATTCTGGAATGGTAATTTCCAATTTTCCTAATCCTTTTTCAGAAAGAACCCGATTATCCTATTATGTTCCAAAATCAGGAGAAGTTACGATTGATTTATTTACTTTAATCCATAATCGTGTAATTACAATTATTAAAGGATTTCACCTGACAGGGCTATACATAATTGAATTAAATTTAGTATATTTGCCCAATGAATTATACTTGTGCCAATACAAATTGGAAACTAACCAAGTTGTGGCTGTAAGAAATCGTAAAATAATTAAGAAATGATAATTGTTTAAGTTTAATATATATTAACAAGTCCCTTTAAAGTAATAAACGAAAATAATATTTACCATGATGAGAAAAGGTACTTTAGTTATTCTGGCATTTTTGATCTTTAGATCACTATCTTATGGACAATATACTGCAAGTTTGCCAAACATGGTTGCAAGTCCAAATGAGAATATTGGAATGGATTTGAATGTGACCGGGTTGAATACAAATAATATTGCTTCTATACAATTTTATATTCAGATCGATCCAGCAGTATTAACATTTCAAAATGTTACAAATTTTCAGCAAGCAGGTCTGATGGTGGGTTTTATTAACGGAAACACTATTACTATAGTTTGGACAAGCGGAAGTCCTAAAAACTTTCCTAATGGAAGGCTATTAACGTTGAATTTTAAATACAATGGGCTAACTAGTCCTGTATCCTTTATACCATTGAATTGTGAAGTTGTGAAACTTGTGGGATCACCGCCAATACCTGTTATGCTTACTGGAACATTTAATAATGGGTCGGTAAGTCCATTTATGGGTAATCAGGCAAAAGCAAGGTTGGATAGTTTGTTAAATGCCCCTTTGGGGACAGATACAGTTTCTTTGAAATATACAGGTTTTATTGGAAATAATCTTTTACCTCTTTCGGTTGGCGCTATTACCCAGAGAATTTCTTATGATCAAGCAAAGCTTACTTTTGTTGGAGTAACAGGTGTGGGAAATCTTGCCACCGGGTTTAATGTAAATGTTGCTGCGGGAATTATTACTATTACCTGGACAAGTGTTGCCGGAAAGAATATTAATTATCCGGGTAATATGTTTAAGATTATTTTTAGTTATATAAATGCTTCTCCAACAAATGTTAATTTTAGTACTGGATGTATAATAGAAACTACAGCGCCGGTTACAAATATTGTTGTTTCATATTTTAACGGTTGCGTTATACCGCCTCCGGTTGTAACATCTTATGCTTCAATAGCAAATGTAACTGGCGGAATTCAGGGGCAAACAGTAGATGTTCCATTGAACTTTTCGAGTATGCCAACCAATACATCAAATTTCAACCTGAATATTTCATTTGATAGTCCAAAGTTGTCTTTTGTTGGAATAGTTGGTACTCCCATTCAACCGGTAACTTACAATGTAAATGGAAATTTGATTTCTTTAACGAATGCTTATCCACTAACACCTAATCCTTCAATTAATGGTCAGTTCCTTAAATTGCGATTTGTTTATATGGGTGTGGGTACAGCAAATGTGAATTTTGCAAGCGGGTGCCAATTTTCAAATGGCGCGCCAATAGGCGTGGGTTACACAAACGGTTCTGTTTCGCCGGCTGTTGTTCTTGGTAATAATGTAACTATTGGAACTATTGCCCCACCCGGCCCGGGAACAGTTTTAGTTCCGGTTACTTTAAGTGAAATGCCTATTAATGTTGGCGCTGTTACAATGTTTATTGGCTTTGATGCTTCTAAGCTTATCTACACTGGCTGTACAGGAATAAATAACCCTTATGCCGCCAATGTTAATCTTAATGGCGGTATTATAAAAATTGCCTGGGCAAGTACTAACCCACCAAATCTTAACGGTTCTCCTTTTGTCAATCTCCAATTTACTTATGTGTGTGGGTCTGGAGCCTCTGGTAGCGCTGCCAGAGTTTATTTTACTGATAATGGTATTAGCGAATATTGTCGGATTGATTCTTTGTCAGGAAAAATCATTCCCTCGAACTGGCATGATGGGGGTGTAAATTTAAATGTTACTTTTAAGATTAGCGGCACACTAAAGTATAACAGTGATCCAAATTTGCGCATCCCTTTGGTTGGATACACGGTAAAGTTATTAACTATTGGAGATGTCTTGGTTACATCAACAGTTACTGATGGTTCCGGTTATTTTGAATTTTTTACTTCTAACGGAAGTTTTAAGCTCGATGCGGCGCCTCCTTCAATATATAATTATTACTCTGATTTGGATGACGTTTTAGCTATGTTGCAATATACTGTCGGCGAACCTATCCCTTTTTTCAATGATTTACGTTTATTAGCTGGTGATGTGAACCAGAATGGAGACATAGATCTTGATGACGTTGTTGATGTCCTTCAGCGAGGAGTTGGTGAAAAGTTGCCTGATTATACTGCGCCTGACTGGGTTTTCAGCGTAAAACTTGTTAACTGTAGTTGTGCTGATGTTCCTAATCAAAATTTCATGGGACTAAACACTGGTAATGTTTTGGGAACCAATCCCACTCCGTAATTCATTTTCGATTTGTGATATGTAAATTCGATACAATTATGAAAAACAAATTCAAATATTTTAGGAATACAACCATTATTTTATTCATGTTAGTTGTATCTCAAATTGTTATAGGTCAGGCTCCGGTTGCAACAATTAACTATAACGCTACCGGCTTGGTTCCTGGGTCACCAATATCTGTACCACTGACGTTGACCGGGACTCAGGTTGGAAATTTATCTTTTGTGATTTCATATGACAGGGATATTCTAACTTATGTTGATTATACAACAACTTTACCGTTAGGAGCTGTTGGGAACAATTTTTCTTATTTAGGGCAATTGTATTTGAGGGCTGCTTCTGTAAGTTCGAGCGGGGTAACTTATATAAATCAGACAATATTCACTTTTAACTTTATTTATAATGGTGGTTCAACAAACATAAGTTTTTTTAACATTGCCGCAGCTACAAGTCAAACTGCTAATTGGTTTACATATATTAAAGCGAATCCGTATAATATTATAAATCTGGCATCGGTTTTCAATAATGGTTCAGCAAGTGGCGAGTATGATACCCTTACATCTATTGCTGGTGGTGGTAATTGGAGTAACCCTACAACATGGCAGGAAAACTATCCCACAGGTTTAAAAAAACCGACAAGGGCATGCAACGTAATTATTACTGCTAATGAGGTTATTGACACTGCAACTGTTTCATTAGGAAGATGTAATAATCTTACAATAAATACTGGAGGCAGGCTTACTTTACCTTTAGGAAAATCTTTAACTGTTAACGGAGCTTTTAACATCGAATCCGGAGGGTCTTTTGTTGATCAAAACCAAACAAGCGCTCTTTTTGCAACAGTAAAAAGAGCTATTTCCGGCAACTATGCTGGTGGTGGAAATCCTACGCCTACAACAATATGGCATTATGTTTCAGCTCCTACTTCAAATGCGACAATAGGTACATTTTTGGGCTGTTTATTGAATAAATGGACAGAAAATTCCGCAGGTGGAACATGGGATACCCTATGTCTCCCGCTAACTTTACCATTGGAGGTAGGACGAGGATATTCTGTGGCTGCATTTAACAGTTTTGGCAATGCGATTTTTTCTGGACCCCTGAATACAGGAAATATGACTATAAGCGGTTTAACTAACTCTAATCCTAACCCAGGTACTGGCAACGGTTATTATGGTTACCATCTTTTAGGAAACCCATATCCCAGCGCTTTTAAATGGAATAATGCGGTTGTTTTGACGCCTCCGCAGGTTGATGGCGCTGTATATTTTTGGAATGGCTCTAATTATGTTGCAAAAACACAAGCTATGGGCTATGAAATTCAAGCTGAACAAGGTTTCTTTTTTCATGTCAATGCCTCTGGTGGTTCTGTTACAATTCCAAACGGAAATCGGGTTCATTCTGATAGCGCTTATTTGAAAAGCAGTATCGAAAACCAATTAACACTGACAGTCAATGGCAATGATTTAGTAGATGAAACTTCTGTGATATTTAATGATCAAGCCACACAAGGGTTTGATGGAGAATATGACGCATATAAATTATTTGGTATATTTAATTGTCCTCAGATATATTCAATTCTTTCCGATAATATTTTATCAATTAATACATTACCAGATATGATTTCTCAACCTGTTGTTCAACTTGGTTTTAAATCAGGTCTGTCCGGTTCATTTACAATAAATGCCATTGGACTCGAAACTTTTGCATCAGGGACCAATTTTTACCTGACAGACCTGTTAACAGGTAAGGTTCAAAACTTAGCGTCTAATCCGGTTTATGTATTTAACTCATCACCCGGTAATACTGAACACAGATTTGATTTGCATTTTGCACCGGTCGGGATGAATGAAACAGGTAATATTAGTAATTTAAAAATTTACTCTTTTGATAATAATGTATTTGTGAATATTGCGGATGAATTACAAGGGAGTATTATCATCTATGATTTACTTGGAATAGAAGTTGCGAAAAAAGCAATAGAGTCCAAAACTTTGAATAAAGTCGAAATTAATTCACCTGGTGGATATTACCTTGTAAAAATAGTAACTAATAAAATTTCTGCAACTGAGAAGGTATTTATCCGATAATTAAATGCATAATCTGACAATCAAAATCAAAAGAAAATGAAAAAAATAAGGACTTATTTTGCCATAGTCGCCTTGATTTCTCTTCCCTTTTTTTGTGTTGCTGATAATCCCGGACCTCCTCCTCCTCCTGGCGGCGGCGGACCAGGCGGTGGAGGAACACCGGTAGGAGCGCCTATTGATGGGGGGATAGGGATCTTACTGGCGCTTGGTTTGGGTTACGGAGGTATGAAACTATTTCAGTCCCGGAAAGATAAGGACATTAATTCAGAAATGGATAAAATAGAAGAATAGTCGTTTTTCATTACAAAATTATGCTTCACTTATCCGTATGATTAGAAAGTTTTTTTTGTGATTCTCAGAATTGACCTTATTGTTATTTGCAATAAGGTCAATTAATTATTATACAATTTACAATTATTCACAATTAATTTTATCGGTTATGAAGAAAATTATTGCTGTATTATCATTGTTGTTTATGGGGTTTTGTGGATATTCACAGGAGTTAAAACCTGAAATGGTTCCACAAAAAATATTAGACAGGTTTCATCACACATTTCCTCAATCGGTTGATCTCCCTGTGTCTTGGGTGAAAGAGAAAGGTGATTATAAAGCTACACTCACAATTATGGAATCTCCAGCGATAATGGTTATTGATTCACTGGGGAAAACGAAAAGAATTGAACGAAAAATCAATGAAATATATCTGCCTAAAAATGCAAAAGATTATTTGAAAAATTTAGATTCTAATTATCAGGTTATTACAGTTACAAAAATTGTAGACGAAAAGGATAAGGTAACTTATAACACTACTGCGAAGATAAAGACCAATTTCACTTTCGACGATAAAGGAAAAATCTCCAATCCGAAATAAAAACAGTTTCATTGTTTTTATTTGTTAATAATTGCTTCTGTTCCTCCGAATTTTTTATATTGATTTGCAAAGTAAATTGCAGAATCATGGTTTTTCATATCATAAAAATAATATAGACTAAGGCTTTTATATGCATCTTTCAGATCTGGTTTGTTTTTAATTGCCCTACGCCACATTGATGCGGCATTTTGTTTTTCTCCTTTTGTTATTAAAAATAATCCCATATCATAAGCGGCAAGACTGTTTGCTGAATCATTATTTAATGCTTCACTACATCGTGCAATAGCTTTATCTATTTGATTATTCTTAAAAAAAACGCAGGATGATTCTATGCAGAAAAGGACAAAGTTGGCACGTGCTTCGTTGTCACTATATCCTTGCTTAAATGCTGAAGCAAAATAGCTATACGCTTTTTCGTAGTTTTTCCTATCAGTATAATAAATCATGCCCAAATTATATCTGAATATCGGATATGTTTTTACACTATCAGCTTTAAGAAGTAGATTCTCATAATTAGTCATATCTTTTTGCTTAAAGTAATATCTGCCCAAAAAGTAGGGAAACCATGACCTTTCCGGGGCATAATTAATAGATGAAGACCAAAAACTGACAGCATCCTTATATTTTTTTTGCTGAATAAAATCATAAAATATAAATAAAACCAAAATAGTAAGTATAATGAAACTGTTTTGTTTACTTTTCATTTCAAACCATCTTTCTGGAAGCAGACCAAGAAGCATTATCATGAATCCAATAGAAGGCAAATAAATACGGTGAAGAAGATATTCAAAACTGTCGTCTGCAGAGGAAAGGCGGACGAACATACTGGGAAAACAGAATCCGAGAAACCAAACCGAACCGAAAATGATTAAAATGGTTTTCGGATGAAATTTTTGTCTAAATATAATGAACAAAAATGCGATGAAAATTAATATACCTGCAATTGTATATCCAGACGAAAACACTGGAGTTACTGGGAGATTAAACGGAAAAATAAGTCGGGTAATTGCCTCAGGAAGAAATGGCAGGTTATGCATTAAAGGTGATAATCCAACCTGATTGTCAGCCCGGTGATCAATTGTAATATCCCTCATGTAAAACCAAAAAAGAAATACACCAAACCAGGAAAGGTAAACCGGAATTCTTTTTACGGTAAAAAATTGTTCCTTTTTTATAAACATAAAAAAAATGAAAAAGAACGGGAGGAAAATGGCAGATTCCTTTGAAAAAAGCGCGCAGGAAAAAAATAATAGATGTAAAACCAGGAAATTATATTTTTGATCCTTAAAAAATTTAATTAAAAATATTATTGTCAGAATGGAATAAAGCGTTACCAGTAAATCTCCTCGCGCCGGGATCCAAAGAACAGCATGACCCATTACCGGATGAACTGAAAAAATCAATGCAATGATCAGCGATTGTGATTTGCTGAATTGTAGTAACTGTAAGAACCAAAGAAGACTCAGACATGCCAAAATGTGGTAACATATGTTCGAAAAATGATATATTGCCGGCGAATTGCCACCTATTATAGCATCTACCATGAATGATACATTCATTAATGGCCGATAATACGGACTTCTGTTTGCAAAAAAAGCATCGCTAAGGAAAGCAGCTCCAATGTTAGACAGGTTGCTCAGCTTCTCAAAGTTTCCAAGAATGAGAATATCATCATCAAAATATACAAACCCAAGCTGAATTGCTGATATATATACAATCAACGGAACAACAATAACTAAAATTACGCTGTAGCGATAAATGTCAAACCGGTTAACTTGTGCTTTTTGTTTCATCTTAGAAAGTTATGAATCGTTAAAAGTATAAATATTTTTCAATCGCAACAAATTTTGTAACTTCGCTGATGAATAAGGCTTATGAGAACAACCTCCCGCATTAACACAATCCTTTCATTTCCTTTATTTTGGATTGGATTAATCAGCATTTTGACATTTATTGTATATTACCCGGCCCTGCATGGAGCATTTACGAACTGGGATGATATGGTTTACGTAAAAGAGAATCCATATATAAAAACCATATCTGCTGCCAATCTGAAAGCGATTTTTTCAACTAATTTTATGGGAAATTATCATCCTTTAACGATGATATCCCTGGCTATTGATTATCAGATTAGTAAATTAAATCCGTTTGGTTTTCATCTGACTAACCTTCTTTTACATATCCTAAATTCAATACTGGTATTACTTGTAATCCGGAAACTTACGGGGAATTTATTAATCGGAGCTTTTGCCGGTTTGATATTTGGAGTTCATGCCTTCCATGTAGAATCGGTTGCATGGATATCGGAAAGAAAGGATGTACTCTATGCTTGTTTTTATCTATTAACATTATTATCCTATCTTGAATTTACTGGCAAATCAGGCCCAAAATGGTATCTGTTGAGTCTTTTTATATTTTTATTAGCCTGTTTATCTAAGGGTCAGGCTGTTACATTAGGAGTTACACTGGTTTTGGTTGATATTTTCTTAGGACGTAAGTGGGCTTCTTTGAAAGTTATTATTGAAAAGTTACCGTTTCTAATTATTGCATTTGTTTTTGGAGTTGTTGCCATCAAAGCACAGGCCGGCGCTGATGCTACGATTATGGCAAATTTTCCTATTCAGCAGCGGTTTGCATTTGCTTCGTACGGACTTGTGATGTATGTATTGAAACTTCTGGTTCCTTTTTCATTATCCGCTTATTACCCTTATCCAATTATTTCTGATATTGGTGAAGTCCCATTGATATATTGGTTGTGTATAATTCCTGTCATTGTTTTATTCGTAGTGTGGATTTTTTCTTATAAACAATCAAAACCAATTTTTTTTGGGATAGGCTTTTTTCTTGTGAATATTGTATTTCTCCTTCAACTCCTTCCTGTCGGGCGTGCAATAATGGCTGATCGTTATGTTTATATCCCATCTATTGGCTATTGTTTCCTTATTGGATGGTATCTTAATGATCATAAATACATTAATTCCAGTAGAATAGCTCTTTTAATCATTATCCCATATATTGCATTATTGGGTTTTCTTACCTTTCAACGAAGTCAGGTTTGGAAAAATTCCATAATCTTATGGAGTGATGTTCTGGAAAAAAACAGCCAGGTTACGATTGCATGGTATAACCGAGGTAATCTTTGTATGGATTCGGCAGATTATCATGGCGCCATATCTGATTATACTGAGTGTTTAAACGTTGACAATAAATATTGGAAAGCTTATATAAACAGAGGTAATGCAAAGAATGAACTCAAAAATCACATCGGAGCTATCGAAGATTTCAATGCAGTTCTCAGACTTGATTCTTCTTCTTTAAGGGCTTATGTAAACCGTGCAATGTCGTTTCAAAAGCTATTGGATTACAACAACTCTCTGAAAGATTTTAATAAGGCTATCAGTTTAAAACCGGAACAGGTTGAAATATATACGAGTCGGGCAAACCTGAAATTTGAAATGAAGGATTATCAGGGAGCTATCAGTGACCTTACCGAGGGTTTGCGCCTTAATCCTAAATATGTTGTTGGTTATTTGAACCGTGCCATAATAAAGAAAAACACCAAAGATTTCAAAGGCGCTATCGAAGATTACAATAAAGCCATTGAACTTGACCCTAAAAACAGTGATTTAATTAATAACAGAGGAAATTTAAAGTTTCAGATAGGAGATACAAGTAGCGCACTTAAAGACTATTCGGAGAGCATTCGCATAAGTCCGGAACAATATCTCGGGTATAAAAACCGAGGCGCTTTGAAGTTTTCCCTGGAAAAGTTTGATGAGGCATTTGCAGATTATACTATTGCGATTCGTCTTAATCCTTCTTCCGGAGAGTTACACTATAACATGGCATTGCTTAAACAGAAGAAAAATGATCAGCTTGGCACGGCGTCTGAGTATAAAAAAGCGGTAGAATTGGATCCAATTTACGCTTCAGATGAGTTCAGGCATTAGCTTGGTATTAAAACAGATGATATTGAAGGGTTTCATCCCTCCCAGTTTATTGAACAGGGAAAGGGAATGGAGTCGAATGGATATCTTCAGGAGGCATTAAGATTATATAAAAAAGCTGTGGAATTGAAACCCGAGTTTGCTGAAGCATGGTATAATCTTGGCAATATCTACGGTAAAACAGGGAAGTATGCTGATGCCATGAAGTGCATGGATAACGCTATTCGCTATAAAAAGGATTATGCTGAAGCCTTGTCAAGCAGGGGAATTGCTTATGCCAGTATGGGTAGAGTGAATGAGGCTCTCAATGATTTATCCTCTTCAATAATAGCAAATCCGAAATGTGCTGCGGCATACTATAACAGGGCAATTGTATATCTAACCAATGGAAAGAGAGAATTAGCCTGTACAGATTTGAATAAAGCGATCGAACTGGGCTATACCGCCGCCTACGCAATATACCAAAAAGAGTGTCAAAAAAAGTAAAATGAAGCCACCGACAAAGCAAAAAAAAAAAATTGCGCATTCAACTCATATTTCTGAACAAGGTTATTCAAAAAGAGAATCTTCAGATTCTTTTTTTCTGTATTCATTTATCATCCGCAAAAGCTTTCTGATTGGCATCACCCTCGTTTTTGCCCTGATCCTAATAATTTTCCATAATTTTTTGTTTGCCAACCTGTATTATCTTTTCAAAGATATTGGCAGTGATTCTCTAAACTGGACGTATCCTTCTTTTCTTCATATATCAGAGTATCTGAGAACAGAGGGATTCCCTTTATGGTCATTCTCTCAAGGGATGGGGCAAAGTGTTGCGAATAGTCTGAATGATCCTTTTTCCTGGCTGGTTTATCTCGCAGGAGCTGAAAACCTTGCGTATGCCATGATCTGGATGGAGGCGCTGAAAATTTTGGTCACTGCCGTATTGTTTTATCATTTTCTTCGATATTGGAATTTATCCGGTGTTGCCACAGTGATAGGTACAGTTCTATATAGCTTTAGCGGCTTTATGGTGGTTGGCAGTGGCTGGACTATTTTTTCTACTGAGGCATGTTACCTGGCGCTTTTATTACTAAGTTTTGAGCGCCTTTATAAAAATGGTTCCTGGTACTTGTTCCCGATAGCGGTATTATTGATCACCATCCTACAACCCTTCGATCTTTATCTTTATGGCCTTTTTCTGTTTTTTTATTTCTTCCTGCGGCATTTTACCAGTGAGGAAGTCAGCTTTAAAAAGTTTTTCAAGACCCTCGGTCAAATAATATTATTTGGTCTCCTTGGGCTAATGATTAGTTGTTTCTTTCTTGTTTTTTTTATTCAAATTATTATTGATAGTCCAAGAATTGGCGGTAATTCCTCCTATTTTACTCAATTATTTTCTCAACCTCTGTTTTTTACAGAAAAATCTATTTACTATACAACATCCATTTTACGATTGTTTCACAATGATTTAGTTGGAAATGGCAGCAAGTTTTACGGATGGTATAATTATCTTGAAGCGCCATTGTTCTATATTGGAATTTTTCCTTTGCTTTTATTTCCGCAGATATTTTTTTTAGAGGGGCGCAGGAAAAAAATTGGTTATGCGATTTTTTCAGGGTCCTTGCTATTCCTTCTTATATTTCCATTTTTCAGATATGCTATCTGGCTTTTTTCCGGCGATTATTTCAGAGGTTTTTCACTTTTCATTTCTGTACCACTTCTTTTGATTGGGCTGTCAGCTTTCAGCGCTCTTGATAATGGAAAAAAAATAAACCCATACATACTTATCGCAACTGCTGTAATATTGATTTTACTCCTTTATTTTCCCTATACTGGAGCTGATCAGATTATTCGGAGTGATATTCAGAGTGACGTAAGGAATTTTATTATCGTTTATACAATTATTAATTATCATCATCGAAGCCGGGTATTTCAATTATAAAACACTTAAGGAAAGGGATGTGCTTTCACGGCTGGAAATGAATCAAAAAATCGGATATAATGATTTTGCAATTGACGCTGTTAAAAACATAAAATCGTATGATAAACAATTTTTCAGAGTAAATAAAGATTTTTCCTCCAATCCCGCAATGCATACAAGTTTTAACGATGCAAAGGCACAGGGTTTTTTTGGAACACGTTCGTATTATTCTTTTAACCAAAAATATTACATTAGGTTTCTGGAGGAAATGCTCATAGTCAAAAAAGGAAGCGAAACAATGAGCCGCTGGTCAATCGGACTATCAGGACGACCCTTGTTGCAGATATTTGCCAGTACAAAGTATCAGTTGATTCGAGGAGCTATACTTCCGCCATTTACCATTCTGTACGATTCATTAAACATGTTTGGCGATGTTAAAGTGTTGAAAAACAGAAATTATTTACCACTTGGCTTTACATATAATAATTTTCTTCGTCTGAGTGTTTTCAGGAAGGCATCAACTCCGCAAAAGGAATTCATTCTTCAAAAAACCTGTGTTATTGATGATTCACTATCAAATTACCTTGAATCTTTTCCCGGCTTCTCAATGATTGATACTGTTTCGCGTTATAGTATTCTAGATTTATCAAACGATGTGATAAAAAGGAAAGAGGATACACTAAATATTACAAGATTCACTGAAAATCGTATTGAGGGAAGCGTAAATCCAAAAATCCAAAAAATCTTGTTTTTTAGTATTCCGTATGATCGCGGATGGCATGGAAAAATTGATGGTAAAGAGGCAAACCTGTTTTTATGTAATATCGGGTTTATTGGTATGGTAATTGAACCGGGATTTCATAAAATAGATTTGTATTATCGCCCACCTTATTTTTTTGCCAGCATGATGGTTTCGGTATTCGGATTATTGATTTACCTTAGCGCGATTGCTGGTAACTGGTTTTTGATTTATCGCAAAAGAAGTAAAACATGAACAATTATACTCTATTTGAGAACGCCTTGGCAATGGTTATACCAGGTTTTCTTAAGTAATGATTCAAGGAAAAATATTTGAGATTACCTATTCTCAACTGCATGGGTTTATAAATTTGGCGACAACGATTTTAATGGAAAATTTCACAAAATGAAAGAGTTAGAAATTTACAAAAAAGAGTGTCTGTTAGAAATATTAAGGTTATATAAAAAAGCAAACGCCGGACATATTGCCTCTTCACTTTCGTGCCTTGATATTTTAATTTTTTTGTATTTCAGACAGATGAGCGACCAAGATCATTTTATTCTATCAAAAGGTCATGCAGCTTTGGGCTTATATACTGTTCTTGCAGCATCAGGAAAAATTTCACAGGATGAACTGGAGACTTTTTATGAAGATGGCGCCAAACTGGCGGCTCATCCTCCATGCAGCGGATTATTAAATGGTATTGTTTTTGGGACAGGCAGTTTGGGGCATGGTTTATCACTTGCAGCCGGAAAAGCTTTATCTACTCGTTTTACCGGTAAAAACGCCAAAGTTTATTGCCTTTTATCAGATGGAGATTGCAATGAAGGATCTACCTGGGAAGCAGCATTATTTGCCGGACATCATAAATTAAATAACCTTATTGTAATCATTGATAATAATGGACTTCAAGGGTTTGGAAGTACAATTGATATACTTGACATGACTCCCATGAAAAGCAAATGGGATGCTTTTAATTTTGATGTTTATTTAGTTGAAAACGGAAATGACCTGAAAAGTCTGCAACAAGTATTTCAATCCGTGCAATTTGACAACCCAAAGCCAAAATGTATCATTGCCAAAACTATAAAAGGCAGCGGAATATCATTCATGGAGAATAAAATGGAATGGCATTATTTACCAATGACTGATGAACAATATTCTCTGGCAATACAACAAATAACATCCTGATGCGGAAGGAGTTTTCAAGAACTATTGCGAGCATATCAAGGGACGATTCCCGGATTATATTTCTTACCGGAGATCTTGGTTTTATGGCATTAGAGGGTGTAAGAGACGTAATGGGAAGCCGTTTTATCAATGTTGGCGTAGCTGAGCAAAATATGATATCTCTTGCGGCTGGTTTGGCTTCCGAAGGACTCATTCCATTTTGCTACAGTATTGCTCCATTTGCCGTTTTAAGACCGGCAGAGCAATTACGGCTGGATGTTGGGCTACACAATATGAATGTGAAAATTGTTGGAAATGGAGGCGGGTATGGTTATGGGATAATGGGCGCGACGCATCATGCGCTGGAAGATATTGCGGTAGTTTCTTCATTCCAGAATTTTCACTGTTATATTCCATACTGCAACGAAGACGTTCAGGGAACAGTTCAGGCGATGTTGCGGTACGGTGGCCCTTCCTATTTGAGGTTAGGTTTTGGCGTTGTTCCTCCTTCTCTTTTCAAAACTGATTTTGCTCCAATCAGGAAGATTGCTTCTGGTGATAAACTGACAATTGTCGGACTTGGACCGGTAGTGTTAAATGCCTGGAAAGCCATTGAAAAACTTGAAGATCATTCTTTAGCTGACTTGTTTGCTGTTAGTGAAATGCCATTAACTCAATTATCCGAGGAATTAATGATAAGTCTTAATCGCACGAAAAAACTTTTAGTCATTGAGGAACATGTAAGCAGGGGTGGTTTAGGAGAAAACCTTGCTTTATTTATGGTAAAATATCAATTAAATTGTCAGTTTATTCACAGATTTGCGTTAGGCTATCCAAATGGGTTGTATGGAAGTCAAGACTATCACCAAAAATTATGTGGGTTAGATTCTCAATCTCTGTCGGCAGATATTCAAACACTTTTAAGATTATCATAGTATGATGGATTCTATATTATACAAAAATACATGGGAATCTGAGGAAATTGAGGAAGCGGGGAAGTTATCCGGACCTGTGTTGATTGTGGGCGCTTCAGGTTTTATTGGCGCTAACCTGTTTTTTACTTTGAGCCAATTTCGTAATGATGTTTTTGCATGTTCACGAAATCCGCAAAAATCATGGCGACTTTCAGGGGTTGATTCAAATAGGTTAATTAACACAGATATTACAAATTATGAACAGATAAAAAAAACTGTAAATGACCTTAGACCACAAACTGTTTTTAATTTATCGGCTTATGGAGCTTATGCGAGACAGACAGATACCGAAAAAATTCATCAGACAAATTATTTCGGGACACTCAATCTTATCCGCGCTTTATCAGAAACCGGATGCAGCGCTTTTGTGCAGGCTGGTTCTTCTTCGGAATATGGGCTCAATTGCAATTTTTCCGATGAGACATCTGAACTGATTCCAAATAGCGATTATGCAGTGACCAAGGTTAGCGCAGGTTACCTTATCAAATATTATGGCAGAGTACATGGATTTCCCTGCATTAATTTGCGTTTATACTCGGTTTATGGTCCATGGGAAGAGCGCGACAGATTGATTCCTGTACTCATCACCAATGGTCTTAAAGGGAAATACCCGCATTTGGTGAATAAAGAAATTTCCCGTGATTTTATCTATATTGATGATTGCACCAATGCATTGGTGAAAGCAGCAACAATTGCCTGTAAAAATTACCCGGGAGCATCCATTAATATCGCATCAGGGGTTAAAACGACTTTGGAAACCGCTGCATTTACTGCGAAAAGTATTTTTGACATTATAGAGGATCCGGATTTTGGCTCTATGGCAAATCGAAAATGGGATTTGCCGCAATGGTATGGAAATCCTGAATCAGCAAAAAAGTTGATGGGATGGCAGTTTAAAAAGCAATTTAATGAAGGACTAAGACTGACCGTTGCATGGGAAAGAGAAGCTGAAACAAAACTTAAATATGTAACGGTCCCACTTAAAGAAAAGAAAATTTCCGCAATTATAGCATGTTATAAAGACGACCAATCAATTCCGGTTTTATTTGAAAGGCTAACTACAGTTTTTCAGGAGTGTTTGTACGATTACGAAATTATTTTTGTTAATGATTGTAGTCCTTTTATGGATGAAGCAATAATCTATCAATTGTGTCTGAAGGATAACCATGTTATTGGAATCTCTCATTCCAGAAATTTTGGATCACAATCGGCGTTTATCAGCGGTATGGAAATAGCTTCGGGAGATGCTGTAGTTGTATTGGATGGCGACGGACAGGATCCTCCGGAAATAATTAAAGACTTTATTTTAAAATGGGAGGAAGGTTATGATATTGTTTATGGACAACGAATTAAGCGTAAAGCGCCATTTTACATGCAGGTTTTATACAAATGGTTTTATCGTTTATTCAAGAATATTTCTGATATTGATATACCGGTAGACGCCGGTGATTTTTCGCTCATTGACCGAAAAGCAGTCGGGTACCTTCTCCAATTCCCTGAAAAGGATATTTTCCTTCGGGGATTACGCGCCTGGATTGGATTCAAGCAGGTTGGAGTTCCATACATTCGTCCTGAGCGTCTTTTTGGTCGCACAACCAATAGTTTCCTGAAAAATATCTGGTGGGCAAAAAAAGGAATTTTTTCATTTAGCACAAAACCGCTCCAGTATATTCAAGCTATCGGTGTTGCTGTTTTTATTGCGACTTTAGGACTCTCCATTTTTTATATAATAAATTATTTTATCAATCCTCCACAGGGAGCCAAGGGGATAACTACAATTATTTTCCTGATGCTTGGATTAGGAGGCGTTCAACTTATTTCTATCAGCATTTTAGGCGATTATATAGGTAAAATCATTGAAGAGGTGAAGAATAGGCCTAAATTTATCAGAACTAAAATATTTTTTAATGGGGAAGAATATTCTAACCTGGATGACCTTAAAAAATCGATTAAATGAGCGAAGACTTCAGGCCTGTTGGCCATGCTAATCCTAAAGGTTTTTTTAGTAAAATCATATTCTTTATCAGGATGTTACTTGATTTTCAACTCCTGACAATTTATCTTGATATAAAGAAACAACTTCCGTTCTTCAAAGGAGAAGTTCTTGATGTTGGGTGCGGCCAAAGTCCATATAAATTTTTATTAATGGAGAGTCATACAAATTACCATGGTATAGACACAATTGATTCACATAAGTTTGATTACGATAATGAAACAATAACCCATTTTAATGGTAAAGACATTCCATTTAGTGATGATAAATTTGATTGTGTGCTTTGCACAGAAGTGCTCGAACATGTTTTTAGCTACCAACAACTTGTTAATGAAATATTTCGTGTTATGAAAAAAGGTTCCAAGGGTGTTTTTACAATTCCATGGTCAGCCAGGTATCATTATATTCCATACGATTATTACAGGTACACTCCAGCTGCACTCCAGATAATGTTCAGTTCATTTGCCACAGTTAAAATCACACCAAGAGGAACAGATTTAACAAGTATTGTTGCAAAAATTATCGTTCTTTTTTTTAGAAATGCTTATCCTTCAGAATTGTGGCGATTCATTTTTTTACCTTTCTGGATCATATTATCACCAGTACTTCTGATTTCAATTTTCATAGGCTATTTATCAGTGCTTTTAAAAATTGGCTCAGATAGTGATCCTTTGGGTTATACAATTCTGGTTGAAAAGAGATAACCTTTTTGTATTTTTGACTCTGTAAGTATCATAAACTATTTAAGAAGTAAAGAGAAATAACAAGTAACAGTCATATATTTTATGGGAAGCATTAAAGACGACAGGGGATATAATCAAGGTTTTAAACCAGGCAAAACTTTAACAATACGAACTAAGCGAAGAGGCGCCTGGATGGTTAGGCAAATGGATTCGTCGGATCATAAGGATATTCTTGAAATTGGGTGCGGAACAGGTGAGTTGTCATCAATTCTTGCAGAAAAAACAACTCACAACGTTTTAGGAACAGATCTTTGCGCGCCTTTTATTGACCAGGCAAAGCAAAATTACAAACTCCCAAACCTTCAATTTAAGGTATTGGATTTTCATAATCCACAGTGTCTCGGAGAAAAGAAATTTGATTACATCGTGGGAAACGGTATTTTACATCACCTTTACTATAACCTCGATAATTCCCTGAAAGCGCTGAAAAATCTACTAAAGGATGATGGGAAACTACTTTTTATTGAACCAAATATTTATAATCCTTATTGTTTCATTATATTCGGAACCACTCCATTTTTTAGAAAAATAGCTAACCTTGAACCCGATGAAATGGCTTTTTCAGGTAAGTATATTACCCGGTTGTTGAAAAAGCAAAGCTATACTGAAATATATGTTGAATATCGTGATTTTCTATTGCCAAATACTCCGACATTTCTGGTCAATCCGACAATTGCAATAGGCTCTGTTTTGGAAAGAATTCCAATAATACAATATTTAAGCCAATCTGTTTTTATTTCCGCGAGAAAATGAATCTTCAATTTCAAAGATTCATTTTCTTTCAACAGGTGGAGCTGAGGGGACTTTACCTATTGACATATTTACAAACATTAACGCCCACAAAGAAAATGATTCAATTAGGGTATCTTTTTTAGGAGAAGTTGACGGGTGTTGAGGCGGTATGCCAAACGAATGGGACGGGTTTTGAGGCTGTTATTGCTTTATAATTTTTGCCATTCCCATCTGGTCGCCCATCATTACCCGGATGATATAGATTCCGTTTGATCTGCCGGAAAGCGAAAATTCGGTTTTTCTGTCTCCCGTCAGGTTTTCATAGAGTACTTCTTCTCCCAATATGCTGTAAATTCTAACGTTTGCCTGAATATCCATAAAATCTGAATTAAGCTCAAGTGTGAATTTCCCGGTTGTGGGGTTAGGATAAACTTTGAAAATGGTAGTTTCAGTTTGAGCTGTTGCGGGTAGTTCCTCAGTAGTAAGTGTTGTATTAACAGGAGAGGCGGGGCTGGCGCAGTATGTTCCGTTGGTAGTTATGTATCCCCATAAATAACCGCCCGAAACAACAGTAGTACCAGGCATGAGGCGAATAAAATGTCCTGCGATAAGAGTTACATTGCCCCCGCTTTCTACATTAAAATGAGAGCCGTTCCCTGCCACAGTGATGGTATTTGTGGCATTGTAACAAATGGTTGTTCCATCTCCAATGGTAATATTTTTCAGATCTCTGTTTACCATCACTCCGGTGATTTCGATATCGTCAACAGCCCAGTAATAACCATAAGCGCCGGTATAATTCCATTTGAATTTTACGAGATTATGTCCGGCTACGCCTGCTATTTCTTGTGAAAATATTTCAGGGTTTGCTGTACTTACGGTAAAGGTTTGAATTGCTGACCAGGTAGCTCCATTATCAATGCTGAATGATAATACGCCTGATGATCCGGGCCAACTTCTGAAATAATGATGAAAACCCAGATTAACAGTCGAATAGCCGGATAAATCAAAAGGAGGTGAAATCAGGTCGGCATTTTGGGCGTACCCTGCGCCATAATTATCACTGTTTAAAAATGCATAATTTCCCGTGAGCGCGGGGGGCGGGGTTCCTGTAATAACTCCGAATTGCCAGATTTGCCCGTTTGTCTGATAATCAACCTGCGTCCAGCAACTTGGAATGATAGTCGAAGCAAAATCTTCATAAAACGGAAGTGAAAAGAGGCTACAAGGGGTTGTAACCGTAATCGTATCCGAAGAGGATTCACACAGAAAAGCATTGTTTGAACCTTTGTTGAATACATCGGTTACGTAATACCTGAAGGTTGCTCCGGGTGATGTATTTCCAGGATATATGTCGGGATAGGTAGCGTCAGCTAAAGGAATGTGATTGATTTTGGTAAACGCGCCTGTTCCAGATTCTCCGGATGTACGATATACATTGTATCCAAGAAAAACGCTGCTGTCTGGTTGGTCGCCCGATAACAATCTCATGGTTTGATGGGAGCCAATGTCGCCACTGAGGCGCGCTTCATTCAGAGCAGGTGATTTGGCTGTGGCTATAGCTGCAGCAGTGGCTGTGACTGCCGGTGGCTGACCAGGTCCGATCTCTGTCATTTTCAGAGCGCCATTAACCAGCGCAAGTACTCGGAGCATACATACTCCCGGATTTGCTCCGGCTACTGTGGTGAGTTTTGACCAGGTTGTGCCGTCATAGTATGTTTCAAGGTTTTGCGCTGCATAAGGTCCGTTCTCATCATAGCCAAGCCAGTTGGTCATTCCTATAGCCATATTCCAATGTACCATGGCATAAAATACTCCTGTAAACGGAATATCGCTTACTGCTATGGAATCCCATGCATCGTTTGGTACGGTAAACGCATTGGTTGAGCCTAATAACGTATGCGCTGCATCGAAGAAATCAACTGTCAACTGATCTGTTCCATGCGATGGGTTATTCCAGAAGTAAAATTTCACCGCTTTGATCACTCCCTGGGTAGTTGCTGCGAGAGGGAACTCATTTCCAATCCACGCGTTATAACCCGGATTGATACCCCAACCGTTATCCGCTGTGCCATCATCAAAAACTAACCATTCACCGTCAATAGGATTGCAGTTTGGCGCAGTCCAGGTCAAAGTGGTGTTAAGTCCACTCTGCGTTGCTGCAAGCGCAGTTGGCGGCGTGCAAACGGCATAGGTACATATATTGTCAACATACCAATGCTGGATGTTGGCAGAATTCGCTCCATTTGCCCGGAAACGAACCTTGAACAATTGCCCTTTAACTGCGCTGACATCAATATGTTTGCCAATCCAGCCAACATTGCCGCTGTTGGCGAATTCATCTTTTTGACGCCAACTGCCGCCGTAAAAAACCTCTACCGTTAATTTTTCGGTTGAAGTAATAAGGTTGTCAATCAATTTATAGTCAAAATCAAACCACACTTTGCCACAAGTCCATGCAGTTGCGTCAATTAACTGGCTTTCTAAACTATAGTTATAGTTTGTCATTGCCGGCGCCTGTGAGAAGTCAGCGGCTGGCGCCGGGTTGCCAACGCCCATATTTATAGTCCAGTTACCTGCGCCGCCGGTTCCGAATTGCCAGTTATTATTGATAAAGCCGCCACTGTTCCAATCTTCACAGAAAGGCATAGCAACGCCGGTATAATCTTGCTCAACAAAACGTAAGTTCGGCAACCCTGTATAACCGACGTAACTTCCTCCCGTGTATGCACAACCAACAATAAGGTCCATCCAGTATGGTTGAACTTGCCCGGTGGGCGCGGTAGTTCCATAAACGTATGAATATGATGTATAACTTCCATTGTTCCCAAAACACATTTCAAGAATAATGTTGTCGCCTGTCCATAAAAATGGAGTCTGAAGAGTAATCATTTGCCAACCTGGACCAGCAACAGAGTATGAACCTGAATAACAATTCTGCAACCCATCAACCCAACCCGAGAAAGTCGGAATTGTAGAATTCATCATATTGATGTTGAAGTTTTGCATTGTTTGCGAACTGTAGGAATATACGTTGAAACCTATACTTGTAATCAGTCCGGGAGCAGCCCCCGCAGCAATGAGTTGAGCGGAAGTATAAATAAGTTGCGTTCTGCCGCCCATCCAGTATGTTGTGTATGGATAGTTGCAACTCTCAGATCCGGTTCCTACAGTTATCATTCCTGGAGGAGGATTATCGAATGCAGTGAGGTGGGAAAAATCGAGATAGCAATCATTGCCATAAGCTGACGCAAATAAAAAGGCAATGTAAAGAGTATTTTGCCCTGCGGCGCCAGCCGGCAATACCTGGCTTTTGATCTTCCAGCCTTGAACTGCATTGTAACGGTTAAAAGTTCCGGCAGTGTTCCATGTTGCGCCATCTGTTGACCACTGAACATCAACTCTGTCGAGTACTCCGGCATATCCGTCGCTCTCCAGCCAGGCAAAGTCAACGGAAACATCAGTTAAACCTACCGTTGAAACTGGAGTAATACGTTTCAACCTGTTAAATCCGCCGCTGGCGCTAAAAGAGTTAAACATTACGAGGTAAGCGCCGTTGTAAGCTGTATAGCCGGAAGGCCATGAGGTACTGGTAACAAATGAAATCGTGTTGCCTGCTGTAACCTCTTCTGTTACCCAACCTGTGGGTACATTGCCACTGTTTTCGAAGCTTTCGGTCATTAGCGTGATTTGTGCCATACTTTGTACAGCAAACGCTATTGTTGTTAGTAAAACAATAAACGAAAACCGGATGGTTCTGGTAAAATTTCTCATAATGGTATGTTTGATTTAGTTAAAGATGTATCAAAAGTAATCTTTTAAATTTAAAATCAAAAGTAAAGAGGTAATTATAATTTCAGCGGGAGAAAACTGTACGTTCAAAAAAATTCAAGTTACAGGTTCAAGGTTCCTGGTTCCTGGTTCCAGCATCTTTACGGCAATTGTGGTTATATCTTTTTTCAAAAACTCCGGCAACATTACCGTTACCCTGTCGCCATAAGAGAGTATCTCCTGCACCAGGTCGTAAGTACAATACAAATGCAACCTGATGCGGAGTTCTGCGGCGTTGTCGGTGATAATCTCCTGCGATTCATGTAGCGGATAACTTTTAATATACTTCCCCTGGTCAGGATCAAAGGACAGCATAATCTCTTCCGGTCGGGCATTATCCGGGTTAATCACTCCGAAACAATAGCGGAAATGACGGTTCACGTCAAAATCGGGAGGATAGTCGAACCGGCGTGAAGTAGTCTGAAAATCAAGGACCCGGTCGAGCCCGAAAGTTTTAATACGCCTATCAGCCATATCCCTGGCAACGAGGTACCACCTTCCGCGCGATTCTTTCAGCGCGTATGGCGCAACCTCGCGAACCGAAGGTTCTTCTTCGTCGAATTTCTGGTGTTTCAGATTGAGGACAATCCGGTTTTTGATGGCATGAAGCAGTCCGTAAAAATGATGCGTTCCTTGCGCCGCACGCTTTTCAAAATACATGAACCGACCAATATCACCCGCCACACGCAGCGAATTGAGGGTGTCGAGCGACTCAATCATGCGGTTGTTCATGTCCGATTGTTCATCATTTTCGATATAATATACCCGCTTCGAAAAATCATACGCGATTGTCACCTTAAAATTTTCACTGATCTCTTTCAAATCGCGTTGAAACGTGCGGAGCGACATTTTATGATTACGATCCTGAAGCGCCGTTTCCTGTTCCAGAAAATCGTTGATTTCGGCAAAAGTGGCATACTGACTTCTGCGCAGTTTTCTGATAATGGTAAGATACCTGAAAATATAGTCCTGCTTTGCCATAACGAAGTATTTACTTTGAACGCCCGTTGTACAGCCAGGAGAAAATATTTTATCCTGTACAAACCCCACTAATTGTTGACCTGACTGGAAAACATTCCAAAGGTACGGTAATGGAAAGCATCCGTTTCAAAATACTTCCTCCGGGAATGCGCTTCCATAACTGCTCGGTTTCATCATAGTACCAATCTTCCTCCTCTCTGAGCTCAATCTCCTCGCTGTCGAAGGATTTTCCTGACAACAGATCATCAATCACCCAGGCGCAACCGCTCCGCCGACCAACTTTGATGGCAGCTTCGATTGTATCAAATTCCCTGATTTCTACATTTTTATTAATTGCGTTTTTCCCTTTGAATAATTTCAGATAGATCATTGTTTTTCTCCTTTCATTAATTGTTTTTCAATAATGAAACAAAGATATTCCGTGACTGCGACAAAACATGACGTGGTTTGTTTGTTTTAGAGAAATTGTATCCTTGGAGGAAGAGGTTCATCCTTCTTTTCGATCAGTTGTTTGATGGCATGGAAAATCATTTGAACCTTTTGATCCTGTGAAGAGACCGGTTATTTGCACCAGAGTTAATTCTGAATGTCAATGTCTCCTTCAACGGTTAGAAATATGCCGGCATTTACAGTCAACTTGCCTCCGGGCAGAATATTGATGTTTTTCCCGGGATTGAGATTTTTATTGAGGATTACTGTTGATGTTGAACCAATAGTCACATCGCAGTTCGCGCCGATCTCCAGGCTACCAGTTCCGCTAATCAACTGGTTTGCCGCTCCGTTGAACTTTAGCAAACCGCCGGTAGGATTGAACCGGAGTGTCCCTGCATTTACCAGAAGATTTCCTTTGATGGTAACGCCGCCGGGAAAATCGAAACCGGCAAGAATCTCGTTGACAACGGTAAAATTATCAATTGCGCAAACCGCTGAACCTGTTGTAACTGTCTGGTTGAAACTAACTGCATCAATCACGAAATCGGAATATATGCGTCCGGAAAGCGATGGGACAGAATTAGTCTTATGCTTGTAAACGCTGCCTGGTTGAAAAATCACCACGCTATTAGGGCTTACCGCCCCAAAAGGAGGAAGACCCGATTCGAGGGAATAAACCGAACCTCCTGAAAAGTAAACTGAATTGAGAGCCGTTGTTCCAAAGGGAGTTCCGCTGAATCCTGTTCCCGCTGTAAACAAAGCGCCGGCGGTAAAAACGATTGAACCGGCGTCGGCAGCCGTAAAAAGGTGCGCTGCATTTTGAAAAACGATCGTTCCCGCAACAGAGCCGGAATAGCCTGCCGGTAAATTGATTGTCACAGGGTTCGCCCCCGAAATGGTAAGCGTTGAGCCGCCTGCAACTTCGAACTGCGGAGCCACAGCGCCTGTAACGCCAATAGTCACGGCGCGGGCTGCTGTATTTCCTGTTAACGTTACTGATGCGTTGTTGATAATCCGCAATCTGCCCACAACCTGAGTACTTGTAAAGTCAACCGTAACGGTGGAAACCGGCTTCAAAGCTCCATCAAAAATCAGTATATCTCCGGAAACAGGGATGGTTCTTGCCGGAGTCCAGCTTGTAGGGGATGACCAGTTGCCGGAAGTTACATTCCACGAGTATGATGCAGGTTGAGGCATATATTGCGCCCAAATCAGACCTGCATATTCAGGGTGGTCAATAAACGGATTTCTGTTGTGCTGGATATTCTTATAAATTGAATCGTTTCGGTTAATCTCCTTCTGTGAAACCGGGTCAAGCAAACTCCATTGCAACATCATTGCCTGTGCCCAGGGAAGGAGTTGCGCGCCGCTGGCCATAGGACTTCCCGCCCAACCGGCATCCTCGTTATAATACCGTGTTTCCATGTAAAAATAGGTGCGGGCAAAATCTCCCTTAAAATCGTCGCGCGGTTCAAAAACAATACCTGAATAGCCGGGCGTGACACAACTGCCCAGTTTGCCGCCGTTCAATGAAGTCCATGTGGCTGCGCCTACTTTTCCGTAAGGATAATTGTCGCGCATTCCATTTACTTTTCCATCAGTTGGATAAATATGGAAAATATCCGAATTCATTGGAGAAGTATCATTGAACCAGCTTTTGGGCCAGGAGTGTTCGCGGTTGTAGCAATCCCCTTCAATTGAATAGCTACCGCACTGGTCGGTAATAAAAGTATATTCATAAGGAGGCGTTCCGCCGGGGATGTCAGAGTACATGTCCCAAACCTTTCCGTTTGACTTTTTATCAGTCTGTTTGTACCAGTTCCAAAGGGAATTATATGAAACCACGGTGTGATTATCAATAATGTTGTGAAGGGCTTGTTGTAAGGCTGTTCCGGTCAGTCCGCTGGCTGGATTATAATACCCCGAAGGAATCTGTCCATACGAGATTACAACTACTGAAAAGAAAAGCAAAAACAACAATCTTCGAATTACCATAATAAAAATTTAATATTACTCAGAAACGGAAATAATTTTTGGCTAAAGCCAACAGTAAGCTAACAATCAATTGCCACGACCTTAAGGTCGTGGCAATTCAAGTTGCTGACATACCAAACTCGTAGCCAAAATTTGATTTTTACACCCACTTTTCGTAGTGGGTTCAACCTTGAACCCGGAACCTGAAACATGGAACCTGGAACATAGAACCTGGAACCTGGATTGATCGTGGGGTTACTTCGTCTTCACAATCTTTATAGTTTCCGTATAATTTTCGGCAACGATCTTCACAAAGTAAAGTCCCGCAGGGACATCCGTCATGCTGAATTCATGTTTCTTCTCGCCAACCATCTCTGCCTTTAGCATGCGTTCACCACGCATATCAAAAACTTCAATTTGGACATTTCCATAACTATTATTGCCCTTTTGAACCAGAGTAAAGTTTCCGCTTGTCGGATTTGGATAGAGTGTAAAAAATGGTTGTTCAACCTGAAATAGCGGCGCTTCAACGCCTGAGACAACTGCCACAGCAGGCGAACCGGTTACTCCTCCGCAGAACGGACCTGTTGGCGCAATTTTTCCAAGCATATATCCTCCAAGGTGAACCGTTGAGCCTGGAAGGTAATTGATTTTATTTCCGGCAATAAATGTAGCGTTGCCGCCGGTTTCAACCACAAAGGTTGTCGGAGTACCAGCAACGGTAATTGTTTGCAACGCGTTGTAGCATTTGGTTTGCAAATTGCCAACGGTTTCATTCTGAACCGTAGTGTTATCGGGAATTCCATTTACAACCATTACAACCATGTTGGAATTTGCCGGACTACCTGATACGCATGAGAGATCGGAAGTCATCGCGCATATAACCGCATCATTGTTTACCGGAATATATGTATAAGTGGAATTTACAGCTCCGGTTACAACCGAGCCGTTTACTTTCCATTGGAAAGTGGGCAAAGCGCCTCCATTTACGGGCGAAGCGGTAAATGTAACCGCCGTGCCGGAATTTACCGGATTCGCAGAGGCGACAATTGTCACGCTTGCCGCAACAGGGGTATTTACTGTAATATCGAGAGCGGATGGCGAAGTTGCGGAGCATCCGTTGTTTGTATAGTTTGCTCTCACCCATTGCGATCCGGAGCTGTTCCATGTAATAGTCATTGTGGCGCTAGTGGAACCGCCTCCCGAAGTGATAGTTCCTCCCGGTGAAACACTCCATAAATAATTGGTCATTCCTGGTTCTGTTGTATAAACATTACCTGGCGCGCCGGCGCATACAGTAGCAGGACCGCTGATTGTAGGAACGGGCAAAGCATGCACAGTCACATCAAATTGAGTTGCCATAGCGCCTGAACATCCATTCCCGTTGGTGTAATTCACCCGCAGCCACTGATTTCCCGCTGTATGCCATGTAACGATAATTGCCGCTCCGGCATTAAATGTAATTGTACCCCCGCTGGAAATCGTCCAGTTATACCCGGTCATTCCAGGTTCAGTGGTATAAAAAAGATTACTTGTTCCAACGCAAACGCTTCCCGTTCCTGAGATAATGGGAACCGGGAGCGGCATAACAGCCATGATGATAATGTTCGATGCGGCGGGATTACCCGTTACACAAGCCTCGCTCGAAGTAACCATGCAGGATACGGCGTCGTTTTGAACAGGAATAAATGACCAGCTAAAATTGGTTGCGCCCTGAACATCAATATTATTTACTTTCCATTGGAAAATTGGAGAGATACCGCCATTTACCGGCGATGCGGTATAATGCACAGTTGTTCCTGAACAAACAGGATTGGCGTTAGCCGCAATGGTTATACTAACAGGCAACAAAGGATGTACAGTCATGGTCAAAATATTCGAAGTAGCCGGATTCCCGCTTACGCAGGTTTCATTTGAATGAAGTGTGCAGGCAACTGCGTCGTTATTTGACGGAATATATGAATAGGAAGCGCTTGTTGCGCCAGGGACTATAGCCGCGTTTACTGTCCACTGAAAGCCCGGTGAAATACCTCCGTGGAAAGGAGTTGCAGTGAAATGAACAACTGTTCCGGCGCAAACAGGATTGGCGTTAGCTGCAATTGTAACGCTTACCGGCAGCAACGGATTTACCATCATTGTTACGCTATTCGAAACGGCAGGATTTCCGCTTACACATGCTTCATTTGAAGTGAGAACACAAGTTACAACATCATTATTCGTTGGAATATAAAAATAGGTTGAACTGGTGGCTCCCGGTACATCTGTGGTATTTATTTTCCACTGGAAACCCGGGGAATTACCTCCGTGTACCGGAGTTGCAGTGAAGTAAACAGTTGTTCCAGCGCAAACCGGATTTGCATTAGCCGCAATTGTTACGCTCACCGGCAGCAGCGGATTCACAGTAATAAGTATCGGATTCGATGTTGCAGGATTTCCGCTTACACAGGTTTCATTTGAAGTGAGAACGCAAATCACAACATCATTGTTGGCAGGAATGTATGAAAAAGTAGCAGTTGTTGCGCCCGGCACGATAACTGTGTTTACTGTCCAATGAAAACCTGGCGAACTACCTCCGTGAACCGGAATTGCAGTGAAGGAAACGGTTGTTCCGGCGCAAACAGGGTTGGCGTTAGCCGCTATTGCTACGCTTACCGGCAGTAAAGGATTTACTGTCATAAGTATCGGATTAGATGTGGCAGGATTTCCGCTTACACAGGTTTCATTTGAAGTGAGAACGCAAGTTACAACATCATTGTTGGCAGGAACATAAGAAAAAGTAGCATTTGTTGCGCCCGGCACGGTAACTGAGTTTACTAACCAATGAAAACCTGGCGAAGCGCCTCCATGAACCGGAGTTGCAGTGAAGTGAACAGTTGTCCCGGCACAAACAGGGTTGGCGTCAGGCGTAATAGCGACGCTTACTGGCAGCAACGGATTAACAGTCATTACCACAGGCATGGAAGTAGCTGGATTCCCTATTGAACATGGTACATTGGATGTCATAATACATTTTACAGCATCATTGTTTTGTGGAATGTATGACCAGGTTGAATTGGTTGCTCCCGGTACAATCACCGCGTTAACTTCCCACTGGAAAACTGGCGCTAATCCACCGTTTACCGGCGTTGCAGTGAAATGCACATTTACTCCGGCGCAAACCGGATTTGCATCAGCAACAATGGTAACGCTCACCGGCAGCAACGGATTTACGGTCATGACGACAGGATTTGACGTAGCCGGATTTCCGATAACACACGACTCATTTGAGGTAACCACACAGGTTACCACATCGTTGTTGGCAGGAGTTATTGAGAATGTTGAATTAGTCGCTCCGGGATAATCTGCCGAGTTAACTCTCCACTGATAAGCGGGGGAGGCGCCACCGTTAACTGGTATAGCTATGAAGTTGACAATTGTTCCTTCACAAACCGGATTGAAATTGGCGGACATAACCACGCTTACCGGTAATAACGGATTCACGGTAATAATAATCGGATTCGATATTGCCGGATTACCGCTCACACAGGTTTCATTTGAAGTCAGAACACAAGTCACTACATCATTATTAGTCGGAATATATGACCAGGTTGAATTGGTTGCGCCCGGCATATCAACCGAGTTAAGCTTCCACTGGAAGGCAGGCGAATTTCCTCCGTTTACCGCAGTAGCCGTAAAGCTTACTGTCATTCCCGTGCAAACCGGATTGAAATCAGCCGCAATAGTTATACTTGCCGGCAAAAATGGATTTACCGCCATAGTCACCGTGTTTGATGTTGCCGGATTACCGCTTACACATATTTCGCTTGACGCAAGATTGCATGTAAGATAATCGCCATTAGCCGGAATATATGAATAGCTGTCGTCGGTTGCGCCAGAAATGTACAATTCATTGATTTTCCATTGATATAGCGGCGTCAAACCGCCATTAACACTGGATGAGGTAAAGATGACCGATGTTCCTTCGCAAACCGGGTTGGCGCTGGCGGCAATGGTTATACTTACCGGTAACAATGGATTCACGGTTATCCCAACTTTATTGGAGATAGCGGGATTGCCGGTTCTACACGCCGTTTCGAAAACCGTAAGCAAACATGTAACGGTATCATTATTTGCCGGAATAAATGAGAATGTAGAATTTGTAGCTCCCGGCACATCAACCGCATTTACTTTCCACTGAAAGCCAGGCGAAGTTCCGCCATTAAAGGCAGTAGCTGTGAAATTTACATGCGTTCCAGCGCAAACCTGGCTGAAATCTGCGGCAATAATAACACTAACTGGCAACAATGGATTCACCGTTATACCAACCTTATTGGAAGTTGCCGGATTACCTGTTACACAAACCGTTTCGCTCGTGGTCAACAAACAGGATACGGTATCATTATTGACTGGAATATATGAATATGTTGAGTTGGTCGCTCCCGGAATATCAACAGCGTTCAGCTTCCATTGGAATTGAGGCGAAGCGCCGCCGTTTACCGGATATGCTGTTAAAGAAATTGCGCTGCCTTCACAAACCGGGTTTGCATCAGCGGCAATTGTTACGCTAACCGGTATCACCGGATTCACAACCATAAGCAAAATGTTGGATAGCGCTGGATTTCCGCTGACACAAATTTCACTTGAAGTTAAGGTACAAGATAGATAATCGGCATTGAGCGGAATATATGAATAGGTGGCATTGGTGGCGCCCGAAACCTCTAATCCATTCACTTTCCATTGAAATGAAGGCGCAATGCCCCCGTTTACCGGAAAAGCCGTAAATGAAACCTGATTTCCTTCACAGGAAGGATTGGCGTCGGCGGCAATTGTTATACTCACAGGGAGTATTGGATTAACAATTATTGTGGCAACGGAAGAGTTTGCAGGTTCACAAATTCCTTGTTGAACCACTGCTCTGTAAGCGGTTGAAATGGTTAGATTAGTCGCCGTCAATACAGGATCGGTATGGGCAATATCAAACCAATCATTGCCATTTGTTGTGAACTGCCATTTTAAAATTGTCCCGGTATAGCCGGTCAAAGTTAGTGTAACGCTGTTGGTTCCGGTACACACTGTTGCATTGCCGGCAAGTGTTCCTCCTTCACTTTGAGGAAGAACATCCCAATTGGTTGAAACATATCCTGAATTAACACAGGCATCGCCCGACGAGGTTCGCCATGTGCGTATTTTTATCTGAGCTGGTCCCGGAGTAGTTGCAGTTAGCGGATTCCCGGGGATATAAATTTGCCAGGAGCTTCCTGCGTCAATACTCGACTCGTAATGATCAACCGGATCAATTCCACCGGAACCGGCAGAAAAGGTTGCCGATACAGGGGCGTTCATGCATACGGCGGCAACATCGGGATTGCGGATAATGGTTGGGGCAATCAATTGATGGACGGCGCCATTCAGGTAAAATGTTGACGTTGGCGTATCAACCAGGGTTGGATAGGCAGGCGAAGGACCTTTGTAAAGACAGGAAGGACCGTTATCCGACCAGGTTAAATCAGTTGAACCGCCGTTGTAGGTGAAATTCAGGGTGAAAAGCGCCGAGTTTGCTGCCAATGATACGCCTGATGTAGAGGTGGAACTCGTCAGAGGAATTGTAATAGTTCCTGGCGTGGCGCCATTCACAGTGAGTCCCGGAAAACCGGAATTGTTGGTACAGGATTGATAAGTAAGTACGGAAGAATTATATAGCATTTTGAGAGCAAGGGAACCTATGTTGTCGAAGTTTGTCACCGATACAGGTATGCTAATTGTAGTTCCGGGGCATGCTGCCATTACCGGCGCTTTTGTAACCGGAGCATTTCCCAGAGTAAGTGAACCGTTGATATAATATGTTGAGGTTGGAATGTCAATAAGAGGTTCAAAATTTCCATCGCTCCATTCACATGAAGAACCATCGTCGTCGAAGGAAATGGTTGAAGCGCCATTGCCGACCTTGGAAAAAGTGAGGTTGAAAACCACTGAATTATCCGGCAGAGTAACTCCTTGCCCGGCATACCAGCCCAGCATTATTTCTCCGGGAACATCTCCATTCCAACTGATAAACGGTCCCATCGCCGGGCTTCCTACTGAAACGCCTGTCACACTGATGATAGCGGGATTGTAAAGAATTCTCAAACCGGCGCTCGCCACATTGATAAAATTTGTCGCACGGATCGGGACAACTGTAGAAGCAACATTGCTATTAACCGTTCCGATTGTGGAAACAGGCGCGTATTGAGCGCTGATTTGTAGTGTTGTAAAAACAACAACCATCAAAGTTAAGATTGTAGATTTTTTCACGATACTCAGGTTTTGGTTTGTTTTAGCTTGATATTTCTGAAATTATTGTTGCAAATTTACGGAATGTGACGTTTTAACAGGTTATTCCTGATATATTAATTTTTTTTGGGTGGTATACAATTTACCATCGTGGACGATCATTATGTTAAGAATTATGATACCATTTCCCTGTAAATCATCAGGAATAATAAATGAATATAGCTCTTCTCCATTAGTTTTTTCATGTTTCCGGAATGTTGTTTCACCTAAAATATTGATTAACGTCACGGTTATTTCTGACCTTTCAGGAATCCTGAATGATATTTTCGAACCTGCTGTAACAGGATTCGGATAAACCGTTAACTCCATGATTTCTGATTCCTCGATGTTAATTCCGATAATTGGCGAAACTGTTAAGATAGCAGCGCCATCGGTGATTACTTCGGGCGTACAGAATCCATCTACGACACAACGGTAACGGTTTCCATCCATTGTAAGCGGCGGCAGACTAATGGTAAGTGTTGGAAAAGTAGCGCCATTATAAACGCCGCCATTGATTATATCATTCCATGAAACAATGTATTCCTGCCATTGATAAGTGAGTTCCGTTCCGGTAGCAGAAACAGTAAATGAAGCTGTTCCGGTTCCGGCTTGAACAGCCGCTGGCGATATTGGCTGAGCCACGATGAAAGGCGCTGAATTTACTGTCAATGGGAATGGAGGTGAAATAGCGCCATTTCCACATTCGGCGCTACCATATACCGTCGCCTCGCCGCTCAAGGCATTGGCGGTAAACGAAACAGTTATTGAATTGGTATTGGCTCCTGATGTAATCTCCGCTCCCGGCGGAAGCGACCAATGATAGGAAGTGGCATTGGGTATTGGCAAAACGCTGAATGTCACATTTGATTCTCCCTGACAAACTATTCCACCGGGCGGACCAGAAATTGAACCGGCTGCTCCCGGTAGTGGCAGTTCTGTTATTGAACCATTGAAATAGAACTGGCTCAGCGGAACATCATTCAAAACAGTATATCCTGGCGGCGGTCCATTATACTGACATGAAGCGCCGTTATCGAACCAATTCAGATTAGATAATCCTCCTCCATAGCCAAAGGTTAATGTAAACAAGGATGAACCATCGGCAAGAGTAAATCCAGGATCAGAAACAGGCACAGTTCCTGTAACTATGATTGTGCCGGGCGTTGAAGAATTTACCGTCAATCCGGGAAAATTTGAATTATTTGTCCACGACTGGTATGTAAGGTTGGCAGCATTGTACTGGATATTAAGCGCCAGCTTTCCAATGTTATAGAAAGATCCGACCGTGACAGGAATTTCAACGGCAATTCCCGCGCATGATGCAAGGGCGGAAATTTTGGTAACAGGCGCGTCATTCGACTGAAAGGTAAGCAAACCATCAAAATAATAGTTAGAACTGAATGTTAAATATTATCGTATTGTCGGGTAATGTTTTACCGGGAGAAGTAAACCAGCCTAAAATAATTTCGCCAGGTACGGTGAGATTTGAGTTTAATGTTCCTCCGAGGAGAGTACCGGTAGTTACAAGTGTAGCGGTGGCTATTGAGGGATTATAAGTCAGTTTTAAACTACATGATCCGATGTTTGTAAAATTAGTTGCGGTAATGGGTATAGTTGCTATGGCGCCAAAAGTGGCAACACTCCCTGCGGTTGAAACTGGGGCGTTCTGGGCATGACAACTTGCGTAAATCACATAAAATATAGCCCATAACCATACTGATAAATTTTTCATGGATAGCTGGGGTTTATTTTGTTAATTGATTATAAAAGTTAATCATTTCTAATGAAAAAAGCGGAAAGGTTTCCCTCCCCGCTTTTTTATCCTTGTTAAAACAAATTATTGATTACGCACAACTTTAATTGTACGCATCTGTGTTTGTCCGTCGGATTTCAGGGTCAATGTGGCCATGTAAACGCCTGGTTTCAGAGAATTTGAGTTCATAATCAAAGAATGATTTCCGGCTGTTTGAACTTTATTGTCGAGCAGCGCAATCACTTTGCTTCCGAGCATATCGCGGATTTCGAGGCTAACCTCTCCGTTAGATGGCAGGTTGTAAGCAAATGTGGTTGTTTCCATAAACGGATTCGGATGGTTTGCCAAAGTGAGGCTTCCTGTTGATATAGGATCGTTGACGCTTAGAGAGGATGCGCCAAACTTATCAATGTATAACACTGCATCGTTTATCACATTTGAAAGTCCATCTGCAAGTTCATTGAGAGGATCAGCGGCAAGGCTAAAGCTAATAGTTTCATCTTTAGCAAGGGCGCTAATGATTCTGAGTTTCAGTGTCAGCATTTTTTCACCTGCTTTAACTGATAATGGATTTGTTGATGTCCAGCCAATCCTTAACTCGTCACCATAAACCGAATAACTCATCGGTGAATTATCAGCGCTTAAAGCGACGCCGGTAATTTCGACCTTATCGGATGGGAAGTTCAGGATGAGAGAAATAGCTCCAACTTCCATAGCTGATCCAGCATAAACAGGTAGTTCAACCTCCTGATTGCTGTTAACAATCGAGGTTTCTTTGTATTTGAGGGAGAGAGATTTGCTTGCTGATTTCACGATAGGACCGGGAACAAAACTGCGGTTAAAGTCGCCAGTAACCAGTGCATAGAGGTTAATTCCTGTTACTGGACCTGATAAAGGAACAATGGTAACAGTAGGAAATTTGAGATCTGGCGAGGAGACGGGATTGACTGCGATCGTCTCTCCGGTAAGCCAGAATGTCCATGATGGGCGGACCGACCAAGGTGGTATCCCGCTGGTCATGAAGTAGCTCTGTATTCTGGCTGCATCATTTGGATCAAGACGGTTATTCACAACAACGTCGCCTGCATAGAACTTCACCTTTTCAATTGCAACAGGTCTGACAAACCATGAATTCACCAGCGCGGCATCAGTAACATTGATCCCGCCAACGGCAGAAGATGAAGAGGCAACTACATCGTACGTTCCCGGGCATACATTGGCAAAAGAATAATCGCCGGCGCCGGATGAGACAACTGAATGAATTGTAACGCCACTCTGCTTGAGAGCAATTGTAACATCATTCAATGGCGTATTTGCTGTGTTGTAATAGGTAACTTTACCACTGAGGGGGATAGCCTCCGGTTGAGTAACGGTGAGCGTTCCGGTAACCGGTCCGCATGTATGAGCTGTTACGCTCCACGGATAGTTTGTTCCGGCAAGAATACCTCTAAATACTCCGGTTGCATTTGTCGTACCATTAAAAGTGTAGGAGAACGGCGCAGTTCCAACAGTTGGCGTTAAAGTGACTGTTCCGGTTCCACCAAAACATGTTATTTGAGTGGTAACTGCCGCTGAGGCTACTGGCGTTGGATAAATTGTAGCCGTTGTTGTTGTGGTTGTGGTTGACAAGATATAATTGCCTGCGTCAGCTCCGGTAAGGGTCAAAGCTGTGGCAGTTACAGTTTTTCCTGTACCTGGATTAGAATTATCAAAATTGGCTGCTCCTACTACGAGGGTAACCACATCCGAGCCAAGCACGCCGGTAAGCGTCTTGCTGCTAATCGTTGCGGTGGTGTTTCCATCATAACACTTACTATCGGCAACAACTGCGGGTGTAATGGTTTTACGGGTAATATTTGCAGTAGTTGTAGCAACGCTGGTCAGACTGTAATTTCCCGCATCTGCGCCTGTTAAAGTTGCGCCTGCTAAGGATACAATTTTACCGACGCCAACATTCTTATCAGCATAGCTGGCAGCGCCGCCGGTCAACATTACTACATTCGTACCAAGCACACCGTTTAAAGTGCGGGTAAGGATATTTGCCGTAACTCCGTTATCATAAATTTTAGTAGCATCAACAGTAAAGTTGCCTGTTATTCCCAACTGTGTGATAATACCACTGAGGTTGTTGGTATATGTAACTGAATAATTACTTCCACCGTTACCGTCGTTGATTACCCATCCACTTGCCCTTATAGTTTTGCCAGAACCCACATTCTTGGAAGCATAAACCTGTGTCGGGTTTGTTACAGTAAAGTCACCAGGTTGCAAGGTGCCTTTCAGAGGTATGCCACTTGAACTCACACCGTCATTGTAAACACGATTATCAGCAACGGCAGTTACATTAATACCTTTTATTGTAATGTTTGCAGTTGTAGTTGTAACCGGAATGGTAACTGTGTAATTAACTGCATCAGCTCCGGCTAAAACAGGGGCTGTGAAAGTTACAGTTTTGCCTGTTCCAATGTTTCTGGTGTCATAGTTGGCAGCGCACGAAAGAGTAACAACATCCCCTGAAATCACACCGATTAATGGAGATGTAAGAATAGTTGCCACTGTTGTGCCATTATATTCTCTTGTTGCAGGAATGGTGAAACTGCCGGTTATTCCCAAAGCTGTGATTGCAGCAGTTGTGGTTATTGGAGTAACGTTCAGAGAATAATTGCCAATATCGGCGCCAGCCAAACTCATACCGGTTAAGGTCACTGTCTTGCCTGTTCCAACGGTTTTATTATTATAGTTGGCAACGCCACCTGTTAAGGTAACATCATCCGGTGAAATCACTCCGGTCAAAGTGCGGGTAAGAACATTTGATAAAGTTCCGGCGTCATACACTCTGGTTGCATCAACCGTAACATGACCTGTAAGACCCAGTGCGCTAATATCTGCTGTAGTTGTTGCAACGCTGGTAAGATCGTAGTTGCCCGCATCAGCGCCTGATAAAGTAGCGCCAGTTAAGGTTACTATCTTTAGGAGTCCTACATCCTTCGTGTCAAAGTGCGCAATGCCGCCGGTAAGCGTAACAACGTCGCCCAGAATCACATCATTTAAAGTACGTGTGTTAACAGTTGCCAGAGTTCCACCGTCATAAGTCTTATTAGCGGCAGTAAAATTACCTGTAATCGGCTTCTTTGTAACAGTTACTGTTACCAACGTGCGTGTGACGCTTTTGCATAAAGTAACGTCATTCACTGATTCTGCCCAGGCAGAATTTGAACCAACAATAGTGCGCGCTGGCGCCACTGTTGTAGTACTACCGAATTCTGTGGTGTACCAAACTATATGCGAACCTGCCGGCGGGGTAGCCGATGCAATATGTTCCAGCCTGGTATAAGTTGCTGTGACATCAGAACCGGTAGGCGATACAGGTAGCGGATAAGTTGCAATGGTAACCGAGCCTGCATAGTCGGAAGAAATTGATGTACAATGAGCGTCATTCAGTCCGGTTATTGAATAGGTTGTTGCGCCAATTACAGTAACGGAATGACTTTCAGGGTTGCTGAATGTTATAACAGGAGCGCCGCTATTGATGGTGTATGTCCAGGGAGCTGTACCGGTAAAATTTAATGTAAGATTGGTTGTGGCGCCTTCGCATACGGCTGCTGGTCCACTTAAAACAGCGGTCGGTCTCGGATTACCTGTAACAGATCTATCAATATAATAGGTAGCTGCCGGGATACGGCAAAATGCAAGCCCTGTTTCATAAGAGATATATTCGCAGGCGTCAGGAGTAATTACATCCCAGGTAAGAGGAGCAGCGCCGCCTTTGTAAGTAAAGGTCAGATTAAACAGATCGGCGCCATTGGGTAAAGCATACCCTTGGGCAGGATTATATCCTCCTAATTTCAGCACTCCGGGTGAAAGCGGATTGTAAATTACTGAAAAAATACCCGGGAAAGCCGTTGTAAAACTTTGGTAGGTAAGAACTGATTCATTAAATTGTAGGGTTAATGAAAGAACTCCGACATCGTCAAAATTATCAACTTTTATGGGGATAATAAAATCAGATCCTACGCAGGGAGGACCAGCCGGGGCGGCAACGGTTGTAATAGTACCGATATAAATAGTTACACTGCCGGCGCTTGTATTTGAACAGCCGTTTGCATCGGTAACATTTGTTATAGACCAGGTTTTTTTAGCAGTCTGAACCGGAGAAAACTCATAATGATTTGGAATAATGCCGGTGACAGTTACGGGTGTAGTTCCATCGGTATAGGTGATGTTCCAGGGTGATTTTCCTGTTAAAGCTACTTTTAAGTTAGCGCTTCCGCCGGTACAAATATGCGTTTGTCCTTCAACTGTCAATGTAGCAGTAGGTAACGGATGGACAATGAGCTTAATCGTATCCTGCGCAAAAGGATATTTTTGAACGCCAAGTATAGCTACAGGCTCTATTGTCAGGTAATCATAAGTTCCAACAGGGGCTGTGATTTCGAACTCCCACACATCGGTTCCGCCGTTTCCCTGTAATGGATCCGGACCGCTTCCCATTATTTCGGACAGCATGATCAAATTCGTAGCGGCAGGAACAAAGAATGAATTGGTTGGAGGCGCGTTATATCCCCATTTGAACTCAGTACCTGCAGGAATCAATGGAATTGAGGTGAAGCGTACATCAGCCTTGATTTCAGTATTCATATTGGCGATGGTCGGATAGACAATTGAAACCTTAAATTTCAAAGGCTCAAAGGTTGAACAAACAGGGGTTACTTTGTCAATAATGCTCATTGAAGCATTTGCAAAAGCAAGGTTAAAGGTTTTTGTTGCAAGGAGATTATTACATTCCGATTTTGAATTTATATAGGAAACAATATCGAGCGTTAGTGCGGAAGTCCATGCAGCGTCAAATCCGGCAACTGTAAAATCCCAGACGCCAGTTAAACCGTCATGGTCAGCAAGCGATGAAGTAACTCCGAGTACCTCACTCAAATAAACTTCAGTTTTACCCGATAAACCGTATTCCGAACCCAGAACTTCGGTTCCATTTATTTTCACACTGATAATTTTCGCTCCAACAGGGAAAGCCGAAGTTGAGATGAACTTTGCATCAGTCAGAACCGCTGGGTCGTAATCGCTGAGTCCGGATGGATAACCTGCCGTTACTGAAATGATCAACGGCGTTTTGGTAATTGTGCTCATGCTTGGTATGGGGTTTAGCGAAACAATCGGTAAACCATTATAAGTGGTCGTGGTGAAATACCATGGACTATAAACAACACCAGTTCCAACAATTGTTGAACCCGTTCCGCACGGATTGCTTAAAATTGTCGGACCTGTGGTGGAACCATACCAGTTGCTTGCAGCGTCGAGCGCAACGGTTGAATTGATTGCCGTGGTTGCGATAAACTGAAAATCATTATCATATACAGCCACGTTAGTGCCGGTATTCAATACGCCGACGCCGAAATCATTAATATTTCCGAACTGACATCCGGTAACGCTTACGTCATTTCCTGTATTGGAAATACCGGTTAATACATCGTTGAAGGTATTTCCGCTGATCACTGTATTACCGGCATGGTTCAGGATACCAATATCAGAACTGGTTGGCGATGTTCCTTCAATCTCATTGTCAGTGATCGAAAGCACGCCGGTCAGATTTCCGGCAACCTTTATGCCGGTGGCGTTCAGGCTTAAGAAACAGTTTGAAATGGTTCCCCCGCCTGCATTTGCTTCAACAATAATGCCATCCTGAATTGAGTTTACCAGCAATAAATTATCAAGCGTAAAGTTGCCAAACGGCGCAAAGACTTTAATTGCATAATTAATTGAAGGCGTTTTAATTGCGCCAAAAGATATTACGCCATCAAAATTCTTAATAGTTACATTGCTGGCTTTAATATCAATGTACCCCATGATATTGACGAATCCAGATCCTGAAAGCGCCGGATCCGGCATCAGGGTGATTCCTTTATTGATCGTGAGGTTTTCATTATAATCCTTTTGAATTGAACAATAAATAGTGTGCGAATTCAGTGTCAGAGGATCATCAATCGCTCTTTGAATAGTAAGATAGCATAACCCGGTATTTGTATTTTTAACAGCCGCCATATCGCTTACTATTGGCGCCCCATACATGATTCTGGGTGCGCATCCTCCTAATCGGCTTGCTCTGACTGTATAGGTATTAGTTTCACCTGTCGGAAGGCTTAGCCAGTTCATTGCATATCCGGTTCCGCTAACTGCGCTACCGTAAGCAACGTCATTTTTGAGTAATTGGTAGGATATTTTCCATTCATCGGAAGTGATAATACCCGCGTCAACAAAAGTACCATAGTTTGAGACTTCGGAGGAAGAGAGAGTAACGCCGGCATTATACTGACAATAAATGGCAGTATCGCCGGAAAGTGTATAATTACTTCCTTGGATGCCGTAAAAACCCAGTGTCGGAGATAACGGAGTGGAATAAATCCAGACTTCACCATTTTGTCTGACGCCAGCCATTACCTTATCCAATGCGTAGTTGCTGGAAAGTAAAGCCAGATATTGAAGCTCCGTATAAACATAGACTACATAAAGTCCTTGCGTGCCAGCCACAGTTCCATAGTTGACCACGAAATTAAAAGGGTCGGTTGTGCTTGGTAAAACCAAGGTCGTTTTCGTAATGGTACCATTTGGCTTAAAATGGAGGAGGACATGATACTCGCCGACATAACCGCCAGACAAACCGAGTGTTGTGGAATTTGTGCCATTCCAACAGAAAGAACTACCCAACATGTTAAAGGGCTGTGCCATAACGCTCATACCCAGTAAGAACACCATGAAAAGGGTCAGCAATGGTTTGAAAAAGGGATGTAGCCATCTTGTTCTACTCCCAACATCATTTTGATTGTAATTTGTTTTCATACAACGTTTTTTAAATGATTAATGGTTTACATATTAAGGTTTACAAATATAATAAAAAAAGCAATTTAAGGTCTGATAATAACTACCAGATCGCGGGCATCTCCATTACAGGAGACTATATGATCAGCGCCATGAGGCGTAATGGAATAAATAATACAGGCGGGACGATCATCCTCAACCTGTATTGTATCACCAATTGTACTGCTCCCAGTTTTGCTAAAGCCTGAAGCTTTACCATATTTTAAAAATGCCGACCAGGTGAATACAGTTCCCTGTAAATCGGCGCGGGGAACATAGTGGATGGTTTCACCGGACTTAATTTTCAGCGTATCTCCCATAATGAGAGTTGGAACCGGATAAATTGTGATTTTACCATTAACCGGTTTACCACGCCTCGACGGAAACCCCTTCACCGGATTTTCAAAAGCAACCGCAGTATAGTATCCTGTCTCTTTAAAATTACCAAAAGATAAGACATTATCTTTTTCCTCAACATTTGATTGACGAACCTGAAACAGTTTATCGTTGCGATATAATGCATAATACTTGCCGGCATCTGCCCCTGAAATCCCGATACTTGTTGTTTGCCGACCATCCCCGCAAATATCGGATCCAGTCAAATCGCCAACCTGAGCAAATATTCCGCTGGGAACACACAATAAAAATGTCAGGGCCAGCATTAAATTTTTACTTGTCATATATAATTGTACTCAGGTTAGCTATTAAATGTTGCATTTTTTCGCTGTCATAAAGTAATTTACCAGTCAAATTGGCGCCTATAAACAAGCTTTATTCCAAAAAATAATTAAAATTGTTATAGTCCGGCAAAACTAATAAAAACTATGTTTAAAAAAACCTGTAAAAGTAAGTGTTTTTATAAAAGGAAAATAAGTTTCGATAATAATTCAGCCCTTCCTTTTCATGCAAAAAGGATCATTCGTTTTTTACCATAAATCCTTATGAAAAATTTTAAAACCCTTCGGGTGTCATTATGAATTAGTTGCAAAATTACAATAAATGGGTGATTTACTTACGAAGGGCTTAGTTTTTTCTTCCTGAAATTGAAATCAAAATAAAAACGCTTATTTTACCAGGAATGACTGTGTTGTTTTACCATAAGGTGTTTTGAATACACAGAAATATTGTCCGGACTCATACCCCCTGGTATCTAACTCTGCATTATAAATCCCCTGACTAACCGGATGTTCTATAACAGTTTCGATCAACCTGCCCGACAGGTTAAAAATTTGCAGGGCACACTCTCCGTCACTGGTGACTGCAAAATGAATGTTGGTGACGCCTTGAGACGGATTGGGATAAATTTGTATGATTCCATCCTGTTGGGGTTTGAATTCGCTAAGTCCAAGTCCGCCGGTTACCGACTGCCGGATTGCCTGCTGAATTGGCGCCTTATACAACGAATCGTTGTACTTGTAAACAATCACTGCAATTTGACAATTTTCGGGAACCCATGCAGAATCGAGGCTTACCGAAACTGACTTTGTTACCGAGGCGTTTGCAGGCCAGGAAGGACCGATAAGCGAATCTCCTTTCCGCCAGAATTCCATTTTTCTCACTATGTTGTGATTAAAATAGTTCTCGCGATACGGAAGCCCTTGTACATCAGGGGTAGCACAACCGGTGTTGGTATGGTGAATGTGTTTGATATTGCCTTCAGTAACTATTACGTTGTACCAGTAAGTTCCGCTGATGTTTGCGCCAATATTTGCAGCTCTGATCTGCATGTTTACAATCCGGGTTGCAGGAACCCATGTTTTAGAAAGAAATTCGAGTTTCACCGGCGCATCGGGATTCCGGGAATACCGGCTTGCCAATGAATCCCTGACAGATGCAAACGGCACATCAAACCCCAGTCCATCAATAAAACCGCTGGGTTCATACTGCGCATTAAAAAAAGAACAAGCGCTATCGCCTCTGTATTGTCCAAAATAAGATCCGGGACCGTGAAGCGCTAACACAATAGTGTTTGAAAATTCAGGAGAAACCCGTGCATTAACAATGGAATCCATGCAGGAACATGGTCCGCATTCGGTGCTGGTAAGGTTGTATAACACAACATTGCGCGGATTTTGAGCAGTCAGAATAATTGCTGAAACTGCAACGAGGCAGATGGTTACGAAGATCTTTTTCATAGTTAGAGTTTTTTTCAAAGATACAATGTGGATTTGTCAATGCCAAATGAAATTTTATTTGCTAAATCAACAATTTCCGCTTTCGCCTGCCCAACAAATAGCTCTTCCAAATAATGTTGCTTTATGCCGAAAAACTCTTTTAATTCTCTGATACTTTCGTAATTTTTTTCTCTGTAAATCGGTTGTCCAATAATTTTTCTGCCTACTATCATTACATTTTTCTGGGTATGTTCGGTGGAGATAAATTCGAAAACCTGAGTTTTATATCCATGCGCTTCGAGAATCAGCGCGCGGATACCATCGGTGATAATCTCAGCCTGCCTCTCTTCAAGAATTCCGTGTTTCATAATATCTTTCAAAGCATTAGTAACCTTGAAATTCTTTCGAATCTGTTTATGACAACAAGGCGCGCACACAATCAGCGACGCTCCGGCTGTAATTCCTCTGAAAATAGCGTCATCGGTTGCTGTATCACAAGCGTGCAGCGCGATCAGAATGTCAATTTTTTCCAACGCTACTTCCTTGATTGTTCCGGTGATAAAATGAAGGTTAGTAAAACCTGACTTCTCTGCGATTTCATTTGAAAGTTTTACCAGTTCATCCCTCGATTCAACACCGATCATAACCGGCGACTTCCCAAGTTTTGTGGTAAGATAGTCATACAGCGCAAAGGTGAGGTATCCTTTGCCGGAGCCCATATCGGCAATTTGAAATCCATCGGGTAACTGAAGTTCCCTGATAAATGGCTCAAGAAGTTCGACGTACCTGTTTATCTGTATGTATTTGTCGCTCATCTCCCTGCGTAACTCAAAATTGGCATTGAGTATGCCCAGTTCACGAAGATAAATGTTACCAGGAGTTTCAATGATCCTCGCCTTAATACGGTCATGTTTTAATGGTGAAATGAGTTGTTCGCTAATGGAATGAACCGATAAGTTAACCTTGTTGTTTTTTGAGATAGAAAGTTGAACTGTTTCTCCCGCAGAAAAAAGGTCGGCGTTATAAAAATTCTGCTGTAGCGATTCTTTAATCAACTGTATGCCTTCATCAACAGGATAATTCTTCGTAATATCCTTAGTCGGATATCGGTAAACGACATTGAGTCTGATCCCGCTTTTCAGTTCAACCAGAGTAACGATAAGGCTTTTTAGCTCTTCCGTTCGTATCCGGGGATTGCTTATAACAAGTTTGATCAGCGTTTTCCGGCTAATGAAGAGGTGTAGTTTTTCAAAGAAATTGTCGCTCGGTTGATTATTCATGATTCAAAAATTACAAGCAATAATTAGACATTTCTATTTTGAATTGCCTCCAGCTTTAGCTGGAGGTTGACAAATATTAAAGTCAAATGCGGCTTTAGCCAAATTTTAAATGTATCATTTGCCATCTGAAGTCCGACTTCCTTCGTCATCACTATTTTCTTCGAAAATCCTCGGAGCATATTTATTATAAAGGAATGAGATAATCAGCAACAGGATGCCGAGTGAAATAAAGATAATGGTTTTTGAAATGGTGTCGAGGGAATCGAGGTCATAGAAAAAGAGCTTGATCAGGGTTGCGCCGAAGAGAATCATGGCGCCGAGACGCAAATGTTTTTTCTTTTTAAAAATCCCCAAAGCGATCAATATCAGAGAATAGATTCCGAAAAGAATACTTAAACCCAGTTTATAGGAGTGTTGCGAATGGGAAAGATCCATCCAGTTGATAAGTTCGTTGCCTGCGAGTGTTAGAATGGCAATGTGGAGAAGAAAATCATATTCCGTTTTAAAATCAATGCGGAGAATATCCCGTTTTACGTAGTAGTATATAGCATACAGCATCAATCCTGCAAAAAGAAATGCAACATAGCGAATCACAATATTGAAACTTCCGCGGTAATAATATTCATGAAGATTCTGATTCACGTAGCTGTCGCGCAATTCTCCAATGGCAATTAGTCCGAAAGTTAGAAAGAGAGCCAGAAAGATCACATTCAATATCAGATTAACAATACCAGTCGCATGATTTTTGATTATCCGGGTATTCACATAAGACAAAATGGAAAAAAAGAGCAGGGAGTAAACCATGATAGCTATTGTTCGGTACTTCACGATATCTTGATTCCAGATATACTGTGGCGAATCGAAATTGTGATTTGTATCTATCCGCGAATCAGAATAATACTGAGTAAGGCAGGAACTGATTTCAAGGAAAAATGAAAAATAGAGGATTATGATAAGCATGGCAGGAATGGCAATATTCATAATCTTCAGCGCTGCTTTAGGGCTTGTAAGGCTTGACGTGAATTTCCGGTTGGCGTTCAGCCAGGTTATAAATCCCAGCGATGCAGTAACAACAACCGAGGTTAGAAAGTTTATGTTGAATATGGGGAAAATGCGGGTTTCGGGTTGATCGGGCAAATATTGATTATAAACAAATGTCCAGTCGTGGATCAAACTGATAAATACGAGAAACATAAGTGGAAACGACAGCCATTCGTAAACGGCGGTTTGTTTTGTTCTTCCGAGGAAGAAAAGAAGCGCCGCTTCGGCTGCCCACAAAAGTGTGACCCACCGTCCGTCAAACTGAACGGGAATGGCAATTGTCAGAAAAACGATTGCCAATCCGCCGATGAAATAGATCAGCGTTCTGTCTGTTCGCTTATTTCGGAAAATGATTCCCCAGAAAATCAGGTGGATCGCTGAATTTGCCAGCGCAAATAGTCCCTGAAGGTCATCCGCAGTTTCATTCTGCCTTAACATCGAATAACCCAATCCATAGAAAACAGCGGAGTTTGCGAGAAGAAGCAGGATGTCTTCGAGTTCAAACATCTCTTTTTTCAGCAATTTGTAGCCCATCAGAATAACGTAAAAGATCAGGAAAAATATGGCGGCAAAAACCAGCCCCATTGCGAAGTTCTCAGCGGGATTATATAAATTGAAAAACCATTGCATAAAAATGAGCCATGTAATAATGAAAGACGAGTATAGCAGCGGTTTCCAGTAACGTTGAATTGAAATTATCAGGATTCCTGCATTAATCAGGGTCATATAGCTGAAGAGTACCCCTACCCTGCCGCTTCCATCGGAAAGCAGGAAAGGCACTGCGTATGCGCCCACCAATCCAAAGTGGGCAATAACCTGCCTGTTGTAAAAAATGGCGGCGCCGACAGTGAAAACTGTAATAAGCGTCATGATGATAAATACCTGAACAAGGGGAATCAGTTCGAAAAAGTTATAGGCGGCGAAGGTGATTAAATAAAAGATTGCCATTGAACCGCTCATTAAAACCGCGCTGAAATTGTGATATTGCTTTTTCAATTTCAAGGCAAATCCAAGTAATCCGAAGCCTAAGAGATAACCGAAAATTATGCGGGTAAGCGGGCTGATAAGTTCATGATCAATGGCGTATTTGGCGCCTATTCCAACTCCGATAATGGTAACGGCGATACCTATTTTATTGATGAGGTTTTCGCCGATAAACTTTTCTATATCCGATTTTCGCTTTGGTTTATTCTCCTCAGAAACCATTGCAGTTACAAGCGGTTCCGGTTCCTGTTCCGGTTTTAAGGCTTGCAATGTTTTTATCTCCTGAGAATCCAGAATAATTTCCGTAGGAATTTTTTCAACTTCATGTTCGCCAGGAGGGTTGGATTGCAAAGGCGTCAAAGAAATTATTTCCGCCCGCAGGTCGTCAATTTCCTTTTGAAAAGTGTCCTGACGATGTCTGAGAATTTCAAGTTTGTCAAGAAGTTGGGATAAATTTTCCGGGATTTCTGACATGGCAATAGATTTTAGTGTTTTAATTTTGAAATTGATGTTTTTTTTGGCATAAATTACAAAATGCAAAATGCAAACAACAAATAAAAAACAAACATAAATCACTAAATTTCAAACAGGAAGAATAGACTTTATCGGTCTTGTTTTTGATTTTTGAATTTTTAAAATTTTCGAATTTATTTGTTTTTTTGTTTATTGTTCTTTGTCTTTTCTGGTTTATCCAGGTTAGGTGAATCCGGGGAAGTTCAGTTATTCTCCGGCTAACGTTACAGTTCCGTAAACCAACATTGATTTTCCGGGGTTGATAATCAGGTTGCCGCCGCCGGCGATGGTGAGGTTGTTGCAAACGATATTGCCAGACGCGCTGATTACGGGATTGTGGGGCGTTGCGGGGATGGTTACATTGCAAACCGACCCTGGAACCATGCCAGCGCTCCAGTTTGCCGGATTCAGCCAATTTGAATCGCTGGCGCCAGTCCAGGTAAATTCGAGAAAGGAGGAGGGTTCCTCTGTCCATATCTCAAGAGCAGGATCGCCGAAAACATTGCAGCAAAAGTGGCACCAACGTTGGGCGCCGGGTTCGAATTCGCCCGGAAGTCCAATCCAGGGCGCTGTTCTAATCTTGGAGATCAGGTGAGCCGTTCCGATGTGCTTTTCCGAAATTGAATCATTATATAAAGCGTTTACAAATTCCCTTTGCAGATGTTGCGATGGTCCGTCGGTTGTTCCCTGGTTGAACCAGCCATAGCGCGAATTAAAGATTCCAGCCACAAGGAAGTTGTCTATCTTCACCGATTTGGCTGCGATACAGCCCAGATCAAACGCGCCATCGTAACAACCCTGGGTGTATAACAATTGAAAATTGTGGATTACCCCGTTCACCTGTGAAAAATTGGCATTTGTGATTTGTGAAATTCCAAGGCGCAGCATACTGGTTTCGCTTGCATGCCCGAGGTGATGGATGAATGAATTGCCGAGGTTGATTTGCGCCAACAACTGTGAGGAACTCCACTGAAAGATATTTACTGGCGGCGGCGCGGCGGAGTCATATAGCGTTTGGATTTGATTTGAAGCGGATGGAATGCCATTGGTAAAGTAGCCGTTATCGGAATGGTCGTTGATTAGCAGGTTCATATAATCTTTACCATAAGTAGTCGGACTGCCGGTAAGATATTCCCCTGCCAACAGCGGGCGGGAAAATTCGCCGCGAACAGGATTGGAAAGATAAGCAACCGATTTCCTGATCATTTTATGCAACTCAACAGTATCGTTAACCGTAAAACGGGCAACGGAAATTTCGGGAAGAAGATCGGCGTTATCAGCCAATTCAGCATATATATGATTTCCGTTGGCGTCGTAGTTTCCATCAAGACCGGAAAAGTAGAGGTCGGCGGGAATGTTCGAATCGGTGTATGGCGTGCCTCCCGAATTAACATAGCAATAAAAACCCCGCGCCGGAACCAATGGAGGATTTCCGGCAAGAAGGACATATTGGATACTATGGTTCTGACGTTGATTGATAATGAAATTCCTGATCTTTTCCTGGAGGTCATATCCTGTCATGGTTGCGGAAATGCTGTCGGTTGTTACAACCCTCGCTGAAATTCCCATAGCGCCATAGAGGTTGATCAGCGGTTGAAATTCATTTTTAAACGCTGATGGAGATACGATCAGATATTGATAATTGACAGCAGGAGATTTCCGCAGGGGGTAACGCGCAGCCATTTCCGGATTCTGGGCAAGATACATTGCCGTATTTACCTTTTCATCTGATTTGATACACATTGAAAGCGCCTCTTGCGACTGAGTATCCATTTTTGTATGAATCCTCACGGTAACTTTACTGAAATAGGACAACTGGCGCTTTGCCGGATTATACCTGACCGGTGTGAATGTGGCTAATGCAAATGCAAAGCCGTTCAGGTACTGGGTCATCAGTTTCCCTGTTGCGACAGCAGGGTAGGGTTCATCTTTTTTATATAGTTTTTCATTGATGAGAAAATTTCCTGAATCGGGTTTTGAAAGCGGTTGAACATATTGAGCCGGACAGAGTAAAAATTTTCCCGGAACGGAAACTTCATCTTCCCTGATAATCTCAAAGGAAACAGCCGCTTCGCCCGGAGGAAGCATCAGAGCCACCTTCTGCCAGGGGGCAAGCGGTTCGCCAGGAAATCCATAAAGTTTCGTGTCTTTAAAATTAAAAGTCTGGTAATTGCCTTTGGCGTTGAGGGTGTATTTACTGAAGTAATAGGTTTTTTCAACGATCCCGGCTTTTACGGCGCCGAAATTCAAAAATAAAATAGCAATTGAGAGAATGGTTTTCATTTTCTTTGGGTTATGTTTGTAACCCCAAACTTACATAATAATTGCGGATAACCCGCTTATCACTTTTAATTACTAAGGCTAAAACCCAAATTTTTGCGCATATCTGTTGTACTTCGCCAAACCATGGCAACCGGGCAAACAAGAACCTCCGCTGTCGGTTGGGGCAAAATTGACCCTGAACTCCCATTTTCCATAAGCTACTTTATCAACAATCAGAAATTTGTTATTCGATGCGTGAGCGTCATGACAGACGGTGCAGCTTCTGCCTTTTTCGCCGGTCAGATGAACAAAGTGAAGGTTCTGTTTTCCCTGGCGGAAACCTGTTGCCGTGGTTGTTTTTGATAATTCCAGCAGATCGCTGTCGTGACATTCAAAGCAAAAAGCGAAGGTATCTTTTTTTGCCGGAGCGTAAATTCCCTTAGGATACGCGCTGATAAGCAAATAATTATATTCCGAACCATGCGCCTTATGGCAAACAGAACAACCGCCTTCAATGGCAGAATGAATTACCTTGCTTTTTGAGAGAAGCTGTTTGATATTAGTGTATTTCCTGCCAAGAATTGATAATTCTTTGTCATGACAATTCAGGCATATCTCCTTTTTCGTGGAAACAAGCAGTTTTTTTTCATCCGATGAATGGGGCGAATGGCAATTCATACACTGTTTTCCGTCGCTTACAGCAAGATGTACGACACGGAGCGTATCAATTTCCTTTTTCAATTTATCATGGCAGGTATAGCACAAATCGGGTATTTTTTTGGTAAGGAAAAGCCCTTTTGGCGATTTTTCAGGATGGTCGGGAATATTCACAAGGTGACAGCTTATGCAACTTTCTTTTAACGGCGCATGGAGAATCTTCTTTTCAACAATGGCGGTATGACATTCGGTACATTTCGGTTCAACCGATAATCTGGTATAATTATTAACCGGGTTATTATATGCTGTTTTTTCTCCGGCGAAAAAATCATTATTAATGAAGTTTATCAATAAGATGACCGGCAGGCACATAAGAAAAAACAGACTATTTCCCATTTTAAAACCTTCTTGAAATCTGTATATAAGTTCCCTTTAAATTGATTTTGTCGCCAATGTAATTACGCCTGTAAACCTCAACGCCGGCTTTGATATACAACTGATAAACTACTGATGAAAATTCAAGTCTTGCGGTGATCAGATCCAGGTCTATGCCACTTCCCGATTGTTTCCGGTACATCACTTCGAGATTAAGTTTTGTCTGCTTGACAATTGTATATTCAACCTTTCCTGCAACGTCGGTATATCGTTGAAGTCTCGCTTCGGGTTCATTCAGCATCGTGTAATTTTGCATATTGCCGTTGAGAGTCATAGTCAGCTTATTCCCAAAACTCTTTTGTAGGTTTATGTAATACCTCATCATGTTATATGGAAGAATTGAACTTTTGTAATTCTCATATTCCACGCCTCCGCTGAGTAAATTAAAAGACACGCGGAAACCGGTTATATTCTGGGTGAAATAATTCAAAGTAATGTAATCCGTATTTTCCAGGTTGTTATAATTCTGCAAAGATAGTCGGTAATAAATATCAAATTTCCCCTTTAGCAACGAGACATTTGCTGCAAATATATGATTGTCGGCGTCGTACATATAAGAGCTTGGTTGTTTGACCCGGTAATCAATAAAAACCGTTCCATCATTGGGAATAAGTCCGCTGGGAATCCGGCGTATTTCAATATATCTGGCTCTCTCAATTAATATATAATCGAGTCCCGGCTGGTATATTATTGTTCCGGTGACATCTTTAACAACCACAGTTTGAATACTGATGTATGGTCGTCTTAACAATACGATTTTACTGTCGGAAAGAATATATTCTTCATTGACAATATTCAAATTAACGGAGTCGCTGGTATATTTCTGATGATACCTGAAATATCCGTAGGATAACTGTAAATGACCCCAGGGAATTTTTTTATTATAGTTTAGGTCAAATCCGGTTTTGCTGTTATATTCATCATAAACTGAATGATTCAAACTCGAATATTCAAAATAGAACCTTGAATCGAGGCTTTTAAAAAGTTTATGGCTTAAGGAGTTCATCGAAGTATTTTGCGTTAGTTTGGCAAACGACTGGTTTAGGTTGTAATAGTTATAATTGGTGGTAAAATTAAAATTTGCGGGAAGTTTAATAACAAGGTCTTCCATTGCCTGAAACCTGTTATAATTGTAATTTCCGCGTTGAAAAATATTCGAGATGGTTGTATTAAAGGTGAATATTTTCTTTTCTCCCAGGCTGATATTGCTGTTAAAATTGACCTCATCCATGGTATTGGCTGTATAATAATTATTCTCATTGAGGTTGGAATATATTTTATGGGTATAAGCCAGGCGTTGTTTATCATATCCGGTGAATGACTGTTCGGCTCTGCCCTCAAAATGAATTTGATCCATTTGCAATACCCGATCAGCCTGAATTTCGGTTTGCAACAACTTCCTGCGATATACATTTATGGAAAGAGGAATATATTTATTGCTATAAATTATAGAACCTCCGAAATATTTATTGGTGGTTCTAATGTCTGTAAGGTTTTCTCGCTTTGCATAACTCTCGTCAAGGTTTGCAGAACCGATCACAGTAATTTTTTTCCGGGAAAAGAAGGACGTCAAAATATTCAGATGTTTTACGGTTCTAACTTCAGCCTGATCCGGCGACAACGAAAAATTATCGCGGTTTGATTCGGGCATATAACCGGCGCCGAGTTCAATTTCGCAAAAATTGGGATGGAGGAGATAGGTACTGGCATTCAATGTGATGCCGCCGCCGTAGTAGGCAGTTTGTTGCCGCTCAACAATTTTTTCGCCGCTTTGTTCCTTATCTCTGTATAAACCCCTGAAAACAAGTTCCCCTGAATACGCCCGAATACCAAAGAATTTAAAAGAATTTGGGTTATTCTGTGAAAAATTTTTCCCGGTTATGAAGAAAAAGACGAGAATAGCTATGAAATGTTTTGCTTTCAATCTCCGGTAAATTATTTAAGCATTTTTCGATCATTTCCGCCATGCGGATTATGACAATTGGTGCAGTTAGCATCTGCAATATCTTTGTGCGCTTTGTTTTTCAATACCTGACCAGAGACGTGGCAAAATAAACAAAGCTCCTGCTTAGTGCGGATCAGCAATTTCTCATTTCCCGACAAATGATGCTCGTGACAGGCAGTGCAATATCCACTCTCAACGGGTCCATGTACTTTTTTAAACTTTTTACTGTAATCAACGTGGCATTTATAGCACATAGCAGGTTGTGGCGCAACAAATTTGCCCATCGTATTCTGGTCATGACACGCTCCGCATTGTTTATCTTTATACGGTTTGTGGTATTTATATTTGTCCGGTTCAGCTTTCGCGGCGATCTCTTTTTTTCCAGGCGTGGCGATTTTTTTTTGAGATTCGTTGGCTTTGACAGATGGTTTTTCGGTGGAATCAGGAACTCCATCGAAAAAAAAAGCCAGTGTTTTACGCTGGGGAACAGTGGAACAGCCGAACAAATTAAAGATCAGAAGAATTGATAAAGAAGATAATATCAGATAGCCGAATCCATTAATGTTGACTTTCAGGTTCAACTTTTTCAACATATCCATATATGTTTAATTTATCCGGTCCGAATTGGCTGGTGACCAAAATCAGATATTTCAAATCAAATCCCGGGGCGACAAATTTTGTAAAATATTGCACGTTATCATAATCAATGGTTACTTTGGCAGGCAACCATAAGTCGCCGGGACCTTTGTAATTCCCACCAAAAAACATGAGTAGCTTTCCATTTTTGTCAAATACCTGCGTATTTTCAAATCCGGCGTCAACAACATACAGGTTCGATTCGCGGTCAACGGCAATACCTTTGGGGCGAGCGAACTGTCCAAGATTTTCGCCATAAGTTCCGACGGTTCCGATGATTTTACCGTCGTGCGAATATTTTTTTATTTTAAAATCTCCAAAGTCAGTGACATATACATTTTCATTTGTAACAAAGATATTTGTAGGTGAAAATAGATAGTTAGAGCTATCAATATTGATATTTGGAAATTTCTTAAGTAAAGTATAATCTGCGTCATTATTGTAAACATTGATTTGATGACCGGTAATATTTACAACCCAGATTTTGTTATCGTAGATAAAGACGTCTGTCGGTTTAAAATTTTCTTTCTCGCCAAAACTTGTAAAATAATCCCCATCCGGTGTAAAAACAACAATTTGTTTACGGTCGGCGTCGGCAATAAACAAATAACCCTTTTCGTCGAGAAAACAATTAAGCGGGATTTTCAACGCTCCCTGCCCGGTTGGTATAAACTCCTTGAATGTATTGTTACTTAGATCAATGATATCAATGCCTCGCTTGAATGTATCGCATATATATATTTTCCCATTGTGAACGGTTACGCCATAAGGTTTTCCAATATTTCGCACCTCTTCTGTCCCAAGGATAAATCTTCTGAATCCTTTCCGTTTTCCGGCAACATCGGTTGAATTGCTTATCCTTGTCAGAAACTGAATCCGCGCAGTGTCGGGAGGTTGAGGGTAAATTACGAATTTTTTTCCTGATTCAATTGGATGAAGGTGTTTTGAACATGAAACTAAAAGTGAAATTGCAATTGTAAATAAAATAATTCTGTTGATCATTTTTTTTTATTATAAACAGCGGGATAAATTGTGAGATTCTGTTTGAAAATTACAGGTTCAAGGTTCAAGGTTGAGTCCACTCCGAAAAGTCAAAAAAACCAATTAACTGATTTTCGTCATATAGTCCTTCATTGTACCCCACCCCCAACCCCTCCCCAAAAAGGGAGGGGAGTGGAGCGCTAATCGGCATAATACCATGATTACCAGAACTATGGCATATTAGCACAAGCTCCCCCTTCCCTTTTTGGGGAAGGGGGTCGGGGGAAAGGGGTCTAATTGCAGGAGCAAAAGAGTGACGATTGTAGCAATGTGGCAAAAAAATGACTTTTCGGAGTGAGCTCAAAGTTCAAGGTTCAAGGTTTTACACTGTTTTGTGCATACAAAAGTTGAATTAAACAAAAGGGCGAAGTAAATTCGCCCTTTTCCATATAATTCGGTTAAAACGAATCATACGATGTTTTTATTTATTATGACAGGTCAGACATAAAGCGCTTGCTGCATTACTTTTCAGTAAAAGACTTGGCGGGGTGCCGGCAGCATTATTATGGACATCGTGACACGAAGCACATTGCATTTTGCCGCTGAATAACATGTTTGCATTTATAGTTCCACCAAGACCGGACGGCGTGGTAATAGGATTGAATAAGCCGCCATCGGTTGAAGCCAGCGCTGCGTCATAAGTAAAAGAAATTGGATGATCATTGCTCAAATCGGAAGATAGAAGGGTAGTTCCGGTAAGAAAATGAGTGCCGCCAGTATTACCGCCAAAATTTTCGAGGGCAACTGTTCCATCGTGGCAGCTCAGGCATAATTTTGAACTGGCGTCGGGTTGTCCAACGGTAGCATTCATGGTAGCAGAAGAATAGGTTGTGAATGTTGCTGTCGTTAATTGATGATTCCATAGTGGCGCGTCGGGAAGAGTTATTGCATTATGCGGCGTATGGCAAACCTTACAAATTTCACCGGTAGTATTCCATGTCTGGGCGCTAAAATCGTGTTTGGATCCGACAATTGTCTGCGCATTGATAACCTGCGCAAACATAAGGAATGAGATTACGGTAAATAAGATGTTGAATTTTTTCATGTTTTTTTCTTTTGGCGTTAGTGAAATATTTTTCGGTTAGCGTTTTACAACAAACGTGCCAAACGATTATAAACCATCAAACCATCAAACCCGACAGGTTTATGAACTATCAAATCCGACCAATATATAAATCATAAAACCCGACAGGTTTATAAACCATCAAACCCGACAAGTTTATTATGCCTTAAAACCTGTCGGGTTTATAAAACGGGTCATTTCCCCCAAAATGGCTGGGTGATATAACCCCCTACAGATTATAACCGGTATTTCTTGATTTTATATCTGAGTGTATCTCTCGAAATTCCTAAAAGTTTTGCAGCTTTTGTTTGATTGTATTCAGCTTTTTCGAGCGCCTTTTGAATTACCTGCTTTTCCAGCCTGAACAATGAAAATCCATTTTCCGGGATATCAAAATTGAAAGGAGACGAAGTAATATCAGGATAAAAATTGCGATCAGGTGTTGTAACCTTATCAGATTCCTCAATAGGATGGAGATGCACAATTTCACCCGGAAGGCTTTCAGCCTGCACTGTAGTCATCGTTTCAAGGATGATAGCGCGTTCAATAACATTGCGCAACTCTCTTATATTTCCGGGCCAGTTATATTGGATAAGCAATCCAATTGCTTCCTGGCTAATACCGGCGACATTCTTTTTAAACTGGTTGTTGTAATATTTGATAAAATTATCAGAGAGAAGCGGGATATCTTCTTTGTGATCGCGTAACGGAGGAAGGTCAATCTGAAATACCTTAAGCCTGTAATAAAGATCCTCTCTGAATTTTTTTTCCTCAACCGCCTTTTTCAAATCTTTGTTTGTTGCGGCAATAATCCTTATCTCCACTGGAATATCAGCCGTGCCTCCAACGCGCCTGACAACTCTGTTTTCAAGAACGCCAAGCAACTTAATCTGTGTAGCCATATTAACTTCGCCGATTTCATCAAGAAAAACAGTTCCGCCATCTGCGATTTCAAACAGTCCCTTTTTTTGCTGCTTAGCGTCGGTAAAAGCGCCCTTTTCATAGCCGAAAAGTTCACTTTCGAGAAGGGTTTCAGGTAACGATGCGCAGTTGATGTTAACAAAAGGTCTATCATTTTGAGAGCTTTCATAATGGATAGCGCGCGCAAAAATGTCTTTCCCGGTTCCACTCTCGCCAAGCAGTAAAATGGTAGTGGTTTTGGTTTTTGCTATTTTTTTTGAAAGTTGAATAATCTGTTTTAATACCGGCGATTCGCCAATGATGTGATCAAAAGTAATTGTCTCCTTTTGTTGCCGTCGTAACAAATGAACCTCTTTGGCAATTGCCAGCTTTTTTTTCAGGTTGTCGAGCGCAACATCAATTTCCTCGAATGAAAATGGTTTATGAACGTATTCCCACGCGCCGGCTTTCATGGCATTTACGGCAGTGTCAATAGAGCCGAAGGCAGTCATAAACACAATTGCTGTCTCTTCATCCAGCGCTTTGATACGGTTAATTACCTCCAAACCCTGCATTTTCGGTAATCTGTTATCTGTAAATACCACATCGGGATGATGTTGTTCAAAAGCCTTGATACCCTCTTCCCCTGATTCAGCGGAAATAACCTTGTAACCCTTTGATCCGAGATGTTTTTCAAGCGACCAGCGGATTAATTTCTCATCCTCGATGATCAGAATTTTCAGTGGCTTCATACATTATTGTTAGTTAATGGCTACAACGAATGGGGTAAATTGGGACATTTTGGTTCAAGGTTCAAAGTTCAAAGTTCAAAGTTCAAAGTTCAAAGTTCAAAGTTCAAAATGTGCTGTTTTATCCCATTTTGAGTGTATTTCCCGGAAACGCCGGAAGTGAAATAAAAAAAGTACATCCTGTAATCATATTGTTCTCGTACCAGATTTCGCCTTTATGCTTTTCAATGATGTCTTTGGAAATAGCCAATCCCAAACCTGTGCCTTTGGTATGAGTAGTATAGAAAGGTTTAAATATTTCATTTCCGATCTCGCGGGGGATGCCGGCTCCACTATCCTTTACGGCAATAATAATCATCTTTTTTTCTGTGTCGAACGAAGTTTTGTAGGTTATCATACCTTGTTCGGAAATGGCTTTAATAGCATTAAAGCTAAGGTTAAGAAGCACGTTTTCCAACAGTTCGTAATCAAAAAGGGTTGTTGGTATATTATCCGAAAGCTCCATTGCGAACCGGATGTTTTTTTCGTGAGCCTGATGCTTTAGAAAGAAAACGAGCGATTTGATAACTTCGTTTATATCTCCCTCATGCAACACAAGGTCTTTTGATCTTGAATATTTTAGCAAATTTGAAATCGCCTGCTCCACGCGATTTGCCTGACGTTGAATTTCCTCCAGAATTGGCTTGTTGCTATCTTCTTTCAAGTCGGCTATAATAATTTCCATTGCCCTTGCAATACCGGTAATCGGGTTTCTGATTTCATGGGCAATACGCGCCGACATTTCCCCTATCGTTGCCAGTTTTTGTGAATTCTGCAACTCCTTCTGGTGATAAACAGATAGTTGATTCTGAGTTCTTTCAAAAGTGTCGAGCATTTCATTAAAATTTTTCCCAAGGCTTCCAAGTTCGTTAACTTCGGGAATTGCAAGCCTCATTTCGAATTTTCCAAGATTAATCAAATTAATGGTAGAGCGAAAGTGACGCAACGAACTGCGGATATATCTAAAATGAAGGTAAGCCACAAGCGCAAATATACCCGCCAGCAGAAAAATCGTATAAAAAAAACTAAACTTCCAGGTATATGATACTATTTTATCAGTGCCGCGATTTGACAAGTCCAGAATAATCAATCCCAGTGTTTTTTGTGCCGGATTATGACAGGAATAGCAGGATGGCGTATTTTGCATCCGGATAAAAACCCTGTTGAAGGTTGTAGTATCAGTGTGGTATGTTTTTATTGAAATATCCTTATTTTGCGAATATAAGTTCCCGAAACTTTCTGTATCCTTCAGAAGCGAGCGGTAATTATCAGGATATATAACTTTTGATTTCGAGTTAACAAGGTATGTTTTCAACACATCTTTGTTATTCTCCATGTTTTTCAATATCGGGCGAATAATTGTCCCGTCATGCTGCCTGATGGAAAAATAATATTGATCCCTGAGCAGGTTTATATGCTCAATATTATCTTCTATATTCGATAGCAATTTGTTTTTCAGTGAAATACTATATATCGTAAATGCTACTACGGAGTATATTATTATTCCGATTACAAGCGTTGCTATTATTTTCACCCTGAATGAAAGCCTGTTCATTTTGAAAAACGCTAAAGAAATTAATAACTATGTGGGTTATGGTTTACGCCATGACAAGTGAGGTAACACTGACCATGATTACCCGACAGGTCAACAAATTTCAACTGACCGCTTGAGCTGGTAGTGACGATACCGGCTTTGAAATTTATCAGGTTTGTAGCGCTGGAATTGTTACCCTGCATTATGCTGATTCCATGAGGGTCATGGCAGGTGTTGCAAGGGGCTCTGACATTCTGTTGAAGGTGTTTCCGATGTTCCTTGAAGGAGGCGTCGCTTAAAATTGAAGCGCGGCTGTGGCAACTATAGCAAAGGGCATAAGCCGAAGGCGACTCAGTTGTTCCGGTTGCATTTGTACCGCCATCGGCAGTAAGGTTCTGGAGTTTAAGTATGTGAGGATAAATTGAGCCATGCGGAGCGGCAGTGGACGATGAACCATCGCCTGCATGACAACTTGTGCAGTACATAATGCTTGATGTAGTCCAGGGTGAAATCAAACTTGGCACATTTGAATTTTTGCCAATGGCAGTTACGGGATGATATGAGGGGTTTGTGGGTGCAAATTCGAAAAGTACATTATTCTGAACGATGATCCGCGATGTAGCGGCGGGAGGCGAACCCGGACTCCCGGCGTGGCAACGGTAGCATATTTCATATTCAAAATTTGCCGGGTCAATGGCTGTGCCTGCCTGGTTAATGCCCCTGACGCCCGATAAAGCGCCGCTCACATCGGGAGGTAGAGCAGGCAGATTTTTTGCTGCATGAGGATTATGACAGTCAACACATTCAACGTGCATATTTGTAAATACCTGATTGGGTTCGTTTGGTAAATGGATGTTCATGTAATTGCCAACATTGTGTTTGTATGATTTATTGAACTCCGCCGCAATATTTTTCGAAGCCACATTTCCATTATGGCAATCGAGGCAGTTGTTTTCCTCCTGCTGATATTTCAGAAGCATCACATCAGAACCCGAATTATGAGGACGATGACAGTTTTCACAACCATTTTGCGATACTGTGGAAAAGTCGGGAGGCGAAAAGGGCCACGGGTCGGGCGGCGAGCCGTTCCATGTTTTTGCCGAGGTATTGTGACTGCTCATCTCCCATGAAGTCCGTTGATGACAGCTATTGCATAAATTGGAATTTTGGGTGGAAGTAATAAGAAAATCAGAGATTAGATTTTTATGAGGATCATGGCAAGAGGTACATTGAACTTTGCCGTTTTTTAAGGAAACAGGCGGGATGATATTTTCAGGAGTTCTTAACTGCCCGTCAGCTATAGCGAGCGATGCATTGTAAAGAAATGAAATCGGATGATCGTTTCTGAGGTTTGTTGAAAGGTTGCTCAATCCTGAAGGCATTGTGGTTACCCCGCCCTTGAAGTTCTGAATCATCGCCCGGCTGATTACGCTCCCAAGGGCAATAGTTCCATCGTGGCAAGAAAGGCAGAGGATAGAAGTTCCGTCGGGTTGCCCCGGCAATGCCTGTAAGGTGGCGCTTGTATATAAGGTGTAAATAACTCCCGGGTCGCGGCGGTTCCATAACGGCGCCATCGGGCGGCTTGAGTGGGGCGTATGACAAAACAAACAAATCTCGGTTTCGGAGCTTGCTTTTACATCGCCGGCGCCGGTAGCTGAAAGGTTATGCTTCGTAGTGACAATACTCTGGGCATATACCATCGCCGGAAACCATAATATCATCAGGAGTATTCCCTGCATTATTTTCTTAATCATTTTTTATTTCCATAAACCAGTTGAAACACCTGGATTCTTGAGTTGTAACAATCAGCTACATATATAAAGTCGTTGTTATCAATATAAATTCCCGATGGCATCCAGAATTCCCCCGCCCCGCGTCCCTGCGCGCCAAATTTGTACAAAAAATTCCCTTTCAGGTCAAATACCTGAACAACATGAAAAAGGGCGTCGGCGATATAGATATTTCCATGCGAATCGGTTGCAATTCCTTTTGGTCGCGCAAAATACCCTGAGGCGTCGCCCTGTTGTCCGAAAACTGATACCACCTCGCCAAAAGGTTCAAAAACCTGTATTCTGAAATTCATGGCATCAACAATGTAAACCATACCCGTTTTATCAATCCAGATATGCGTTGGATAGTTAAACTCGCCTTTGGAAGCGCCTCTCGAACCGATTCGTTTGACAATCTCTCCCTTTTCATTCAACACCGTAATGCGATGGGCGTTTGTTTCAACCACCCATATTTCATTTGTAACCGCAGACCAGGCAATTCCCGTGGGCTGATCCAGCGTCAGTGAATCATTCAGAATCTCGATTTTCTTTTTATCGGGGGAAATTCTAAAAACTTTCTTCGCGCCTGAGTCGGTGAAGAGGATTCCGGCGGTTGAAGCCGAACACATACCGACAAGTGATGAAAGTTCGAAATCTGACTTCCTAATATAATGGGGGATATCACCCATATCTCCCTGAACATGAAAAACAGACCCGGCTCCCTGATCCAAAATCCAGAAATCATCAGGATTAAAAGCCAGAACAGAAACCGGTTTTGATAAAACGAGCGGCTTCTTGCCAAGAAAAATCGAATTGAAACGGGCTTTAAAGGTGTGCGATTCCCTCTTTTTATCCGGTGAAGGCCACTGCTTTATCCAGATAACATGAGGTAGGTCTATTGTTTGCAGCGAGCTTATTTTCGTAGTATCCTGAGAATTCCCCAATGTAGAAAACCCGGTAAACAACAGAGCCAGGAATACCAGATTCAGGGAAAAGCGACACATAATTGATTTTTGGTAAATAATGTAGAATGCAAAGGTATCAGGATTTGACCTTGAGACAGCAGAGTTTCCTCTGTCAAATTTCGTGCTATATTCAGACTTCCTGATTCTTCGCCAACCTGCCGCCGGAAAAGTGTATGCTGGCATAATTGTTGAGAGTGCAATCCGGTCATATAAATATCATGAAAATCATTTTTAAAACGTCTCTGTTTCTGGGGCTCATGCTTTCCATGGCGTATGGCATGCAAGGTCAGATATCTCCCGGCGGTTATCTTTATTCAAACACTATCAATGATAGCTTGTCAATTCCGGTAAGGATTGCCATTGATAACGCTGATAACATTTATGTGACCGACGCCCTTCAGAAAAAAATTAAAAAATTCAATGCGGCTGGAAATTATGTGGGTTCGATAGTAACGGGAGGATCGCCGGTATCTATTGCAATAAATGAAACCAACCAGATTTTTTTTGGCGACGGCGTTACCGGAAAGATTTCAAAACTCAATGCGAACGGAACTATCAGCGAATTATACGCCGGCGCTGTTTTTCCAACATCTATGGTCTTTTGTTCCGACGGATTTCTTTACGTCAGCGACAGCAAACTTCAGCGGATTATTGTGCTTGACATGTCGGGGAATGTTGTGCGAACGATCGGCGTTGGAACTTTGACATTCCCTACGGGGATAACTTACGATAAAAAGAACAACAGAATTCTCGTTGCCGAACATGGCGGAATTGGCGCGGGTTTTAATCCTGTGGAAAAGGTCTGGATATTTGGATTAACCGGCAATCTGATCACAAGTTTCGGCTCTCATGGCAACGGCGATGGTAAATTTTACCGAATCCAGGGAGTTGCCGTGGGCAGGTGCGGTGAAATATATGTTCCGGAACCGTACCAGGGCAACGTGAGCGTTTTTACCGAAAATACCATATTTGCCGCAAGGTTTGGCAACTATGGAGATAGCCTGAGCGAGTTGCGGATTCCGCTCGACATTGCCATCAATTCGCAGGATCAGATTTTCATTACAGCCGAAAATAATGGCGCTATTGAAGTTTTCAACATCGCTTATTCTTTGCCTACAGCCAATATCTCCTGCGGAAATAAAACCATCTGCGCCGGAACAACCGCCGAAATTCCGGTTCATTTTACCGGCGTTCCTCCCTGGAGTTTCACTTATGCCATAAACGGCGCAAACGCAGTAACGGTGAGTAATGTCGTTAATAATCCCTACATCATTTTTGCCTCTTCCCCCGGAAATTACGAGGTAACTTCCTTATCCGACTCCAGCCATACCGGGACCTGTTTTTCAGGAAATGCCATCGTCACAGTTGACAGCGTGATTCCAACAGCGGCAATAGTCACCGAAAACGCCGCCTTCTGTCCTGGACAATCGGCGACCATTTCAATCAACCTCACCGGAACTCCCCCATGGACTTTTACCTACGCCAAAAATGGCATAAACCCGCAAACGGTGAGCAATGCAGGCGAAAGCCCATATTTGCTAAACGTTGGCGAAGCCGGGAATTATACAATCACAGCCTTGTCGGGCAAAGGTTGCCCATCGTCAAATTTTTCGGGAAATGCGGTAGTTTCCTTGCATGCCTTACCAACCGCAGCAATCACAACCGGAAACGCGAGTTTATGCGCCGGAGATTCGATACCGCTGGCAGTTGATTTTACCGGAATTGCCCCCTGGTCGTTTACGTTTACAGTCAACGCTGCAAACCCGGTAACTATCGGCAATATTATTGCCAACCCTTATCAGTTGATTGTTTCCCAAGGGGGAAAATATAAGATTACCGAGGTTCAGGATGCATTTTGTATCAGCTCCGTTTCAACGGGAAGTCCCGAAATTACTATAAATGCATTGCCAACCGCAAATATTTCATCAGGAAATGCTTCAATCTGTCGGGGAGATAGCTCAAATATTATAGTTGACTTCACCGGAATAGCTCCGTGGAATTTTACATATAATATAGACGGAGCTAATTCAGTAACTCTGAGTGGGATTGCCTCGAAACATTATGCAATACCTGTTTCGCAGAGTGGAACTTACCAAATCATTGCCGTGTCGGATGCTTTTTGCATAGGATCGCCCTCAAGCGGAACCGCCGCCATCACGGTAAATCCTTTGCCACAGGTTAATCTCGGACCAGATGTAACCATTGTTTCAGGCGACACCCTGACACTTGACGCTGGTCCCTCTTTCGCAAAATATTTATGGAGCGATGGGAGCGCAGGTCAGACAATGAATGTGACAGTTGCCGGAAATTATACAGTAACGGCAAGAGATTTCAATGGTTGTTCCAATTCTGATACCATTGCTGTTAACGTTATTATTGTTCCTGCCAACAAGGATATTCAGAATGTCGCCGTTACCGGAACAGATTGTTTCAGCGCCGTTCAAACGATAACCGTGGCAGGCGGAGGAACATTCTTCAACGTGCCAAACGGCGGTAGCGCAACTCTGATTGCAGGCGTCAGCATCATCTGCTTGCCGGGTACAAAGATTGATTCGGGAGGTTATATGCTTGGCTATATTACACCCGATGGCGTTTATTGCGGCATGGCGACGCCGCCGATGGTATCATTAATCAAGGAAGAAACAGAAACTCTTTCAACTGCCGTTAACCCAGCGCCGGAAAACATCCTGAAAATATATCCAAATCCATCTACCGGACTCGTTACAATTGAGATTGCCAATCCCGGAAAGATGGAACTTCGGATTGATATAAGCGACATGACGGGACGGCGCATTTTTTCCGCAATAAGAAACAATCCGCATGTTTTTGAACAGTTGGATCTTGGCAAATTTCCGGCGGGGTTTTATGTGGTAAGATTAGCTTCGGGAAATGTTGTTAGAACAAGTAAATTGGTTTTAATAGATTAGGTATTTCAAACCACATTAACCTCCGGTTAGAGCCGGAGGCAATTCAAAACATTAATATGAAAACCATATTTAAGAGAACGCTTTTACATTTTGCGGGAGAAAAACAAACGTGGAGGTTCATCCTGCTGATTGTTTTGTTATTTGCGCTATCGGCGGGAAAAGAGATTTTTTCGCAAACAATTACAAGTTCGGCGGCAGGCGGCAACTGGAATTCTACTTCAACCTGGGTTGGCGGCGTTGTACCTGGACCAACAAACAGCGTTATTATTGCCGGAGGAGGAAACGATGTTGTTCTAAATGTAACCGCTACAATTGTAAACCTTACCATAGATAATGGAGGACTTGCGCGCGCGAGGTTAGTCCATAATGAAGGGCTATCGCTCACAGTTACAGGAAATGTAATTATAGCTCAATCGTCAATTACAAACGTTGCCAATGCCTGGAGAATTGACGGCGGTTTGGCTACTGTCTCAGGACTGATCTCATTTCCCGGAACGTCAACTGATAATACCCGCACCGCTACGATAAGAATTTCTTCGGGAACTTTGAATGCCAATGGAGGCGTCACATTTACAACTTCTGTCGCCGCGTCAAAAGTTATTTTTATGTCTCAATCTCCGGGTACTGGAACTCTGAACCTGAAAGGCGCGCTTACTATTCCGGCTACCTCATCAACGCTGACAGCAGGAACCGCAGGAAGTAACTTCAATTATGCCGACGCCAATCCTCAAACTATCAATTTCTTTTCTTCCGGGGCGTATAATAATTTGAATATAAACAACACCAGCGCAACCGGCGCAACATTGAGCGCGGCGATTACCTCTTCCAAAGTTACCGGGAATATTCAGGTAGGTAACATCGCTTCCGGCAGTTTGTTTTCCGCGGGAAATTTCAACATAGGTTTGGCAGCCTCAAAAACATTAACGGTTGCCGCCAACTCAACCATGAATGCCGGCTCCAGCGTAATTTCTTTTCCAACCACGCCGGGTTCCGCCACTATCAATGGAACGTTTATAACGGCAAATACCAGCGGATTTTCGGGAGGAACGTCAACAGCGATCAGTTCAACCAATAACCCAACCATTACCCTCGCCGCAACTTCTACAATTGAATATAATGCAAGCGGCGCCCAGACAGTTACCGACAGATCATATACCGGCAACGTCACTTTAACCGGCGCCACTAAAACCATCGGCACAGCCGCCGCGCAAACTGTTTCAATCTTAAAAAACCTGACTATCAACAGCGGCGCAACCTGGCAAGGGTCAACGTTTAATCCGATAGTGAATTTGGGAGGGAATTTTTCAAACAGCGGATCATTTATCCAGGGAACAGGTCTGATTACATTCAACGGCTCGGTCGCCCAGAGTATTTCCGGATCAAGCGCCACAACCTTTTCAAACAACGTTACGTTAAACAACACCACTGGAATGACTATCGCGAAGTCGCCAACCTTCGGCGGCATTCTGACTTTTGCGAACGGGAAGATTACCACCGGCTCGAACAGGGCAATACTTTCCGCTACCGGAAGCGACGCTGGCGCCGGAACCGGTAAATACATTTATGGCAACCTTGAAATATTTATCCCCAATGGTTCTGCGCCTTCCGTAAACTTTATTATCGGAGACGCCACAAACTATACTCCGGCGCTCATTACCTTTTCAGGCGTCACAACGGGATCGGGTTCGCTGGTTGGTTATACTACATCTGGAGATCATCCCGACATTGCCAATTCGGGAATCAACCCGGTTTTAAGTGTTAACCGCAACTGGACAATCGCTCAGGGAACGGTTCCCGTTGGCGGTTTTTCATCATACAGCGGCGCTTTTACTTTTATCAACGGCACCCCTGTTGACCTTGACGCCGGCGCCAACACGGCAAATTTTATCCTCAGTAAATTATCGGGAGGCGTATGGGGATCAACCACAACCGGCGTCCGCACAACCACCTCAACTGCGGCAAGCGGAATGTCCACATTCGGCGCATATCAGATAGGCGAAACCGGATCATTGATCACAGTGGCGACTCATCCTTCAAATACCCTGGCTTGCATTGGAGCGGGCGCGTCTTTTACTAGTACATCCGCCTCTGTTCCTGCACCGGCAGTACAATGGCAGCGGGATCCGAATACAGGCGCTTTTGCAAATATTACCGCCGTTATGGATGGCGGAGTATATACGAATTTTACAACAACTACCCTGAATATCTCAAATTCGACAGGATTAAACAATTATAAATACAGGGCGGTTTTCACTAATGTAAATGGAACTGCCACCTCAAACAGCGCCACTTTAACGGTTGTAAATCTACCTTCCGCCGCAGGCGCAATAACCGGAAGCGGCGTTGTTTGTCAGGGACAGACAGGGGTCGCCTATTCGGTTACTCCGATTTCAGGAGCTACCAGCTATACCTGGACATACACAGGCGTTGGGTTTACGCCATCGGGCAATACAGCTTCAATCACCGCCAGTTTTTCAGCGAGCGCGACAGCGGGCAATTTAACCGTGAGAGGGGTAAACTCCTGTGGCAGCGGAACTGTTTCCGCCAGCTTTCCAATTACGCTTACCGCAGGCGTTGGGGCAGCCGGAGCTATTACAGGCACATCTTCAATATGCACATCAGGAGCGGGCGTTTACTCCGTTCCCGATATACCGGGAGCAACCTTTTATACATGGACATATTCCGGCGCCGGATTTACCCCTTCAGGCAGTACAGCTTCTATCAGCGGCTCATTTTCATCGTCAGCCACGTCGGGAAATCTTACTGTAAAAGGAGCAAATGGCTGCGTTACAGGCGTAGTTTCACCAAACTTTCCGATAGCAGTCAGTTATTGTCCGCCTCATAGTATGTGCAATGGATGCCATATAAATCATACCGCGCCGGGAGCGCAATTAACGCTTGTCGGGGGAAATGCCAACTTATGTATGAGTTGCCATAATGCCGCAGGCGTGGCAAGCGCCGCTCCTTTTGCCGATATAATGAGGGCTGTGCCTGGAGTTGGCGGCATATCTCATTCATGGAACGCATTGGCTGTGAATACGCAATACCAAACTACTTTGCCGTCAAATCCGGCGATGTTGCAACGCGTTTACAGTGGGCAGATTGTCTGCTCTACCTGTCACGATCAACATGCAAATACTCTTACGCCATTTCTGAGGATGTCGAATACCGAGGATGCGCTTTGTCTGAACTGTCACAGCGCCCGCGATGTAAGAAGATATGCCGATAACCCTGCAAACAGGGGAACTCATCCTGTGGGAATTGATTATGATCCTACGGTTGATCCACGTTTTCAAAGTACCACTTTCCCGCTGAGCGCAACAGATAAAGTGGTTTGCACTACCTGTCACGACACGCACAATTCTATTTCAACGGATGGAAATATTCTCAGAGCAGCCACAATTGACGCTACATGTACCGATTGCCATATTGACGTGGCTGCGCGCCGGATTACAACCCATGAAGGGATGAGTTGCTCCACTTGTCATTATGCTCACGAAACTGGTTCCAACAATATCCTTTTGGTTCGGAATAACATCGTAACTCCCACGCTTGGTACGAAAGCGGTTGTTTTCACCGCAAACAGCGCCGCTGCAAATTATGGCGACGGAATAGCGCCATTCAATGGAGTTTGCGAAGTTTGCCATACTACTGCCGTTGATCATTATCAGGCGGCAAGCGGCGGAACTTCAGATGCGCGGCATCTCCCTTCGCCCCAGAAATGCATTAATTGTCATCCTCACGATCAGGGATTTTCGGCGCAAACCGACTGTTTCGCCTGCCATAATGTAGTTACCGATAAACCCGGAATCGGACCTGCCGGCGGAAGACGTCAGATTGTTGACAACCTTGGCAACGGCGCGGGAACCGGCGGCGATTTTAAGAGAACTTCGCATCACGCGCTTGGAGTAATACCTACTGTTGATGACTGCCTGCTTTGTCATTACATGGGCGACCACAAGAAAGGAACTGTCAAACTTCTCGATCCCGACCAGGGATATTTGTCAATTATCACCTATAATCCTGCAAACAAGGCAAGCGTTGAGGATTTCTGTCTGAATTGCCACGACGCAAACGGCGTGGCGGGCGATATGACGCCATTCAGCGATAATGTAACCGTTCCGGTTGTTGATAAAACAATGTGGCTGGCGTCTTCACATAAAACCAAACCATATACCTGCATGGATTGTCATGACAACGGGCATGGCTCAAATAAAAACGCTCTGCTTGGACCATACAACTACGCCGGAACAGGAACAGGAACCGATTTAATGAATGAAGAAGAGGGATTCTGCCTGTCGTGCCATGGGGCAGGCGGTGTGGCAACTGTAAAAGTTCACCTCGCTTTTAGCTCCTATACCAATACCGCTACCAGTTTTTTCAAACATGACCCAAACGCAACCTATCGCAAGCATGTTAATGGCGAAACCGGCGGCGCTGCCTTTGGAGGAGCCAATCGCCATGTTGAATGCGCTGATTGCCATAATCCGCATGGAGCTAAATCAGGAACTGCCCTCGCCCCTACCCTCCTTCCTACTCTGATTGGCGCTCGAGGCGTTGAACCAATATATGCCGGAGTTGGAGCGCCCACAGGTTTTACCTGGCAGAATGCTGTAACGCAGGAATACCAGGTTTGCTATAAATGCCATTCGAGCTATACCACCTTACCAACCTATTTACCCGATGGCGTTTCAAATGCAACTACTCCTACATACATTGCTGATGGTTTGAAAAAACTAACAACCGGCGGCGTCAATACTCAAATAGCTGATTCAAGGGATATGGCGAGGGAATTTAACCCAAACGGTCTTTCATTTCATCCTGTAATGGCTGCCGGTAAAAACCTTAATATCCTTGCTGCGACATTCCAGACAGGTTATACTTTTTCAACAATGATATATTGCAACGACTGTCACAATAATTCCAACTCGGCAACTGCGGGTCATGGCAATGGTCCCCACGGTTCGGCGAATCTACACTTGCTCGATAGAGGAACTGGGGGAACGGCGCAGTTTAAAACTTCGCATGGCTCCCCGGCTCCAAGCGCACTTGATGTTTGCACAAAATGTCATAAGTCAGGATCTTATTATACAGGCAATACAAGTTCGCGTTTTGGCGAGCATCAATTACATGTTAATAATGAGCAGGGAGAATGTTACCTGTGTCACGACAATCACGGGAGCGAACAGTATCATCTGATGAATTTCAACCGGAATAATGGCGGAGGAAATACCTGTATTTCAGCAATTACAACAAACTCGCAGGCTGCATTTGGGCATGCAGCAGGTACCACGAAGAATTGGTGTGGAATAACCTGCCATGGAGAGGGGCATTCTGCCAGCAGCAAAACATACACCCCGGCATATAATTGAAACCATTATAAAAAGCCGCCGGTTCATAGAGTTGAATTATGGGTCTACTCCGAAAACTATGAAAAATTTGGCTAAAGCCAAATAAGATGCTGATTATCAATTGCCACGACCTTGAGGTCGTGGCAATTCAAGTTGCTGATATACCGGGCTTTAGCCAAATTTTGATTTTTCTAACTACTTTTCGGAGTGGACTCAATTATTGTTAATTATATCAATATTTTACTCCTGCAAAGCCCGAAGATTCATTTTTCACAATTTCGCCGCCTCACTTCCTCCACTCCGGTAACCTTCCCGGCGTTACTGGTCCGCCAAGGGTTTCGATCTCCTTTTCCAACTGTGGAATATCCACGCTGCCAATCTTCTTAACCTGCTCATAAACCGGAGGAAATTCCGCTTCGAGAATGGCATAAGCGTCTTTCTGAGTCTGGGTTGGATCGCCGGTGGTTGACCAGGTTATCCAGCTTAGACTGCCGAGCCGGGCATTCAATGGCGCCTGAGCGGGCGGATTCTCTTCCCCGCTTGGTTTTGCAGTGTTCCGGTTGAATTTTACATTGAGAATCTCATCGAGTTGGAGTTGTACCTCGCGAGCCTTTTTTATCAGTTCGGGGCTTGCCGATGGCGTACTGTTCAACGCCTGTAAGATGCTTGTTGCCCGTTTGTAAAGATTTTCTGTGTAGTTCTCGGTTCCCTGCATTACGCGGGTGAGTTCTGCAACCTTGTTGTGGAATGTAGCGAGAGCGCTTCGGTCTTTCGTTGGAAGGGTTACGTTATCAAGAACTACAGCGTTGAATTCAACAGGTGTTGCAAGAAGTTTTGTTTCGCCGTTTGTGGTTAGCGCAAGGCTGACTTTGTATTTTCCCGGCATGGCAAGCACGCCGCTGCCGTTGCTGTTCATTGGGTCAAATTTATCGGCTTCAACACCGCGCGCCGACTGGTATCTCAAATCCCAGTTTATCCGGTTTATTCCTTTTGAAGGACTTTTCCTGATTATCCTTACCGGCGATCCTGCCGCATCTGTAACAGTAAAGGTGAGATATGGTTCGATTTCCAGTGATTCAGCGCGAAGATCAGCCTCGGTAGGTTGCGGAATCGGTTCTCCCTTTTTGAAAAGTTCAGTCTCTTTCTCTTTCCGAATATCTTTTTTAGTCTTGGGAACATCTTTGACATAGTATGTGAAAACTGCTCCGAAATCAGGGTTTTTGGCAACATAAACGGTTGATCCCTGCGAACCTTTCGTATCAGTTGGCAGGTACATCAGGGCATCCTTTACCGGGAAAAGATAACCGTTCTGGTCCAGCGTTTCCTTTTTCAGGTTCCGAAGAGGGGTATAATCATCAAGAATATAGAATCCGCGCCCGAAAGTGGCAAGGACAAGGTCGTTCTCGCGTTTCTGGATTGCCATATCCTTTACGCAAACCGATGGTAGCCCCGCTTTGAGCTGAATCCAGTTTTTTCCTCCGTCAATGGTGAAAAAACAACCAAATTCGGTTCCTGCAAACCATAGGTCGGGGTTAACGAAATCCTGGATAAAACTGTGAACTGTGCCGTTCTCAGGCAGGTTCCCGGAAATTGATTTCCATGATTTGCCTTTGTCGTCGCTTTTTAAAAGGTATGGTTTAAAATCGTCGCGAAGAATATTATCAAATGAGGCAAATACAACGTTTTCGTCGAAACGCGAGGCAAAAATATCGCTTACATAAGTATTTTCGGGAATGCCGGGAAATTTATCAATCCGGCGCCATGTTCTGGCATCCTCCGAAACCTGGATCAGTCCGTCGTCAGAGCCGGCGTAAAGCAGATTTTCCTTCACAGGCGATTCGTCAAAAGCTATTATTGTTCCATAAAGCGAGGTTGAAACATCTTTCTGAATTGCATCAATACTCCAGTATTTTCCCATCACAGGCCACTTATTCCGGTCAATTTTTGCCGTAAGATCATCGCTGATTACCTGCCAGGTATTTCCCCGGTCATCGCTGCGGAAAACCTTGTTGGCGGTAGTATATAACCTTGTATTTGAATGGGGGCTGATCATCAGCGGCGTATTCCAGTTCCATTTGTAGGTCTCTTCGCCTTTGCGCGGTTCAGGTCTGATCTCAACGGCTTCCTTACTCTGCCGGTCATAACGAACCATGTTCCCATATTGCGCTTCAGCATAAACTATATTGGGATTCACCGGATCAATCTGCGACCAGAAACCATCGCCGCCATTGGTTACAAACCAGTCATCGGTAAGAACTCCCGCTCCTGCCAGATTGCGCGAGGGACCGCCCATACTGTTGTTGTCCTGCGTGCCGCCATAGACATAGTAAAATGGCGTGGAATTATCAACCTGTACGCGGTAGAATTGAACCACCGGCAGGTTTGACTTAAATATAAACTCCTTGCCGCCATCGTAGGTTTCATAAGCGCCGCCATCGCTGCCGATGAAAAAATGTTTCGTATCGTCGGGATCAATCCATAAAGCATGGTCGTCAACATGACGTTTATTATTTCCAACCGATTTACAGGTTTTTCCGCCATCTTCAGTAACCTGCGAAACGGTTTCCATCGAAAATACCTTATTTTCATCTTTAGGATCGCAGTAAATCTCGTTGTAATACTGTCCCTGGGCAACATGGTCGCTCATCTTTTGCCAGGAAGCGCCGCGGTCGTCGCTGCGGTAAAAACCTTTGGAATCGGGGGTTGATTCTATGATAGCATAAATAATATCAGGATTTACCGGTGAAATGGCAAGTCCGATGCCGCCCATATCGCCGCCGGGCAACCCTGATGTGAGTTTATCCCAGCTTTCGCCGGCATTTACTGATTTGTAGATTGCAGTTTCGGGTCCGCCTCCGATTTTCGTGAATACATGCCGTCTTCGTTGTTCCGACGACGCATATAATACATCCGGATTCCTTGGATCCATGACGATATTGTTGACGCCGGTGTTTTCGCTGATCTCAAGGACTTTCTTCCAGGTCTTTCCGCCGTCGGCGGTTTTATAGAGTCCGCGCTCGCATCCTGGTCCCCATACGGAGCCTTCGGCAGCAACATAAACGACGTCGGAATTTCTCGGATCTATCACTATTTTTCCTATCTGGCGGGAATCTTTCAACCCCATGTTTTTCCAGCTTTTTCCACCGTCGGGGCTTTTATAAACGCCATTGCCATATCCGAGTGAACGCTGATGGTTGTTTTCGCCGGTTCCGACCCATACCACGGCGCTGTTATTCGGGTCAATAACCACGCATCCGATAGAGTAGGCGCCGTTGTTGTCGAAAACCGGCTCAAATGTGGTTCCGTTGTTTACCGTTTTCCATACGTGTCCGGAAGCAACGGCTAAGAACCATTCGCTGTGATTTTCAGGGTTTACGGCAAAATCGGCAATACGACCGGAACAATATGCCGGTCCAATGCTGCGGAATTTCAGCCCGCCAACCAGGCTGGAATTATATACGGAATCCTCTTTGGGTTTATCCTTGTCCTTAGATTTCTCTTTTTCTTTTGTTTTGGGCTTTACTGATTTTTTGGCGTTCTTATTCGTATTTTCTTTTTTCTTTTCAACCGACTGTTTCCCCGAAACAGGGTTTTTGGCAACCTCTTTTTTTTCAGCCAAAGCAGGGATATTGACAAGTAATACCAGCGCTATTGCAAAGATCAGAGAGGATAATCTGGTTATTTTCATGTTAAATTGTTGTTTGGTAGTTATTTTTATATGGAAATTTTGAGTCCACTCCGAAAAGTGGTTAGAAAAATCAAAGTTTGGCTACGAGTCCGGTATATCAGCAACTTGAGTTGCCACGACCTTAAGGTCGTGGCAATTGATAAAAATATAGTTACTGGACTTTAGTCCAAATTGTTTCCTTTTCGGAGGAGGCTCAATTATGATGTTTTATTTGTCCCCTTAATAAATTTATATGACTATCCGCTTACGTACATAATATTTAATTACTCTGCGGTTCTTTGCGTCTTCTTTGCGGTCCTCTGCGGTAAAAAAAACTTAACCGCAGAGGATCGCTGAGTTTTCACGCAGAGCGCCGCAAAGTTTCTCTGTCAGGTACTCAACCGGAAGTCATATAAATTTATTATGAGATAACAGTTGATGTATAGATTGCTGGTCGGGTTTGATAATGCCTTTTTCGGTGATAATCCCGGAGATAAATCTCGCTGGGGTTACGTCGAATGAGGGGTTTATGGCATGTGAGCCAGGCGAACACACCAGTATTTTTTCACGATTTCCGGCTGAGTTTACGCCATCCATATAAAGAACCTCGTCCTCGCTCCGTTCCTCAATCGGAATAGACGACCCATCAGGGCATGCAGCGTCGAAGGTTGATGTGGGCGCCGCGACATAGAACGGAATTCCATATTCCTTTGCAGCAATAGCCTTTTCGAGCGTACCGATTTTATTTGCAGTATCGCCATTGGCGGCAATTCGGTCGGCGCCCACGATTACCATGTCAATTTTGCCAAGCGACATAAGCCATGCGCCTGCATTATCGGGAATAATGGCATGAGGAACGCCTGCCTGGTTCAATTCCCAGGCAGTGAGCCTGGCGCCCTGGCTGCGCGGTCGGGTTTCATCGGCATAAACAAAGATTTTTTTTCCCTCCTCGTGAGCAAGGTAAATGGGAGAGAGCGCAGTGCCATAGTCAACAAAAGCCAGCCAGCCGGCGTTGCAGTGGGTTTCGATGTTCATGCCTTCGCGAATCAATTCATTGCCGAACTGTCCGATTCGTTGCGAATCTGCGGCGTCGCGGTTGGCAATTTCCTGTGCGGCAATAACGGCAGCTTCACGGGATTTGATAGCGGCATTAAAGACTTTTTCGGTTGCATAAAACAGATTCCGCGCCGTTGGACGGGTTGCCTCTATTTCCAGCTTTGCATGGCTGATAAATTCAAGGAAATTGTTTTCAGAAGATGCAAGAACAGCCTGAGCCATGGCAAATCCGGCTATGGCGCCGATCGCGCCGGCGCCGCGCACCATCATTGAACGAATAGCATGACAACTCTCAATATAGGTTGATGATTCTTTTATGACGAACTCAAAAGGCAATAGATTCTGTTCAATAAAAAAAACCGAAGCGCCTTCCAACCATACTGTGCGGTAACCAATTCCATTTACATTCACAATTTCTTCTGCTTTAATGATTGTTACAGAACTTTAAACCCTACGCTGACAATGAACATGTTGCCTGTTGAATTGACGGGATAAACGGTCCCATTGCTACTGATTGCTTCGTTAATAATTTTATTCAACCCTACTTGATAGCGAATATCAAGAGTAAGGAATAAAACGTCAATACCGGTTCCGGCTTGCAAGTACCAGTTGACGCTGTTGATGTCCGATTTTTCGATTGGTCCCGTCAGATTGACGTCTGTTATCTTTGAATTGACAACAAATGACGCCATTGGACCTGCGATGATTCTCCATTTGAAAATTTTCGTCTGAAAGATATTAATACCGATAAGAACCGGAATATCAAGAGTTCCCACTGTAACTTTTTGTTTCCAGTCGTTTACGGTACTCGGTCCTAAATTTTCAAATGACGCCCCGGAAAGCGTATAATAAAATTCCGGTTGCAGGAAAACTTTTTTCCCGATCCGGGCAAAAGCGCCTACATGAAATCCTGAACTCATCGAGGATTTGATCGAATCAATATTGGCGCTGAGTTTTGAAGCATTATAGCCAAGTTTGAAGCCAAAGGCGAACTGAGCAAAAGTTGTTTCCGAAGAAAAAGTTGCTGCAATGAAAACAGTCAGAATTACGATTAGTTTTTTCATCTCTTTATTTGTTTTGGTTAATCTGTCAAAATTAAAAAAATCAAACTAAAAATACTGTTTATCCTTTTCGGTAAGGTAAAAAGATATAAAGCGCCGTTTCTTATTCTTTACTTCCAACGGGAATATTCTGTCATGAATACTCAGTTTATGCTCGCTCAGCAAATAAAATGGCACACCTCTACGGAGATTTTCTTAAACATATCGCAGGTCACAATTTCCCAAGCGCATATAAATAAGAGAGTTTGGCTTTGATTAACTGTATTTTATGTATCTCCAGATTCAGCCGCGCCAGCGTTTCCTCGTTAAGTCTGGCAATGTAATCACTCGATGTGATTACTCCATTGTCGAGCTGCGATGAAGCTGTTTTAGCGATTCTGATCCTTATGTCTATAATCTGTTGATCCTGTACGAGCAGTTCCATGACTTTATTCATTTCGCTAAGCTCCTTTTGCGAACTGATTTTCAGGTTTTTGTCGAAAGTTTCCTGTTGACTTTTCAGAATTTCACTTTGGAGTGAAAGGATTTTCTTCTCATTTTTATTACCGTTCCAGTTCCACGGATTCCAGGTAAGTTTTGCGCCGAAAAGCCACCAGGGTTTAAAGCTGTCGTCGAGCATATTAAGACCGGGTCTGCCAAAGCCGGCCTGACCGTAGGCAAAAATTTTAGGATTCCATTTTGTGGTAACCATATTTTTCATCACATCAATTTTTGCCCGCTGGATATCGTAAAGTTTGTATTCGAGCCTGTTGTTTTCGTATCCCGCTGATGGCAACGAAATTTCGGGTGTAATCAGCGGCGTTGTTTCCGGGATTGTTGTAGAGGTGAGTTCCGACAGCATAAGATACAAGGAAACCCGATCCATGCGAGTTTCGGTAAGTTGCTGATCAATACGAACAAGTTCGGCGCGCAGCAGGTCGGCATTCATCTCAAGCGCAGCGCCATTGCTTATTGCCGATTCCACCTCTTTCAGCTTGGCGTCAATCCGCTCCTTGTTACTTTTCAGCAACCTGTCATTCTGATTGATCAGCAGAATACTGAAAAAAAACTGGTTGATTCTGTCCTTTAGTTTATAGAGTTCAATTTCCACTCCTTTCTGATCGGACTGAAGATTGTACGATTCCACTTTTTTCTGATAGCTGGTAACATTACCATCAAAAATAGACTGGTTCACATCAAGCGTGAGTTTGTACCAATCCTTGCTCATCACGGGCATGCTTAATTCCGGAAACCCCTTTGGGAGTTCAATTGCCACCTGGGTAACCGCCGACTGGAGTGAAACGCTTCCGTTTACATTGATCTGCGGCAGGTAATTCTTGTTCAGGTTGGTAACTTTCAACGTGTTGGCATTCGCAATCAGGTCAATCTGAGACTTCAGCGGGTAGTTTTTCTCAGTTAGTTTATAACATTCATCAAGAGTGAGTGGTTGCTGAGCCTGACATGTAAAAACTAAAAGGATAGCGCTTACCAATATTGTGTTCCTAATCCGATAATTAGTTTTTGACAGCTTGGTTTTCATCTGAGAACATTTTGGTTATTGGTTGATCAAAGCGACGATACCTGAAAATTACTTAGGAATCTTGATCTTCTGCCCAGGACTTAACCTACTGTTGTTTTTTAAGCCATTCAGAGATTTGATCTGCGACACTGTAACATTGTATCTATCTGCTATTTCCCACAGATTATCTCCCGCCTGAATTGTGTACGATGCAGGTTTTGCTGTTGATGCGGTTTTTGCGGATGATGTTTTGGAATTTGTTTTCTTCCCCGAAGTTGTTGGAGCGCAAGTGGAAGCAACCTTCAATTTCTGTCCTACAAGCACGGTTTGGTTTTTAAGATTATTCCATTTGATCAGGTCGTTACTTGTACAGCCGCACTTTTGGGCAATCAATGCAATGCTTTCACCGCTTTTAACAATATAAACCATTTTAGGTTTTTCATCTAAGGAAGAGCTGGAAGGCTTTTGCTCAGGCGCTGAGGGTTCTGATTTGCCTGCGGCGATATTGGCTCCTGCGGCGCTATCTTTCTGAATGGGCTGTGGAACATATTTGCTTGTAATTTCTCCGCCTCGCTTATTATCTTTTGGTTTTGAATAGACCAGAATTTTCTTCGAAGGTTTGATTGAATTTTTCTTCAATCCGTTCAATGACTTCAGTTCGCTGGTAGTCATGTTGAATTTTTTTGCTATTGACGTCACCGTTTCGCCGCTTTTCACGGTATATAGTTCAGAGTCGCGATAGTTTTTAAAAATCAATCGCTCCAGCGAATCGCTGGCAAGTCCTTCACGGGTACGATAAGCGTACAATGCGATTTCGTTGTTGATAAACGGACCTATATACTTTTTCCGCAACCACAATTTGTAGGGATTTTCTGATGTTGCCGGTATTAGTCGCTGCTTGAAGGTTGGATTAAGCATTACAATCTCATCCATAGGAATATTAAGCATTTCGGATATCTGGGCAAAGGAAAGCGGCTGTTTGATGGTAACCGTGTCCACCTCATAATAAAGAATGCCAGGATCAACGGGATAAATTTTATGTTCGCTGGCATAGTTTATAACATAGCTTGCGGCAATGAAAGCCGGGACATACGAGGCGGTTTCCTTTGGAAGATATTTTTTTATTGCCCAGAAATTCTTAATTCCGCCAGAGCGTCTGATGGCTTTATTCACATTGCCTGCCCCCGAATTGTAGGCGGCAAGAGCCAGCGACCAACTTCCATAAATATCATAAAGATCGCTCAGATGCTCACAAGCCGCAATTGTTGATTTGTATGGATCAAACCGGTCGTCAACATAAGTGCTCACCTTCAGTCCGTAACCTTTCCCGGTGCCATACATGAACTGCCAGAGTCCCTTGGCTCCAGCCGGTGAATTGGCAATGGGATTGAGCGCCGATTCAATAACGGCAAGGTATTTGAGCTCAAGCGGCATGTTGAATTTATCGAGCTGTTCCTCAAAAAGCGGGAAGTAAATCTGTGCAAGTCCGAGAATACGCGCAGTCAGTTTTCGTTTGCGAACACTATACATAGCAATGAAATTTTTAACCTCATTGTTGTAAACATATTCAAACGGCGATTGGTCATTCATCAGAGCAATGCGTTCACGATAAACCGAATCGGAAAAAACAGGAATGTCGGAGTCGCTATAGTTACTCCAGTTCTGATATTGGTTGGTATTCGGAAACTGGGTTTCTTCAAATATTTTAAGGTTGGCAAGGCTGTCGAGCATCAGAATAACCTGGTCATCTTCAATCAGTGGCTTCGTTCTGTATGTTGAGTCGGGACGAATTGGCGCTTGCGCAAAAATGGAAAAAGGAATTACTAACAGGAGAAAGAAAAGAAATCCGGCGTTTTTTAATATGAGCATGATTTTTTGCGTCTTTGCGTCATTGAAGCGATAAGCGTTTTGCTATGTGAATCTGCGTAGCGTAGTGTTTTCCCGGTGAAACTCAGTGAAATAAATTGTTAGTCAGAGGTTTCACAGAGAAGTCACAGAGAGAAATGTTGAATAATTCAGGCTATTTAAATAACTGCAAAAATAGGGTTTTATTTTGTGCAATGTTCATCCTGAGTAGCTACAGTGATTTATTGCTGAAATTCCGAGGTTCCAGGTTTCAGGTTTCAGGTTTCAGGTTTCAGGTTTCAGGTTAAAAATGACCCCTGAATGGTATAATTCCTTCGCAGTTATTCCGGCAAAGGTTAAAACGCTATTTTTGTAATCATATTCAAATTCAGATGAAACAGATTTTTACTTTGATTTTTCTGGCGCTTACAACCATTGCCGGTTTTAGCCAGGATACAATTCGAATTGCGCAACCGGCGCTACAACACGAAATGACCCCCGAAGAACTACTGCGTAAAGGGGAAATCGGAAGGGGCTTTGTTGAAACCGAGCCCCCGGCAGGACCGGTGCGGAATGTTCCCGAATATGACCGGATGCAGGGCGCGCTTGTTCGTTACCCTTTTGGCATTCCCATCTCGCTAATCAAAGAAATGGCTTTGGATATTACAGTAACAACTGTTGTGGCGTCAAATTCCCAGAAAAATACTGTAATCAGCCAGTATGTAGCTAATGGAGTGGACACCAGCCATTGCAATTTTCTTATTGCGCAATCCGACAGTTACTGGACCCGCGATTATGGACCCTGGTTTGAATCCGACAGCTCCAATCAGATTGGAATTGTTGACTTTCCATATAATCGTCCGCGACCCAATGATGATGAAATTCCAAAGCTGATGGCGGCAATGCTAGGAATACCGTGGTTTGGCATGAATGTTATTACCGCCGGTGGAAATTATATGACCGATGGTTTCGGCATTGGCGCCGCCACCGACCTTGTCTGGAATGAAAATCCCTCCCAAACCCCCGCGCAGATTGACGAAAAAATGAACAAATACCTCGGAATTACCAACTTTCAGGTAGTTCCTGATCCAAATCTATCCTCAACTATTGATCACATAGATTGCTGGGCGAAATTCCTGACGCCCGACAGAATTCTTATCAGAAAAGTTCTTACATCCGACCCTGAATATAACGCTCTCGAATCGGCGGCAGCCTATTGGGCTTCACAAACCTGTTCATTCGGCTACAACTATAAAGTTTTCAGGGTGCAAACCCCACAGGATCAGCCTTACTCTAACTCGGTAATTCTCAATAACAAGGTTCTTGTTCCTTTTATGAATTCCCCCTGGGACGACAGCGCGAAAGCGGTTTATGAAGCTGCCATGCCAGGCTATGAAGTCATTGGTTTCATTGGGAATCCATCAACGCCCTGGGTTTCAACCGACGCTCTACATTGCCGCGTTATGGGAATTGCCGATATCGGACTTTTGCACATCCGTCACATCCCCCTCGCCGGGAATCAGCCCTGCGAAACCGCTTATCCGATTAATGCTGATATTATAGCGAGCAGTCATCAACCGGTGATTGCCGATTCGGTTCTTATCCACTACCGGGTAAATAGCGGTTCATTTAACCTTGTTTCGATGCAACAAACTTCAGCGAATCATTACCAGGGATTCATCCCAAAACAGCCTGCCGGAAGCGTGGTTGAGTATTACCTCTCGGCAGCCGACGAATCGGGACGGCGAGAAACAATGCCGCTCATTGGCGCCTCCGATCCATACAGGTTCAATACCGTTTATACTAACCTTGCTGCCGTTCCCGATACACTATGGTTCCTGACGCGGGAGGATTGCACATTGGGAAAAATAACACAATTGCGCAATTATCTCTCCACAGCTCTCTCTCTCAACCTGGTTCAACAAAACGGCTCGCTTCCCTGGTATGTAGATTCAATGTCGGTTGCCACACTGCCATATTTGATAAATCCGGGCAACAGCGTAGCCATCCGCGTAAAAATGACATTGCCCATTAATTGCGCTCCCGGTATTCTCTATGAAGTTGACAGCCTGAAATACACAACCGCCACAGGCGACCAGTATGTAATTATAATGGTAAACAGCGATTTGCTGGCAGGAATCAATGACCAAAGACCAGCGCCCAAACTTGGCAATAATTATCCTAACCCATTCAGTAACGCAACAACTATTCCGGTGATTATAACCCGTCGAAGCCATGTTACACTCGAAATACTCGATATCTGCGGCGTGAAAATTACAACTTTGCTAAATGGAGTTGTTGAGCCTGGTTCGACCGCCGTGACCTGGAATGGCAACGACCGCAACGGAAATAAACTTCCATCAGGAATTTACCTCTACCGGCTAACCGGCGAAAATCAAACTAGTACCAAACGTTTGGTTTTAATGAGTCCTATCGGGAAATAAAAAAGCAAAAATGCCGCTTTTCGGAGTGGACTCAAGGTTTTATTTTTCCAATATTCGGCAGCATCAATATTTTGCCGAATTTTGAATTGGCGAATAATGCAAATTCCTGTCTTAATCCAATAAACCAGCAACGAGATGATCCAGGTTTTCACAATTTATTCAGTATTCTTTCTTGCAACTGCATTGGTTTCGTTTTTTGTAGCTTTTCTTGCCTGGCAACGACGATTGGTAAAAGGAGCGATAGAGCTTACACGACTAATGATTGCCGCCGGTGTATGGACATTTTTCGTGATGATTGAAACTGCAGCTCTTACCATGCAGGATAAAATTTTCTGGTCTAAAATAGCTTATATCGGAGCGGTTTCAACTCCGGTTCTGTATCTGATTTTTGTTCTCCGTTTTACAGGCAAAGATAAATTCATCTCTGTAAAAAAATCTCTGTCGCTATTCATCGTCCCGGTAATTACGATGGTTTTTGCTATAACCAATGATAAACATCACTTGATATGGTTGGGATTTTCGAACATTTCGGTCGAAACAAATATCATGGAGTATTATCACGGAATCTGGTTCTGGATTGGTTATATGGCATACAACTATTTGCTGCTGCTTCTTGCAACCATCTTTCTTTTCAGTTTTATCATCCGCCACACAAAAGTTTTTCGGTCGCAGGGATGGGTTATTTTTTTTGCAGGTTTGTGTCCCTGGTCAGCCAGCGTGCTTTATCTTACAGGCAGCAACCCGGTAGCAGGACTCGATTTAGTGCCTGTGAGTATTATTCTGAGCGGCGCTCTGATGGTTTATGCAATTTTAAACATCCGATTTCTTGATCTGGCGCCGGTTGCCCGCGAAACCCTGGTTGAAACTTTACCTGATGGTATTCTCGCCCTCGACGGTCAAAACCGGATACAGGACATCAATGAAGCTGCCTTAACTTTCCTTGGAATCCGGGATAAAAACATCATAGGTTCACCAATTGAATCATCGGGCGCTTCGGTAATTCCGCTGTTGAATGCCATAATTGATCATAAATCCGTTGACCAGATAGAAATCGTAAACAACGCCGAATTATATACATTTAGAATTATTAAACAGGCAATTAAAAGTCAGCCACACAGTCGACTTATTGTAATTCGCGACATTACCGACCAGGTAGCATGGCAAAGAGAGATTCGGGAAGGGGAATCCGACGTCATTAAAAGAGACAAGCTGCTCGTTGCAATCGCCGAAGCCACTGCGCAGCTCGTAGAAATTGAAAACATTGAGGATTCTATCAACAAATCGCTGGAAATAATCGGAAAGGCTACCGAAGTTAACCGTGTTTATATTTTCCAGAATCATAATGAGCCGGGGTATAAGATGCCACTGATGAGCCTGCGTTATGAATGGACAGATGGTTCGGTTGAACCTCAAATTGACAAACCGGCTTCACAGGCTGTTCCTTATGAAATTGCCTGCCCCCGCTGGTATGAAATACTCTCAAACGGAAAAGTCATCGTAGGCAATATCAGGGAATTTCCAGAATCAGAAAAAATAGTTCTTTCTAATCATGGAATTAAATCCATTTTTATATCTCCGGTATTTATTAATAAAAGTTTCTGGGGGTTTATCGGATTTGATGATAGCCACCAGGAAAGAAGCTGGACAGCGAGCGAAGAACAGATACTTTCTGCCGCCACCAATACAATCGGCGCAGCTTACCTCCGCAAAAATAATCAGGACGAACTGGTCGCAGCTAAGGAAAAAGCCGAAGAGAGCGACCGACTAAAATCGTCATTCCTCGCTAATATGAGCCATGAAATACGAACGCCTATGAACGGTATTCTCGGTTTTATAGCGCTGCTTCAGGAACCGAATCTTACAGGAGAAGAAAAGGAGGAATATGTAAAAATCGTAAAAAAAAGCAGCGAACGTCTGTTGACTACCATGCATGATATCATGGATATATCCAAAATCGAATCAGGACTAATGCCGGTTTTGTTATCTGACGTCAATATTAATGAGCTGACGGCGATCCTACATTCATTCTTCAAAAGAGAGGCGGAAACAAAAGGGTTACAGTTCTTTTTTACCGGTAGTATCGCAGAAAATCTGGAAACGGTAAAAACCGACAGGGACAAGCTTAATTCTATCCTGACAAACCTGATTAAAAACGCGCTGAAGTTCACGAAAAAAGGCTATGTTGAATTCGGATACAGCGCCAAAAATGATATTATTGAATTTTTTGTGAAAGACACCGGGATCGGCATCCCCGAAATCAGGCGACAAGCGATTTTCGGACGTTTTGTACAAGCCGACATTTCCCGTTCGCGACTCTATGAAGGGTCGGGACTGGGTTTGGCGATAACCAAAGCATATATTGAAATGTTGGGCGGAAAAATTTGGATGGAAAGCGAAGAAAGCTATGGTAGTACGTTCTTCTTTCAGATACCATTCATTCATGTAATAAAAACCACAGAATCTTCTTCCCCACCAATCACCATAATTACAAAACAGGAACGTCCTTTAAAAATTCTAATTACAGAAGATGACCAGGTAAATTATTATTTTCTCAGGGTTATCCTCGCTAAAGCGGGACATAAGGTAATGCATACCGTTACAGGAGGCGAAACGGTAGAGATTTGCCGTCAAAATCCAGGTATTGACGTTATCATAATGGATATCAAACTGCCAGATATGGACGGTTACGAAGCCACCCGCGAAATCAGGAAGTTCAATACCGAAATACCCATTATAGCTCTCACTGCTTATGCCATTGAAGGCGACCGCGAAAAAGCTCTTGAAGCCGGGTGCAACCACTATCTCTCAAAGCCGGTGAAAAAAGAAGAGTTAATCAGGGCTTTAACCTCTACTACTCAGTAACATATTTCGCCTCGGCATTCATCTTCGCAATCAATCATCAGGCTGAAGGGCTGGCCCGCGGTTACCGAAACCGCCTTCATCCCCGATGCCGATAAAGGGACAAGATTCCACCTCTTTGAGGTTCACTTCGAGTTCAAGCCGCCCAACTTTTTCCTCATTAATCTGATGTTCAAGGGTCTTCATTTCCAGTTCCGCCTCTTGGAGTAATTTTTCCTGTTCTGAATGGAGCGCCTGTTGTTCTGCCAGTATTCTTTTCTGGTTGGCTTGCCGGTTTCTGAAAAAGAGAAGAATTACGAGTGTTGACACCAGGAGCAGCAATGCCAGCAATATTAAAGCAATGTTGATGTTCCTGATTTTCTGCAGCCTTACATGGGAGTTCAGGTCTTTGACTTTCGTTTCAAGTGCCTGGGTTTCGTAAAGAGCCTGATATTTTAAAACAGCATCCCGTTGTTCTATTGTCTTCAGGCTGTCGTTCAGATGGTCCCTTTGCTTAAAATAGGTCAGAGCCAACTCAACATCATGAAGTTCCAGATTGCTTTGAAAAGCCTCGCGGTATAACATCAGGCGGTCGGCAGTAAGTTTATATTTCCCGGCTATTTGAAGCGCTTCCTGAAATAATCTGTTGGCTTTCGTGACATTCTGCCTCTTGCGGCAGTGGTTGCCAGATTGTTCAGAACGTAACGGCCAAGCTTTGAGAGGTAGTTGGCATAGTTGAATTTCAAAAGCCAATTAATTACCGTTTTCATTGGTGGGTTAATATTTATGGTTGAATTTCACCCTTTCAAACAGGTAAGTTTGCAGAAAGTCCAAGATTTTTTTGGTAAGCGTCATTGAAACGTAACCCCCAAAAGATATTTCCAGTAGCTTTGTTTTTTTTCACAGATTGACTGATCCTGGCATTTGAATTCAAAGGAACAAAACTTTTCTCTATTCTAAATAATTCATACATTTTTTTCGCTTCCGATGAACAAACAAAAAAAATCCTCCATCGCCAACCTTCGCCAACGAGCCGAAGACCTGATGAACGCCGGTACAGACACTGTAGCTACAGACGTTTTGCATAACGTCGCTGCAAAAACAACCGACGCCGACGCCCTCAAACTTATCCATGAGTTGCAGGTGCATAAGATTGAACTGGAATTGCAGAACCAGGAACTCATGCGGGCAAAGGAGCAGGCTGAAGTTGTCGCCGAGAAATATACTGAACTATACGATTTTGCACCTTCCGGCTATTTTACAATTTCGCGGGAAGGTACAATTATGGAGCTAAATCTTGCCGCAGCGCGTGTGCTGCGTAAAGAACGCTCCTTCATAAAAAATAAAAAATTCCACTTTTTTGTTTCTGAAGATACTAAACCGGATTTTAATATTTTTCTGGAGAAAGTATTTACCGGAAGAACCAAAGAAACCTGCGAAGTAACCCTGGAAACAGAAAGCAATTTGCCTGCGTATATTCACCTTTCGGGAATCGTTGCAATCAAGGGTGAACAGTGCCTTTTGACTATGACCGACATTACCGACCGCAAAGTTGCCACAGACGCTTTGCACGAAAGCGAGAAAAAATTTCAGGCAATTATCCAATCCCAGTCCGAAGGAATTGGCATCGTAAATCAAAACGAAGTGTTTGAATTTGCCAACCTTGCCGCCGCAAAAATATTTGAAACCGACGAACTTATCGGAGTCTCTTTATTTGATTTTTTACCCGCCGGAGAAATAGAAAAAATCAGTCGGCAAACCGGAAAGAGACAGCATGGGATTTCAGATTCTTACGAACTTCAAATAGTTACGAAAAAAGGAAATGCCAAATATATCCTTGTAAGTTCTACCCCCAAATTCAACGAAAACAATAGCTACATCGGCGCTTATGGGGTTTTCAGAGACATCACCGACCGCAAAAAGGCAGAAAAAAAGTTACAGGACATCATAGATAAAAATCCGATGTCAATTCAAATTCTGGATATTGACGGCTGTACAATTCAAACAAATTCGGCACACTTTAACCTTTTTGGCGCTGTTGTTCCCGCAGAATATTCGTTATTTAATGATCCTCAATTATTACAACAAGGATTTGGAGAGCTATTCGACCGCATTAAAAACGGTGAAATTGTTTCCTTCCCTGATTCCAATTTCAATCCACATGAGGTCAATCCATCCTTTCCGGATATGCCGGTTACGGTAAAAGCGGTTGGATTCCCTCTGAATGACAGCAATGGAATACTGGAGAACATTGTTTTAATGCAAGAGAATATTACCTATCGCAAAAAGGTGGAAACCGATTTGCGAGAAAGCGAAGAACGATTCCGCACCATAACTCAACAATCTGGCGACCTTATCGCAATTACCGATATAAACGGCATAATAACTTTTGCCTCGGCTGCCTCTGAATCTATTTTCCATATTTCGCCACGGGAAATGTGCGGCAAACACTTTACCGAATTTCTGGATGAACCTTTTGTTTCAAAATCTCTGACTGAGTTTCGCCTTGCATTGTCAAAAGGTGAAACCACAAAAAACCTCGAAATGCATATGAAGCGTAGCGATGGTTCTATATTTTTCGGAGAACTGAACGGCACAAAATTCCAAACAGAAACACAGGTTGGGACGCTGGTTACAATCCGCGATATTTCGGAACGCAAACAAGCTGAAGCCGAATTACGCAAGTTCCGCACCATCTCCGACAGCGCCAACTATGGGGCGTCCATTTCTTCGTTGGACGGGAATTTTATTTATGTAAACAATGCCTTTGCCACTATGGTAGGTTGGGAAGCGAGCCACCTGATTGGCGAAAATTTCATGGCAGTTCATAATCAGGAGCAACTGACACGCGTCGAAGAGTTGCATGCGCTTATAAAAAATAAAGCAGGGTTTACCTCCGAAGAAGTTTTCCATGCCAGGAAAGATGGCTCAACATTTCCATCGCTGATGACGGCAAATGTTATTTTTGATGAAAACCACATACCACTTTATTTATCAGCAACAACAACCGACATCAGCAAAATTAAACAGGCTGAAAAAACCCTGAAACAAAGCGAAGCGGCGCTCAATTATTCCCAGGAAATTGCAAAAATGGGTAGCTGGGAATTTAATCTCATCACCGGCAAAGTCATCTGGTCGGATAATTATTACAACCTTATCGGACTTAAGCCCGATGGAAAAGAAGTTTCAAACGACGCCTTCGCCAAAATAGTGCATCCCGACGACAAACACCTGATTGATGAGAAGCTGACGGAGATATATCAAAACCGGAAACCAACAAGTGTTGATTTGCGCCTGATTTTACCTGACGGTGAAGCAAAATGGGTGCAAAACAATATTGTTCCTGAATTTGACGGAGATACTTTAATCACCTTAAAAGGCGTAAATATTGACATTACTGATAAAAAACTTACCGAACAAAAAATCCGCGATCTCAACGAAAACCTCGAAAAAAGAATTATTGAAAGAACTGCCCAATTAACCGAAACCAACAACAACCTTGAAAAAGCAGTCGAGAACCGCGTTTTTGCCGAAAGAGAACTTGCCCTTGAAAAACAACGGCTTGCCGATATTATCAAAGGCGCCAACATTGGGACATGGGAATGGAATATCCAAACGGGAGAAACCATTTTCAACGAAAGATGGTTCGAAATAATTGGTTATACTCTGGATGAACTCTTACCGGTAAACATCGAAACCTGGATTAGGTTTATACATCCTGATGATTTAATAAAAGCGCTTGAATTACAGGAAAAACACTTCAAAAGAGAATTAGATTATTTTTCCGTTGAATTTAGAATGAAACACAAAAATGGCGACTGGATTTGGGTTTTAAACAGAGGCAAAGTTCACACCTGGACTGATGACGGCAAACCGCTCCTGATGTCGGGAACTCATCAGGATATCACCAAACGCAAGCGCGCCGAAGTTGCGCTGCGAGATAGCGAAAGCAGATTTTCGTTGTTCATGGACTATTTGCCTGCCCTTGTTTTTATTAAAGATCACGAAAGCAAAATGATTTATGCAAATAATGCAATGGATACTTCATTAGGCGCTTCAAAATGGATCGGACTTTCTTTAGATGAAACTTTTGGCGTCGAAACTTCAGATAGGATTATTGAGGATGACAGGAAAACGCTTCAAACCGGCTATCAAAAAATTGAAGAATCTTTTCCTAATCTTGATGGAAAAATACATCATTATGAAACACAAAAGTTTGTTATCGGGGCAGCCGGTAAAAACCCTCTGATTGGAGGAATCTCCATTGATATGACCGAACACAGGCAGGCGGAAGCAGAAATATTGAAAGCAATGAACGAAGCCAAAAAAGCCAACCATGCCAAAAGCGAATTCCTCTCGCGCATGAGCCACGAGCTGCGAACGCCCATGAATTCAATTCTTGGCTTCGCCCAACTGATGGATATGAGCGAACTCACTCCGGCTCACCGGAAAGGTGTGAATTTCATTTTAACCAGCGGAAAACACCTCCTTAATTTAATCAATGAAGTACTCGATATTTCGGGTATAGAGTCAGGTCGGATTTCACTCTCGCCCGAACCGGTTCAACTTAGAGGTATTATTATTGAAATGCTTGATGTTGCCCAACCAGGCGCTCAAAAGCGGCGTCTGAAAACCAAATTGGAATATTCGCCCGATAACCTGCTTTTTGTTCGAGCCGACAGGCAGCGTTTTCAACAGGTTCTCATTAATCTGATTAACAACGCCGTAAAGTATAACTGCGAAGGCGGTTCGATAATAATAAAAACCAAATTACAACAAACTGCGGCGTCGGGAATATCTTTGGTAAGGATTTCAATAAGCGATACAGGCTCTGGAATTAAGCCTGATGACGTCAAAAAACTCTTCCAGCCTTTCGAGCGCATTGGGGCTGATAAAACCGAAATCGAAGGCGCAGGACTTGGTTTGATGGTTGTTAAAAATCTGATGACAGCAATGGGTGGAACTGTTGGCGTGAAAAGCGTACCAGGAGAAGGAAGTACATTTTGGGTTGAGCTGCCGCTGGTCGAATTTCAAATAACCGGGGTAGAAAAAAACGAAGAGAAAGAAAAACATACAGCAGAGTTAGTCAGTTCAAATAAGGAGGTTGCATTAAAAACCAGAACTATTTTGCACATCGAAGATAATATTCCGAACGCTCAATTGGTTGAACAAATTATCGCAATGCATCGCCCGGCAATCCACCTTATTACATCGAGATATGGTAAATACGCTGTTACAATTGCATCCGATTGCAAACCGGATTGTATTTTACTCGATCTCGATTTACCCGACATTCCAGGGATTGACGTGATAAAGCTTCTTCAGGCTGAAGAAAAAACAAAGAACATTCCGGTGGTTATTATCAGCGCCGACGCTATGCCTCAGCAGATTGACAGGATGATGCAAGCCGGCGCCGTCGACTATTTGACCAAGCCTATTGATATTATAGTATTTTTAAAAATGGTGGATCGGTTTATTAAGTTATAAGGACTTCAGCGGTCAGACCTGTCATGTATTACAACAAACTTGCGGATTGTGCGCGAACTTCCGGATTTCAAAACGCACAGATAAGTTCCGCGCGACAGTTTGTTGGCGTTAAAACTTATATTCTGAATATCTTCGGATGTTGACTGCCTGATAATGGTGTTTTTCAGGTTACCGGCAATATCGTAAATTTCGATTGTGAAGAACGATTGAGGATACGGAATCACAACGGGAAAAAATACGACGTCGCAGGCAGGGTTAGGATAAACCGGAAAAATCATTGGCTGTCCGGGAGATTTGGGTTCATCAATGGAATAAGGAGTAATCGTCGGACTTCCGGCTTCTATCCAGGCGGTATAAATTAAACTTGCAAGAGCAGTTGAGCCGCTCCGCATAAGGTTGATTGTAAATTTCCCGGTTTTTTCCCAGAATGCCTGATAATAGGCGTCGGAAGAAAAATTACCCGCTGTTTGCGTAGCATAAACATCAGCCAGCAGGACACTGTCAACAAACTTGTAATTTGTATAAAGATAATTGAAGATGTATGATGATACATTGGCAATATAAATCGCCGAATCAACCGGATAAACCAACGATGTTTCATAACGTTCAATCAGTTTGGTCTCATACCGGGAGTGAATTCCGGTCTGACCAGAAAGTTGTCCATTATAATTTTTCGCAATATGCAGCGGCATCTGACCGTCGGCTACATAATGACCAAGATCGGCGGCAAACAAGGATGCGCGATTCCAGTCGCTCCGTTGGAAACAACTCTTCAATGAATCGTAGCTTCGGAGCGTAGCCCAGGGCAATATTCCCTGGTCTGTAACAAAATACAATCCATGCTCGGCAACAACTGAATCGTAGCAATGGTTAATTAAACCATTGATTACAAACTCCGGATAGTTATCAATATCTATAAAATGTCGCGACGACTCATTCGGGTCCTGATCTTTGCGATAATCGGCGTCGGATGCGTGATTTGCAACAAAACTGGTCCATCCGGGATTAAGAAAACCCATTTTTGCAGGCAGGCAAAACGCGAAATTCTGACTAATCTTTTTATGACCTTTTGAACCCCAGCCTGAAAGAAGCAAGACCAGAAAAATGAGGCATACCGGGAATAGAAACTTTTTCATTTGAAGGCTGTAAGAAGGTTTTCCAGTTCAATAATATCGTCATCCATTCCGCGATTCTTATAAGAAAATATAAGGTTGTTGATTAGTCGGCGAATAACATCGGCATTGGAACATGGTTGAAAAAACGATTTTTGAGGTTTGATTTTCATCTGCCCAATAAACTGATCAATTTCCTGACGGCTAAAAACTGAGCCATTATTAAAGGGGTTGATGTAAAAAAGAACGTCGCGCTCATCAGGATTTTCAATGTCTTTATCTTTAAGATAGGCAAGGATAAAGTGTTGGGGAAGATTAACGCCGTAAACCGGAAAACCGAGCCTTTGGCAGATAATCAAATATAATATTCCAAGCGTTAGCGGACTGCCTTTTTTAGAACTCAGAAAAGTGTTCATATAAAAATTCTCAGGCGCGGCGATATCAAATTTGTTCCCTTCAAAATGATAAACCTTAAACAGAATTTCATTTATAACTTTTATGTTCTCACGCGGAGTATAGTCATCATGGAGATCAAACCAGATTTCAGTTTTTATGCCTAAAATGATTGCAGAAAACATAAACTCATCAATTTTCCTGTGTTTGGTCAGGCTGACGAGAAAAAACCCATTGAATAAATCATCAGGAGTTGTGTGTAGCCAATCTGAAAAACGGGCAAACAGAACTGACTGATACAACTTTTCAAGGATTGCCCTGATTCTTGTTTCAAGTTGTTCTTCAAGACAATTATCAAGGGCTGTTTCCAGCGGTTGAATGGCGTCTCTCCCAATAGATAAAAGTTTATCGCAAATCGCAGCATATACGCGATCATCAGGATCATCGAGCATTGTGATCAGGGCGGAAAGTGTTGTATTTTGGGATTTATCAGGCATTTATGTGGTTATCCGATCCAAAACCATCCCAATCAGGTCATTTACCACCCGTTTGTGATCCTGATTATATTGTCCGGTTGCCCGGTTGGCAATTAGCACACAAACGGTAGCCATTTGATGTCCCATCAAGGCGCCAAGTCCATATAGCGCTGATGTTTCCATTTCAAAATTGACGATGCGCTGGTTGTTGAAACTGAAGCCTTGCAACTTTTTGATCATATCAGGATCGGTGAGCGGAAGCCTTAGAAAACGTCCCTGCGGACCGTAGAAACCAGGCGAAGTCACCGTGATTCCCGCTACGCAAGAGGGTTTAAAGAGGTTGATCAACTCTTCGTTGCCTTTGATGAAATAGGGTTTCGATAAATCTTTTGGCCATGATGCATATTTTGCAAATGCTTCGGTAAGTTCATGATCAATTACTTCAACAGAATCGCGGTAAAAGTGAAGGAGGTTATCAATACCAACGGCATGGGTTGACAAACAAAAACTATTTACAGCCACATCCGGTTGAATTGATCCGGATGTTCCAACCCGGATAATTTTCAATGACTTCAGCATTGGGTTCTGAACCCGTGTTTTCAGATCGAAATTTGCAAGAGCGTCAAGCTCATGCATCACGATATCGCAATTCCCGGTTCCGATTCCGGTTGATAATGCTGTAAGTCGTTTTCCGTTGAAATAACCGGTGCAGGAGTTAAATTCCCGGTTCGATCCCTTATGTTCAATGTTGATAAAATGGTCGGATATTTCATGTACCCGTTGCGGATCGCCTACAACTATAACAGTTTCCGCGAGATTTTCGGGTTTCATACATAAATGATATACACTTCCGTCGTTATTAATAATCAGGTCGGGTTCAGCGAGTATGGGCATGGCAGTAAATTTTTGGCAAAATTACTAAAAATCAGTATGCCATTCCTTTTTAACAAACAGAAAGCAGTGTTTATGAATAGGACGGATTTTGTTAGTTTTGCAGAATGAACGTAGAAATTATCAATATCGGCGACGAGCTGCTGATAGGGCAGGTTGTCAATACAAATGCCGCCTGGATGGCGGAACAGTTGAGTTTGTCGGGTTTCAGCGTGATACAGGTCAGCGTTATAAAAGATGAGCGCGCTCATATTCTTAACGCGCTTGCCGAAGCCGAAAAGCGCGCTCCAATCGTCCTTGTCTCTGGTGGAATTGGTCCAACCCTTGACGATATTACCAAGCAAACGCTTTGTGAGTATTTCAACACGTCTCTGGTTTTCAGTGAAGATGCCTACCATGATGTTGAAGCCATATTCGCGAGGCGGGGTTACAAGGTGACTGAACTCAACCGGCAGCAGGCTGAGTTGCCCGAATCGTGTACGGAAATTCCAAATAAACTTGGAACAGCCCGCGGAATGTGGTTTGAAAAAGAGCGGCACGGCGAGGGAAAAACGATTTTTGTCTCAATGCCCGGCGTTCCTTTTGAAATGAAAGCGATGATGACGGATTCGGTTATTCCGGCGCTGAAAGAAACTTTTTCAACCCCGTTTATTTACCACAAAACAATACTTACGCAAGGCGTTGGGGAATCTTTTCTTGCCGCGCAGATCGAAGAGTGGGAGAAAGCCCTGCCTCCTTCAATAAAGCTGGCTTATCTGCCACAGCCGGGAATTGTCCGTTTGCGATTAACAGGAACCGCCCCCAATGAACAACTGATCCGTAACGAGGTTGACGCTGAGGTTGCCCGGCTTTATCAATTAATTCCTGAATATATTTTCGGCGAGGATGAGGATACCCTTGAATTGGTTGTTGGTGAAATTCTCAGAAAAAAAGGCGCTACGCTTGCCGCTGCCGAAAGTTGCACAGGAGGATACATCGCCCATCTGATTACAAGTATTCCGGGAAGTTCCGACTATTTCAAAGGTTCAATTGTAGCCTATTCCAATGAAGCCAAAATAAACCTGCTTAACATAACTGAGGAATCTATTCTCAATTATGGCGCTGTAAGTAAACAAGTTGTAGAACAGATGGCTGCTTCGGCGCGCATTAAATTTTATAGCCATTTTGCCATCGCCACTTCTGGTATTGCAGGTCCAACCGGAGGAACAGAAACTAAACCCGTAGGAACTGTCTGGATTGCCATTGCCACCCCTGATGAGGTTCTGTCACAGCGTTTCCTTTTTGGCGACAGCCGTGAAAGGAATATACGCAGAGCGGCGTTGCAGGCTTTAGCGATGTTGAGAAAAGAAATAGCAAGGTAGCGACGCGGCGAAATAGTGAAATTATTTTTGTGGGGTAAAATAAAATATGTATTTTTGCACTCCATTTTGAAATACCATTAAATCAATATCGTCATGGCAAGGATTTGTGAAATAACGGGAAAAATTGCAATCAAGGGACATAAGGTCTCTCATTCCAATAAGAAATCAAAACGCTGGTTTAGTCCCAACATTCAAACAAAAAGGTTTTTTGTAACCGAAGAAAACCGCGAAATCACCTTGAGGGTTTCGGCTGAAGGTCTTCGTCACATGACAAAAAAAGGAGTTTATACCTGCATAAAGGAAGCAAGAGAAAAGGGATACCTTACAAAATAAGTTTTTTTTTCATGGTGCGAGATGCTGTTACGGTGTAACAGCATTTTTTTTGTCCCTTTGGCATGGAAATAATTTTCCGGCTTTTACGTTTTAATCTGATACATGTAATCAACTTCGAATGAAAATCATTCCGTACTGCATTTTTATCTTGTTTACTTTCACGCAATACGGGTATTCACAGATAGTTGAAAATCAAACCGACAATCAGAACCTTGTCCAGTTTTCAGGTATAACCATTACTGCCGACAGCCTCAATCCGGTTCCTTACGTAAAAATTGTTGATGTTAAAAACCGTCGCGGTACAACAAGCGATGTAAACGGTTATTTTTCATTTGTCGCACACAAAACCGATACTATTGGGTTTTCTGCTCTGGGATTCAAACCCGCCTCATTTGTAATCCCTGATACAATAACAAAACAACGGTATTCACTGATTCAACTGATGTCGGCAGATACGCTTACCCTCGCTGTCGCATTCATTTTTCCCTGGCCCACCCTGGAAGATTTCAAACGTGCATTTGTTGAAACAAAGATTCCGGATGACGACCTGGAGATTGCCCGCAAAAACCTTCTCGCTGCCGACATACGCATGCTTGCTGAAGAATACCCGATGGACGCCTCAATGAATTACCGGAATTATATTGACAACCAAACCAGTAAATTGTACTACGTAGGGCAGCAGCAACCCTTCAATATTTTCAATCCCTTTGCCTGGGCTAAGTTCATAAAAGCCTGGAAAGACGGGAAGTTTAAATCTAAGGAAGAACGTTTAAAATAGAGCCTCCGTTGAAAAATATTTTCCTTTCCATCCTCATTGTTTTTTTATTTACGCCTTTCCTTTTTGCCCAGCAGGGAATAATCTCCGGTTCGGTAAAAAGCAGCGCCAATGAGCCGCTCCAGTTCGTCAACCTGGCAATCAAAGGAACTACAACTGGGACAACATCCGGCAAAGATGGGCGCTTTGAATTTTCAATCCCTGCCAACAAGGATTTAACAATCCTGGTTTCATACATCGGTTATGAACCCGACTCAATTGCAATAAGAGTTAAAGAAAATGAACGAAAGATTATCCATCTGGTATTGAAACAGATGTCAACCCAATTGGAATCCATTGAGGTAAAAGACCAGCAGCTCCGTACCAACACATTCAGCAGGCTTGATCCCAAAGTGTTGACATTCATCCCAACCATCAACGCCAGCGTGGAAGATCTGATAAAAACCATGCCCGGCGTTTCATCTCGTAACGAACTGAGTTCACAGTATTCCGTCAGGGGCGGAAATTATGACGAAAACCTTGTATTTGTCAATGATATTGAGGTGTATCGTCCGTTTCTCGTCCGTTCGGGGCAACAGGAAGGGCAAAGTTTTCTGAATCCCGACCTCGTTGCCGGAATCTCATTTTCGGCGGGTGGTTTTGATGCGAAATATGGCGACAAAATGTCGTCGGTTCTCGACATCAGGTATAAAAAACCAACCGCTTTTGCCGGTTCGTTCGATGTTAGTTTATTAGGCGCTTCCGCTCATCTTGAAGGAGTTTTTGCGAAGAAATTTTCTTTTCTGATTGGAGCCCGGTATAAAACAAATTCATACCTGTTGAAAGGTCTCGATACAAAAGGAAATTACAAACCCCGGTTCTTTGACATCCAGGGAATGTTAAACTACGAAATTGATAAAAAGTGGGAGATCTCCGTTCTTGGGAGTTTTACAAATAATTCCTATAAACTTATTCCTGAAACCCGCGAAACAAGTTTTGGAACGCTCGATGAAGCATATAAAATAAAGATATATTTCGACGGTCAGGAGGTGGATAGCTACCAGAACTGGCTAACGGCTGCAACACTTACTTACCGCCCGGCTCACAATATAAGGCTGAAACTAATCGGATCGGCATTTCAAACTTATGAGTCTGAAACTTACGATATTTCAGGTGAATATTGGCTTGGAAGACTTGAAGTGTTCCAGGGTTCCGGGCAGGGAACAGTTACCGAAGTGATGGGAGTTGGAGCCTATCTGCAACATGCCCGCAACTACCTCGATGGCACGGTTTACAATATCGAACACCGCGGGACGTGGGAGAAAGACAAGAGCAGCATGGCATGGGGAGTAAAATATCAGCGGGATCAATTCAAGTATTCCATGTCGGAATGGGAATTGCAGGATTCAGCAGGATATTCGCTTCCGCATCCCCAGGATTCAATCGGCTCGCTAAATCCTCCGAAAAGCGACCTTATACTTTATAATGTAATCAAAAGCTCAAATACGATAAATACCAACCGGATCTCCGCATTTATCCAGGATACATGGACATTTAAAAATCAGTCGAACGACGTTGCAATAACCGCTGGAATCAGGGCAATTTACTATGATTACAGCAATCAGTTCTCCGTTAATCCACGCGCAAATATTTCGTTTAAACCACACTGGAAACATGAAACGGTATTTCGGATTTCCGGCGGATACTATTCCCAGCCTCCTACTTTCAGGGAGATGACCGATTTGAGGGGAAATATTGTTCCAAACCTTAAAGCCCAGACCGCTATTCACATTGTTGCCGGAAGCGATTACTATTTTAAGGCATGGGGGCGACCATTCAAACTTGTGGCAGAGATGTATTATAAAAACATGCAAAACCTGATTCCTTATGAAATTGACAATCTCAAAATCAGGTATTACGGCACAAATGACTCTCATGGTTATGCCGCCGGAATTGATTTCAGGGTAAATGGGGAATTTGTAAAAGGAGCTGAATCGTGGGCAAGCCTTTCGATTATGAAAACCGAAGAATACTATGAAGGTTCATGGATTCCGCGACCGACCGACCAACGTTTTAACCTTGCCATTTTCTTCCAGGATTACATTCCCGGATTTCCAACATGGAAGATGAACCTGACGCTGATCTACGGATCCGGATTGCCGTTTGGTCCGCCCAATTCCCCAAGGAATGAGCAGGTGTTGCGTATCCCTCCATACCGACGGGTAGATATTGGGTTGTCGAAACAACTGATCGGCTCGCAAACAAAGTTTTCGGCAAAAAATCCGTTACGTGTTTTCGACAATCTGTGGCTCTCTCTCGACATTTTCAATTTATTGCAGATCAGCAACACCGTTTCCTATCTCTGGATCACCGATATTAACGAGAAGCAATACGCGGTTCCCAACTATCTTACGCCGAGGATGGTGAATTTGAAGCTGGTAGCAAGCTTCTAAAATTAGTTGTTCATTTGACAAATAATTATTTTCTGCTACATGCGCCGAAAACCCATCAGTAATGTGAATTTTTTCTGCACAAGGATGTTTTAAACTAAAATCTCCTGTTGCGAATCTACTCCTGCCATTTGCTTAATGAAAACCAATTTCCCTTTATCCACGGCATTCAATTGCTCATTGGCATTGAGAAGTTCTACTCCGGCCAATGTTCCGTCGGGAAGCAGGTCAATGATAATTTCTTCGCTCAATTTGATCGAGTTTACATTTTCATTCTTCTCTCTGAAGGTGATATACGCAATATTAAATGCAGGATCGTATGTCAGTTTCATCTTAAAAATATTTTACAATCATTGTTATCACTATCCATGTTTCATTTTCGAAAACTGCAAACAGTTCAATTTGTTTGGTATGGAAAAGTGTCCGCTCCAAAGGTTTTCAAAATGAAAATTCAATCTGAAACCAGTTCTGCTGAATTTTGCCGGAAACTGTTCTCCTTCAGTAACCGTTTGAAAAATTTCTTCTTCAATGGCGCCGCGTTCAATGGCGCGGCGCAAGGCGTGAGGGTGTAGGATGATTTTCATCAGACATACCATGAAAAACAAAGGTATGTAAAATAAAAGAAAAAATATGATTACAGATTGAAAGGATTGGTTTTATAATCCAATCCCGCTGGCCCTCCATGTTACATTTTCACATTTCATCGCCTTTAATCTTAACTTTGCTGAAAACAAAAAAGGTTTCCAAATGTCACACAACACATTTTTAAATTCCATGAAAGGCATGATAATATTTTGCTTTTTATCTCTTTCTGTTTTTTTTACACAATCAGTCCGGGCGCAGTTTGTAAAAGGCGCCGACATTGGCTGGCTGGATCAGATGGAAGCGACAGGCTATAAATTTTATGACAGCGCCGGAGTTCAGAAAAACTGTTTGCAGATACTCAAAGATAAAGGGATCAACACAGTCAGGTTGCGAGTGTGGGTCAATCCTTCAAGCGATAAAACCAGCGGACATTGCAGCAAAAATGAGGTGGTAACCATGGCAATTCGCGCAAAAGATATGGGAATGAGAGTGATGATTGATTTCCATTACAGCGATTCGTGGGCAGATCCCGGAAAACAGACCAAACCCGCAGCCTGGACAAGCCATTCTTTCAGCGAGTTACTTACAGATGTTTATAATCACACCTTTGAAGTTCTCGATACGCTGAAAAAAAGCGGCGTAACTCCTGCCTGGGCTCAGATTGGAAATGAAATAACCTGGGGAATGTTGTGGCCCGACGGAAAGACAGACAACTGGCTTCAACTGGGACAACTGCTCAACAAAGGGTACGATGCAACAAAAGCGGTGGATAGTTCGATAAAAGTGATTGTTCACGTTGATCAGGGAAATAACAACAGCCGGTTCCGAACTTTCTTCGACAACGCGAAAGCCCGCGGTGTAAGGTATGATATTATCGGATTATCCTATTATCCCTATTGGCTGGGCAGCGATTATACCGCAACTATCAACGACCTTGGAAACAATATGAACGATATGGTTTCACGGTATGCAAAAGAGGTGATGGTGGTTGAGGTTGGCGGCGATTATTTAAAAGTCCAGAATACTTACGATATGCTTGTGGCTGTACTTGAAAAGGTAAGGGCGGTTTCAAACAACAAAGGGCTGGGAGTGATTTACTGGGAACCCGAAGGTGAAAAAAGCTGGAGCGGTTACCAGTTGAGCTGCTGGAGCGCTAATGGAAAACCCACCGCCGCTTTGAATGCCTTCCTTTCTCATGGCACTGGATTGAATATGATTACTTACCCTTCCGGTTTCAACTTCTTTCCAAATCCATGCTACGGCGGATTGTTAAACTTTGAATTTAAGACTACCACAGGTCGGCATGACGTCAAAATTTATGATATAACCGGCAGGTTGATGAAACAACAAAAAATGGTTGGTTCGTCCGAAAATGCAATGAATTTGGATCTTTTACCTGGGATATACCTGGTAAATATTGATGCCGGGGAGTATTCTGTGGTTCAGAAACTCATTGTCGGACAGTAAAATGTCGCCATACCCCGTCGCGTGTACGATGCCCCATCGGGGTCGCTACGCCCAAACAGGGTGACAGAAAGTCATTTTACAGATAACCGGAAACCGATTCTCTCCCTTATGAGCTTAAAGAGCATCCCCGAGAAACTTCCCTCAGTACGCTTCATGCGGGTTCACCGCAGTTTCATCGTTTCGGTGAAGGAGATTAATAAATCCGCTAATTCCTCTTTTTATCACCTTGTTTTAACCAGTTTGGAGGTCAATATTTTTACACCGGAAATTACTTTGATGAAATAGATCCCTGTTGGCCTGTCTGACAGCGAAAAGTCGTGTACTACCTCTCCTGACAGTGTTTCTGCCAGGACCTTTTCTCCGCGCATCCCATAGATTTCAACCAGAATCTTCTCTGTTTGAAGCATGCCGGTCAGTTCCATTCGGAATTTTCCGTTTGTTGGATTGGGATAAATTCTAAAGTTTGGTTTTTCAACAACAATGCGATTTTCCTCAACTTCGGCATTAGCGCTGACAAATGAAGCAGCTTTTACGCCACAGAAAGGTCCATTGAGTGCGATTTTTCCATGCATGTACCCACCTTGCCTGACCCAGGCGCCCGGGAGATAATCAATATTTATCCCGGCTATCATATTAGCCACGCCTCCGCTTTCGACAATAAAAGTTGTTCCGCTGCCGGCAACAATAATGGTTTGGGTTGCATCAAAGCAGGCTGTTTGTCCATTGATGATTGTTTCATTCTGAACAGTTCTGATCGCGGGAGGACCGGTCAGGTTCAGGCAGGTATCGAGGATGGTTGTCAAACCATTCAGCGCCTGAATCCCTAAAACCGATTTAGTATCATAACCCGTCAGGCTGAATTCGACATCATAAGTCCCGACAGGAATATTGGAAAACTGGTAAAACCCTGAAGTATTGGTGGTGGTCGTATTCGTCCCCGCTGTAACCGTAACCCCATCGAGAGTATTAGAGTTGGAGCAAACGGTAACGACTCCCTGGAGTGTTCCTGTTTGAGGCGTTCCGGTAAGAGATATGTCATCAATTTGCCAGGTGTGAATATCCCAGGAATTGCCATTTACAACGAAAGCAAACTGGAAGTTGGCTGAACCGACGTCGGGTGTAGTTATGGCAAGACTTTTCGTTTCCGGTCCCACCACTCCGGTTTGGGACAGCGACCAAACAGAACTCCAGGAAGTTCCACCATTGCTTGTCGTCCATATCTCACAGGAAGAAACCGGGCTATAGGCGTTGATATATTGTTTAAATGACAAATTCAGTGAAGCCATCCCTGATGTATTTATAACGGGAGAAGTCATAAATGACCTGCCACCAAAAAAATAGGGATTATATGGCTGAAACACAAGTTCGGGAAAAGTTCCTCCGGCATAACTGCTTAATTCAACAATCCAGTTTGAAGGGGCGCCGTAATTTTTTACCTGCCAGCATTGCGGTGTGGTTCCGATTACCTGGGATGTGAAATCTTCTGTATATGGCAACATAGTTGCCGGACATGGCAGGAAAAAAGTGTACGGGCCTGCCCAGTCGCTGGTGGAACCTCCTCCGCAATTGCTTTGCACATAAAAACTATATGAATGGCCCATTGTTAACCCTGATAAATGATAAGGATTCGAACTTGTGCCGGCGATCATGGTTCCTGTACCCTGGGTGAATCCGAAAGGACCCCATTCGATATTCCACAATGCAGCATTGGACGTCCACATGAGATCGGCAGAAGTTGAGGAGACATTGGCGTCATTGAGCGCTGTCGGCGTCATACAGGGGTTGCATTTTATCGTGAACCAGTAGCGACTCAACGAATCACATGCCACCTGTTCTGCAAACGCCGGAACTACATTCAGATAATAGGTTCCTGCTGCAAAAAGCTGAGTTGTGAATTGGATAAAGTATCCGGCATTACTGCCGGTAGAAGTATTTATCAGGGACGAGTCACAGGGTGAAGTAGCGATTCCGAAAGTCTTGCTGAACTCTGCATCGCCTGAAAGCGTTACATCGCTGGGCGCTGCCAGTGTGAATGAATACCAGTCAGGATCACGGTGTGACCTCGATAACCAGCTCGTGCCACAGATTGTATCGCCGCAATTGATGTTCTCCCAGCCGGGAATCGCCTGTTCACATCCGTTATTGGTTGCAGCGCCGCATGTTTCAATTTCGGCGATTGCATTAACCGGACAGTTAAAGTAACGTGCACGGAAGGTTTTCCTGACCCATTCGCTTGCATCCGTTGGGCTGCAGTAAGTGTTGACATAAACATCATATTCTGTACCCGGCGCCAGGCTTTGAAAAGAATATCCCGGAGTTGAGGAGATATGAACAGTGGTCCCATTTCCAAGCGAAAATCCGGCGGGTCCCCATTCAAGTGTCCATTCTAAATTAGTCGAAATGGTGGAAGGCATCCATGAAAGGCTGGCAGTAGTGGTAGTCAGTGTTGAATTGGAAACCGTTAAACTGGTTGGTGGGAAACACGTATAAATATCAACATGCAGAGGTCCGATCTTTGCCGATTCCCCAAACTCGTATTGGGCAGAAATTTCGTAATCATATCCTCCTTTGGGAAGGGCAAGGTCATCATAGAATAGGTCGGGAATATTATCGCCAATCTTGGCATTATCACGATACACATTGTACCCGGTCAGGGTTGCTGACGGGGCAAGCGGTACCATGATTGGAGTCTTTGACGCCAGATCATCGGTCATTGGAAGATTGTGGGAAGATTTTGAGGCTGTGGTCTGATCCACCAGGATTATCTGAGGTTTTATTAATGCCTGCATTTGATTGTTCAAAATGGGTTGCTGCGATGTGTTTTGAACCATTGGGATTAGTTGATGCATTGCCAGCGCCGGGTCTTCGGAAACAAATCCCTGGAGTGTCCAGTTAAAGTCAAAACCCCATGCAAGTTTAATTGATATCCAATCGTAACCACTGTAAACCATATCGCCTTTTCCGACGACAGCAGGACCGGGACCTAATCCTGCGGGATACCCGGTGGTTTGAATAACTTCATAGCCAAACCAGAATTCCTCGGTTCCATCAATAAATACCGGCGTTGTAAGCGTCACTTCATTCCAGTTATTTATTATTGGATCAATAACAGGCTGGGAAAGCAACAAAGTAGATGCATTCGCCCCTTTCCAGACTTTTAAAGTGTAGGAAGCGGTTGGTTCGGTTATTTCGAAGCGTATCTTTTTAAGGTATGTTCCATTATAAGGGGCAATATCTGCGACCGGCCACCTCGATGCAACACTAAATGTAGCCGGGCCGTTATATCCAAGCCCGCCAGCTATGGTTCCGTTGTCCCAGTGGATATATTGATCGGCAATTGACCCGGGCGCCTTCCATGACAAATGGACATTGTTCATTCCCGGTCCTGAAATGCTGGCATGCAAGCTTACCGGCGGAGCATAGTAAGGCGTCAGGCAGAAATCCTGTGTGGCAGTGTTTCCTTCTGTGACGTCAAGGGAATAAAAAGTCTGGTTTGCATCATGATAGAAAGCAGTTGCATTATATGTTCCCACCGGTAAAATTACCTGATAATAACCCGCAGCATCAGAAGTAGTGGAATCAGTCCCGGCTATAATCTTAGCTCCTTCAACTGGAACCGTACAAGCTGGTTCTTCGTAAATATAACCTGCAAGTGTCCCGAAGGCAGGGTTTATTAAAAATTGCACCTGCGCAATGTTCCAATCAGGATCTACATTGGCGTCAGGAGGGGATGCCGGATCGGGGTTGTTATTGTCGTCGTAATAAAGCAATCCGCGGGGCGCCCCGGCATTAAATGAGGCCCATTCAGCAGTACAGTCGTAACCAGGAGCATTTTCATGCACTGCAACCACAATGTTGTTTCCCGAATAATAAAAAGGATTGGATAAAGTAATTTCAATCCATGTTCCCGCAACAGGTACAGGAAATGCTCCGGAGAAGACCTGTGCCATATCAGCAACCGGCACCCAATCTGATATGCTGGTAAAATCAGTCTTGGTAGTATTTCCGAGATAAACAGTCCAGGTGTTCCAGTTTGAAAATTCCGAACCGTTTCCTGAATAGTAGAACCTGACCTTTGAAATCATTCCGGCAGCGCCTCCGCCATCGGTAATTTCACTTCCGAGATAGATTTGCTGGGAATAGTTGTATCCATAACATGAGTAGATTGGGAAAAAGTCTGAAATATCGGAACCATTTCCTATCTGAACATTGACTCCAGTCCCGGATCCATATTCATAAGCGCCCATGTCAATTGTACTGCCGAAAATTCTGGGATTTCCATCGAGGTCAACAGGTTGGTTGTTAAAAGCATCCCATCCTGCATCAATACAGGGACTTCCGCTTAATAACCTGAAATTCCCCGATGCAGAATCTACAAAATACGGATCTGAAGAAATATTTCCTGAACCGTCAGGTAAAGGATCGGTACAGCAATTAACGAATGTATTACCGTCATAATTGGCAATATTGCCAAAGTAGTCGGTATTCCCCCATATAATGCAATTCCGGAATTCACCCCCGGTTACCACATAACTAACCCCTCCATTGTTTAAAGCTGTATTGTTGACAATGGTACAACCTGTAATAAAGATAGCCTGACTGCCATATATTAAATCACCCCAGTCGCAATGAATACCACCTCCGCCTACGGGTGAATTTGGAGCGCTGTTACCGGTAACAAGGCAATTGGTCAATTTACCCGTATGATAGAGATTAACGCCGCCGCCACTACCGTTCCAGTCGCAACTACAGGTAATTGTATTTCCGGAAATAACGCAATTGACAATTTCCGCATCGGCAGTGCAATCACCCATAAATACACCACCGCCAAAACTATCGGCGGTATTATTTTGAATCGTACAATTCATCACCTTAGCGCTTGAATTTGAGCCATAAAGCGACAGCCCCCCTCCATAACCAGACGCATAGTTGTTTTGAATGATGCAATGGAGTATCTGAGGCGACGCATCCAAAATAAAAATCCCGCCTCCTCCATCTGTCTCACCAGGCGTCCATGGTATCGTCGAATTTCCATGCTGAATCGTAAACCCTACAACCTGGCAGGATGAATTTTCCCATTGATCAATGGTGATTACGCGTCCGGTATTATTTCCATCAATGATGGTATTCGCGATGAAGGCAGAATTACCGGTTGTGAAGTATTTGGAACAAAGAATGATATTTTTGCCGTTCAGGGATAAATTTTCATAATAGACGCCTGGTTCGACTAAAACAATATCTCCGTCGGCAGATGCATCAATGCCTTCCTGAATTGAACTATAGGTAGCAGGGACATGGAGGATAGCACAGAACCCTTGTAACGACGTCACAACAATTACTAAAAAGAAGATTACAAACTGATATTTTTTCATGGTTGACTTTTTTGGAATTCTCAAAGGACTTATTACATATATAATTCTTTGCCGATAACCCGATCCTGAATTACAATATATTTAGACTATTTACATTCAAAAGTATAAAACAATTGCGGCATTTGCCTAAACTTTAACTTTTGTTAACGAATATTTCAATGAAGCGGCGGAAGATTTACCTGATTTGCATGGGAACCCTTTCAAATTACCTGTAAAGGCAGGTTACTTTTCTAATGTTGGGTTGAGAGGTTACCTTGCATTCAGCAGTTAAAAAACGGTTTTGCGCCCTCGTTTAGCTCTTCCCTTTGGGATCGCATAATGGGACTGAACTGACCGACTGGTTGAATTCAAGAGGTCAATTCTTGGTAAATTTCCCGTATTGCTTTACTTTTACAGTGAAAATGAGCCTGGTTCGAAAAGTAAATAATTTGGACTAAAGTCCAGTAACACTCTGTTTATCAATTGCCACAACTTTAAGGTCGTGGCAATTCAAGTTGTTAATATACCGCAAGATGGATGATATTTCCTCTTTTACCTGATCATTGGGATTCACCCCAGTATTATCCTTTACTGAAATACGCCAATAATATGAAGATGAAGATTTTCTTCCCTACAATCAGTTTTTTACTTTTTCTGACCATCATTTCCGGTTGCCGAAAATCCCAACCACCTGCTGTGGATCCTTCAAACACGGATTCATTGTATAAGGAAAAATTCGATCAGGCTTATGGAACAGATTCGCTTCAGACTTTTGATCTTTACCTTCCTGAAGGTCGCAGTCAGCAAACGAAGACTATCATTTTAATTCATGGAGGAGGCTGGGTTTCCGGCGAAAAAGCCTATTGTAAATATTATGCCGTAAGATTTGCCGGATTCGGGTTTGCTGCAATATCAATGAATTACAGATTGGCAAACAATTCTGTTCATTATGATGATATGCTTGACGATATCGGTTCAATGATTGAATGTGTTCTGAATAATGCCGGTCAATGGGGGATTGGCGCCTCTGAAATTGCACTTTTCGGTTATAGCGCCGGCGGACACCTTGCTTTATTATATTCTTATTCGAGAAACAGCGACAGGAAAATCACATCTGTGATTTCTCTTGCCGGACCTACTGATGTGCAGGATAGCCTTCTCTGGATTTACCCCGGATTGTATGACGAAATCAAGCTGATGACGGGCGATTCATCACCGGAAAACTGGGCGCAGGCTAACCCGATTCACTATATCAGTAGCGCAATGCCTTCAACATTCCTTATTCATGGAACAATTGACAGCGTAGTGCCTTTTTCCCAGTCGGTTAAATTAAGTCAGGCGATGAAGAAAGCGTTTGCCCATCAAAAGCTGTTACTAATGGAAAATCAAACCCATTACTTTTCTCCTGAAGCTACCGAAAGAATGCTGGTTGAAACAAAAGACTTTCTTCTGCTCCCGCAATGACGGGATTAGGAAGCCATGACGGCGTCGGATAGTGATTTTCTCGGAAAAATGTTTTTACTTTGCACCGCCCGTGGAAATATTATATCTGATAGCGCCGGTTATCCTCTCGTTTTTAATTCTGGTTGTTCCTGCCAGGATTCGTTTTGTATATTCACTTACCTTCACTCTGTTCGTAGTTATTCTCACATCCATTCCGGCTTTAAAAGTACTGCTGAATCCTGCTAATCCTGCTTTCACCTTCATTGCAGGAGGCTCGCTTGGTTCTATTGCCTTTACCCTCGACAGCCTTAGCGCATTCTTTGTTCTGATTACCAATTTTACTGTACTTACCGGAATGCTTTATTCTGATGGTTACCTCCGTCCGTACCAGTTGACCAAACGCCAGGAACAACTTTCGTTGCACTATTTCTGTTATGCATGGCTGCATCTTTCAATGCTTGCCGTTCTGCTCCTTCGCGATGGCACAGCATTCCTTATAGCATGGGAACTGATGGCAGTTTCGTCGTTTATGCTGATACTGTTTGAAGCTGAAAAACGTTCTACCCTCAAAACAGCCGTCAATTATCTGATTCAAATGCATGTCGGACTTGTAATGCTGATCATCGGCTTTCTGATTGTTGAAGCCGATACCGGTAAATTTGGTTTCGATGGTCTCCGGATTTTTTTCTCCAGTCATCCCAACGCGCCTCTCTTCTTCCTGTTTTTCGCCGGGTTCGCAGTAAAAGCCGGGTTTATCCCTTTTCATACATGGTTGCCCGAGGCGCATCCGGCAGCGCCATCGCATGTTTCCGGGGTAATGTCGGGGGTGATGATCAAGATGGGAATTTATGGAATCGTTCGTGTTCTTACCGATGTTCAGACAGATCTTTACGTCATCGGCATTATCATTACAATCGTGGGAACCCTCACGGGATTGTATGGCATCATGCTTTCGGTTGTACAAACCGACCTGAAAAAGCTGCTGGCTTATTCAACCATCGAAAACGTCGGGATCATTGGCATTGGCATTGGCATTGGAACTATCGGACTGGGATTAAACAATCACACCATTGCCCTGCTCGGCTTTGGCGGCGGATTGTTTCACGTTTTAAATCACTCACTTTTCAAATCGTTGTTGTTTTACGGAGCCGGTTCGGTTTATAAAGCTACGCATACCCGCAATATTGAACAACTTGGCGGATTGATCCACAAAATGCCCCGCACCGCCGGGTTGTTCCTGTTTGGTTCAATTGCCATCTGCGCGCTTCCGCCGCTCAACGGTTTCATCTCCGAAATCCTCATATATTATGGATTGTTCGCAGGATTGCAGTCAGCCTCAGTTTTTCAAACCCTCTCGATGATGATGGTCATTGTTGCGCTCGCGCTCATTGGCGGACTCGCCATATTTGGATTTTCCAAAGCCTTCGGAATAACATTTCTGGGGTCGTCCCGGTCTGAAATTCATGTTGAAGAGAATGTAATCGGCGGCGGTATGCTATTTCCGAAATTACTCATTGCCGCCCTCATCCTGCTCATCGGGTTTGCCCCGATGTTGTTTCTGGCTCCTGTGATTGAAATGACAGGCATACAGTTTCACATTCAATCCGGCATTGTTTTAATCCCGTTGATGAATGCATTGACAAAGATCAGCCTCGTTGGGATGATCCTTCTGACGGTTATTGTCGTCATCTTTATTATTCGCAGGATGCTCCATATTGCTGAAAAAACCGAATTTGGCGCCACCTGGGGATGCGGTTATACTGCGGCAACTTCGAGGCAACAATATACCGCCTCTTCGTTTGCAGCCAATTTTACCGAACTTGCCGATCCTATTCTTGGTGGAAAGGATGATTTCCGCCCCGTTCATGCCGAAGAGTTATTCCCGGCGCCGCGAAAATATTTCCGCCGGACAGGCGATGTTTTCACAACCGCTATCAACAAAATAACTGAATTTTCGATGTTGGGGCTGAAAAAAATCGCGCGCCTTCAAACCGGAAATATCCAGCATTATATCCTCTATGCCTTTATTTTTATGCTGATAATCTTTGTGCTACTTTATCTGAATCTGATATGACGGGCTTTATCCTGGCAATAATCACTGCGGTTTTTTTCCCAGGCGTCATCATGCGGGTGAAAAGCATTGCCAGTGGACGGAAGGGACCGGGAATACTTCAACCTTGGAAAAATATCTATGTCCTGCTGCATAAAGGAAGCGTGATCAGCACAACTACAAGCTATATTTTCAGAATGGCTCCGGTCGTATATCTGTCCACCATTCTTTGCGCTCTGCTGCTGTTACCCTTTCCCGGTATGCCGTCGGTTCTTGGATTTGAAGGCGATTTCGTTTTATTTGCCTATCTGCTTGCTCTTGGAAAATTTCTTTTTATACTTGGAGCGCTCGATACCGGAAGCAGCTTTGAAGGCATGGGCGCCAACCGCGAAGCGCTTTATTCAATGCTTGCCGAGCCCGCTTTTTTCATCCTTTTCGGAACGCTTTCGCTGCTAACCGGACATACTTCGATGCAGCAGATTTTTGAATCATTTCAGTTTGCCGGACATAGTTCGTTCATCATCGGCTTTATAGCTGTTTATCTGCTTGTTCAGATTGCAATGGTCGAAAACAGCCGGATGCCGGTTGACGATCCCAAAACACACCTCGAACTCACAATGATCCATGAGGTGATGATTCTCGATCACAGCGGATTTGATTTGGCTTTGATGCACATCGGCACTGCGCTGAAATTTTCAATCTATGGGTTGCTCATTGCAAATTTCCTTATTCCCGTGGACGGCGTCCAGATGATCAGCGATGCAGGAATGAGGATTACCGGTGGAACCAGCGGCATAGTACACCTCGGCGCCAATGGCTGGATTATGATTTCGCAGGTATGCATTTACTTTGTTTTGCAAGCTATTTTTGCGGCGCTCATCGGGCTGATGGAATCTTTCAGAGCGAGGAAAAAACTTGTGCGAAACCCGCAATTTATTGTCACCCTGAGCTCAATTGCCCTCGTGGCATTTATCCTTGTTTTGTTAATCACTTTTAAAATGATCAGATAAATGGACGTCCTGCTAATCATCGTGTTTGCCGTTACGCTCATTTATCTCAGCATGACCGAAAGGTTTCCGATTTATGCCGGGCTGATCGGCTTTCAGGGCATGCTATTGTTCGCTTTGTCGTTTCTTAAACTGGATACCATAACCCTCGCCACACTTCTGTTTGTCGCTATCGAAACACTCGTATTCAAGGTTATTGTCGTCCCCTCCCTTTTGTTCCGAATCATCAGTAAAACCGGAGAGACCCGCGTTCATGAAAAAGCGCTTCCGGGATTTTACTCGTTGTTGTTTATCTCCATGGGGCTTTTGCTGAGCATCGTTATTTCATTTTCGCTGAAAACTTCCCCATCAAACATGATTTATTTTATCGTTGCCTTTTTCGCTGTTTACACCGGGATGTTTATGATTATCTCCCACCGGAAGATATTTTCGCACCTGGTAGGGTTCCTCGTCATCGAGAATGCCGTGCTACTATTGTCGCTGGCAATCGGAAGCGAAATGCCCATGCTCATAAACATTGGGATTCTGTTAGACATCTTCGTCAGCGTGCTGATTTTAGGGATTTTCGTGATGCGGCTGAAGTCGCATGCGAGCGAGCTGACAATGCTGAAGGATGATTAGAAGGTAGCGCGGTGGCGAAACAAATAAATTCAGTTGTTTACCATTGTGATTGGGCAAGATAAACCGGGCGGTCCTGTGGCAACCCGTTTCAGGCAATGGGTTACTAAACATACCAGAGAATATTTTTTATGACAGAATGGTTGGAGAATAGGGAGGAGCAATAAAAATACATATTGAGATTATGACAGAAAAAAAACTACAGATACACAACAGCACAGCCGAATTTTTGATTTTCACTTCGCAGGCAGGTGAAAACGGCATTGAAGTTCGGTTTCAAAAAGAAACAATATGGCTTTCGCAAAAAATGATGGCAGCATTGTTCGATTGCAGTATTGACAATATTGGACTCCATTTAAAAAAAATTTTCAAAACAAAAGAACTGGATGAAAATTCAGTTGCCGAGGATTTCTCGGTAACTGCATCAGACGGTAAAAACTATAAAACCAAACATTATAATTTGGATGCAATTATTGCAACAGGCTATCGTGTTAATTCTTACAGAGCTACACAATTCAGGCAGTGGACTACTTCGGTGTTGAGAGATTTTGCCATTCGTGGTTATGTGCTCGACAATGAACGCTTGAAGAACGGAGCGTTTTTGAGCAAAACATATTTTGAAAATTTACTTGCTGAAATTCGTGAGATACGGGCAAGCGAACGGAACTTTTACCAAAAGATAACCGATATCTATTCTACTGCAATGGACTACAAAACTGATGATGCAGAAACACAAACTTTTTTTGCATCGGTTCAAAACAAATTACACTTCTCCATTCACGGACACACGGCGGCCGAACTGATATTGAGCCGCGCTGATTGTAAGAAAGAGCGAATGGGTTTAACAACTTGGAAAAATGCACCTTCGGGGAAAATTATCAAAACCGATGTTGTTGTCGCCAAAAATTATCTCAACGAAAAAGAGATAAAAAACCTTGACCGTTTTGTAACCATGTATCTTGATTATGCCGAAACACAGGCAGACCGAAATATCCCCATGACCATAAAAGATTGGGCTGAAAAGTTAAATGCTTTTTTACAATTCAACGAAAAAGATATTTTGAAATATGCAGGTAAAGTAACGCAAGCCATTGTCAAATCATTTGCCGAAAGTGAATTTGAAAAATACCGCATTGTACAAGACAAGCTTTTTGAAAGCGATTTCGATAAAGCCATAAAAAAACTGGAAGCTCCCAAAAAGAAAAAAGATTAAACCGGGTTGTTCGGCGTTGATGAAAGGGGCTGTGAAAAGTATTTCGAAACCTGCGAATGAAAAGCAGAATCATAGACCATTAATTATTATGAAAAGCAGCGAAATCCTCATATATCAAAACACCGAAGGCAACATTATAATTGATGTACGCCTGGAAGACGAAACCGTTTGGCTTCCTAAAGCTCAATTGGGACAGTTGTTTGGAAAAGATAAACGAACCATTTCAGAGCATAGAGGAGTTGGATTTCATCATCAATTATGATATAAAGTACCGGATGGGGAAAGAGTTGGAAAGCGAAGAAGAATAATAAGTAAACAAAAGCCATGGAAAACAATTCGCAGATCATCATTTATACCACCGAAAAAGGCGAAACAAAATTAGAAGTGCGCTTAGAAAATGAAACAGTTTGGCTTACTCAAAAGCTGATGGCAGAACTGTTTCAAACAACACCGCAAAATATAACCATTCACCTGAAAAATGTTTTCGAGGAAGGTGAATTGAATGAACCGTCAACTTGTAAGGATTTCTTACAAGTTGGAAAAGAAGGTGGACGAATGGTGGAACGTAGTCAAAAGTTCTACAACTTAGATGCAATAATATCAGTAGGTTACCGCATAAAATCAACTGTGGCAACCCGTTTCAGGCAATGGGCTACCAAACATATAAGGGAATATATTGTAAAAGGTTTTGTGCTTGACGATGAGCGGCTAAAAAACCCCGATTTGCCGTTTGACTATTTTGAAGAATTACTCAATCGCATTCAGGATATTCGTACATCTGAAAGGCGTTTCTACCAAAAAATAACAGATATTTATGCCACGAGCGTTGATTACGACCCAACAGAAGAAAACAGCATCATATTTTTTCAAACCGTTCAAAATAAAATGCACTGGGCTATTACCGGCAAAACCGCAGCAGAAATAATTGCCGAAAGGGTAGACAGTAAAAAACACAATATGGGTTTAACCAACTGGAGAGGCGCAAAACCCAGGAAACAGGATGTAAGTATTGCAAAAAATTATTTGAATGAACCCGAACTCTCAGCGCTCAATAATTTAGTCGAGCAATATCTTGTATTTGCCACTGGTCAAGCCATGCGCAGAATACCTATGTATATGAAAGACTGGATTGAAAAGCTACATGGATTTCTCAAATTAAACGACCGTAATATTTTAACCCATGCAGGGAAAATGTCGCATCAGTTGGCTGTCGAAAAAGCTGAAAAAGAATACGACAAGTACAATTTGCAAATCAACAATTCTTTTGAAAGCGATTTCGATAAAGCCATAAAAAAACTGGAAGCTCCCAAAAAGAAAAAAGATTAAACCGCGTTGTTCGGCGTTGATGAAAGGGGCTGTGCAAAGTATTTCGAAACCTACGAATGAAAAGCAGAAATCATAAACCATTAATCATTATGAATAGCAGCGAAAAAGGCGAAACAAAATTAGAAGTGCGCTTAGAAAATGAAACAGTTTGGCTTACTCAAAAGCTGATGGCAGAACTGTTTCAAACAACGGTTCCTAATATCAACATGCATCTGAAAAATATTTTCGAGGGAGGTGAAATGTCCAGTTATTTTACTAATAAACTGGACAAATATTGTATCTTTGCGTTTTAAATTATCAAATGAAAACATCTGAATACATAGTGTTTACCATAGATAGGTTCTCTGGTGGCTATGTGTTCACCTATGCAGATTTTACTTCAGAGGTGAATCAAAAAGAAGCGGTAATAAAAGCGCTCAACCGAATGGTAGAATCGGGTAAAATTGCCAAACTATCCAAAGGCAAATACTACAAACCCGAAAATACGCCTTTTGGCAAAATTCAACCCAACCAGGCGCAAGTAGTAAAAGATTTACTGGAAGAGAATAGGAAACCCATTGGTTACCTGACAGGGTACAGCATTTACAATCAATTAGGTTTAACCACACAGGTAAGCAATACTATACAAATTGGGAAAAATCAAATTCGCCCGAATTTCAAAAGAGAACGCTACACCATTTCATTTATCAGGCAAAAAAATACGATTACGAAAGAAAATATTCCTTTGCTACAAATACTGGATGCTATCCGCCATATAAAAAAAATACCAGACTCAACCATAGAATCGTCTTGCAACCGGTTTTTCGCCATACTCAAAAACCTTTCTGATAAAGATAAAAGTTCACTGGTTCGTTTATCTTTAAAATATCCCCCTGCTACAAGAGCCTTGGTAGGAGCTTTATTGGAGCAGTTACAGGAAAGTAATTTAACCGAACCCCTGTTTAAATCATTGAACCCAATCACCAAATATAAATTGGCAGGCGCAGTGAAAGCATTATCAACCACCGAAAAATGGAATATAGTATGATACTGCACCATGACATAAAATTATTATCCAACACGCTAAGATCTGCATCACAGCATCTTGGCATTAAAGTTGACTTTGTAGAGAAAGATTATTGGATAACGCTTGTGTTAAGCCAATTGGCAAAAAGCAAATATGTTTTCGATTCAGTTTTTAAAGGAGGCACATCCTTATCAAAAGGTTTTGGATTAATAGAGCGTTTTTCAACAGATGTGGATATTGCCATCATTAATGACAATGCAAAAACGGGCAACGAAATAAAAAACATTATCCGAACTATCGAAAAGGAAATGACCACAGACTTAACCGAGTTGCAGGTAGAGGGAGTAACCAGTAAAGGTTCAAGGTTTCGCAAATCGGTTTTTGAATATGCGAGCGCCAATACAAAAAACAAAAACAACAAATTAATTGTTGAAGTAAATTCGTTTGCTAATCCGTTTCCATATAAACGACTTTTCATAAAAAGTTTTGTATTTGATTTTTTAATGCAAACAGGCAACGAAAAATACATTGAACAATACAGTCTGGAGCCATTTGAAGTTAATGTGCTGAACAAGGAACAAACCTTGTTGGAGAAAATGGTTTCATTGATTCGGTTTTCATTTGAGGATAATCCTTTAGAAAGCATATCAAAAAAAATAAGACACTTTTATGATTTGTATTTTTTAATGAATGACGCTGAATGTGCTGTATTTGTAAAATCAAGTACGTTCAAAAAACAATTTGATGAAATCCTGCAACACGATAAAGAAATGTTTGACAAGCCAAAAGGTTGGCAAAACAAATCAGTTGCAGAATCGCCATTGGTAAGCGATTTTGAAAACGCATGGAAACATCTGAAAGAGTTATATAAAAAAGAACTTTCGGCATTGGCATATACACCAATACCAGATGAAAAAAAGGTTGCCGACCAATTTAAAGAACTAATGAAACTGATTTAATGAAGTTTACCGTAGAAAAATCAGATATATGACAGAATCACCATGACAACATCCGCAATTATACTCACAGCTTTTTTCATCATTTCGGCGCTGACGGGATTGGCTGTTGGCTTGGTAAAATCGAAGCCCCTGATTCGTGCCCTGACCATCTTTTACACAATCGTTCATATCTCATTCTCCTGCTTTGGCTGGCTGCATCAGGGCGAAACCGTACTCGAATATTTTACCTTCGATCCGCTGGGGCTGCTTTTACTCTCAATCCTTTCAATCCTCACAATTACAACGGTCTATCATGGATTTATCTATGTAAAAAATGACTCTCCCGGCGTTTATTCCATGTACCATGCCGCTTTGATTGCGCTGATTGCCTCGATGTCGGGCGCTTACCTTGCGAATGGGATGACAACTGTGTGGATTTTTGTTGAAGCAACTACCCTTGCCGTAGCCGCGTTGATCTACCACGACCGCACCTCGCTCGCGCTTGAGGCAACCTGGAAGTATGTTTTCGTCTGTTCCATTGGGATCGCGCTTGCATACCTCGGCATCCTGTTCCTTGGCTTTACTGTGCAGGACGCCCGTTTGCTTCACCTATCCTTTGACGCCATAACCGAAATCGCCAGGCTTGCCAATCCGCTATATCTGAAAATTGCCTTCATATTTATCCTCGTCGGTTACAGTACCAAGATGGGATTATTCCCAATGCATACCGTTACCGTTGACGCCCATACTGTGGCGCCGCCGCCTATCAGCGCTTTCATCTCAACTACTTTAATGAATGTGGGTTTTCTCGCTATTTTTCGCATTTATGTATTGTTTTCGGCTACTGCCATCCTGCCTTTCATGAATCATGTTCTGATCATTTCCGGCGTACTTTCACTCGTTGTTTCAGCCGGTTATATGCTCAAGGCAAAGCACAACAAGCGCATGCTGGCATATTCGAGTCTCGAAAATATGGGTATTGTCGCTATCGCTCTCGGTATTGGCGGTATCGGATATTATGCGGCTATCCTCCATATCGTATTACATTCATTCACCAAAGCCGGTTTGTTTTATCAGATCGGACAATCATACAAAGTAATGGGTACATACCAACTGGATGAGTCGGGAAATTATATGAATCTCTACCCGGCGGGAGCTACTGCCCTGCTACTTGGTTTTCTCTGTATTACCGCCATTCCACCTTCGGGGATGTTCATTTCAGAATTGTATGTGATGAAGGCGCTCGTTTTGACAAATTCCTGGTGGTTGCTTGCCGTATTCGCACTGTTGCTTTGCTTTGTGTTGTACGCTCTGGTAACCCGCGTGTTGCACATCGTGTATTCACAACCCCGCGAGAAACCACTGCACGAGTTGCAAAAGATTAATCCGTGGCAAACAGTTACACAATATATACTTTTCGGTATGGTCATTTTTATCTGTTTTGCACAACCGTCGCCATTCCGCGAACTCATCAATTCAATTATTCAGTCGCTTCCAAAATGATGACTAACAACCTTTTTACCGAAATTTTTACAAATCCGGCTACCATACCGCTCGCTGATATCCCAACGCTTGATTATCCTGAATTTTCAGCATTTATTGATCTTCTGATGGGGGAAGAAGGAACCCACTGTCTGACATATTTCGTTCTGCCTCAACCAGAAAAATACAAATTTATCTGCTGCATGGCTGCCGATGAAAATCATGCTATCGTTTTAATTTCCCATGAACATCCACGTGAACCCTTACCTTCATTGCCATCACTTTCAGCAAACCATTTTCAGTTTCACCTGTTTGAAAGGGAAATCCATGAGAATTTCGGGATTGAATTTCCCGGACATCCCTGGATGAAACCCATCCGCTATTCCTTCAACCGCGCCAACCTTTCTTCGGTGATGAATAACTATCCCTTTTATTCCATCGAAGGGGAGGCGCTGCATGAAGTTGGCGTTGGACCAATACATGCCGGAATTATCGAACCGGGTTACTTCCGGTTTATATGTCATGGCGAGCATGTTCATCACCTCGAAATTCACCTTGGATATCAGCATCGAGGCGTGGAACAGTTGTTCCTCGCCAAACCGCAGCTACTGCAACAATCTGTTTTGGCTGAAACCATTGCCGGAGATACCGCAGTCGGTCATTCGCTTGCCTTTGCCGGATTGGTTGAATCTCTTGCAGAAATTGACATGCCGGCTTCTCTGCATCGGGAGCGAATCATTGCCCTCGAACTTGAACGTATTGCCATCCATATCGGCGACACGGCAGCCATTTGCACCGATATTGCCTATCAATTCGGACAGGTTGTTTGTGAAGCGCTCCGAACCATTGTGATAAATACTACCCAGTTGTGGTGCGGAAACCGTTTTGGCAAAGGAATGGTCCGCCCTGGCGGAACCAATTATCCGCTTACTGCAACGGTTATTAGTGCGATACTTGAAAATCTCCGCGATGTTGAAGAACGGTATTCCCAGATTACCGAACGGATTTTTTCCCTTCCCAGCGTTTTGGGACGTTTTGAGGGCGTCGGAAAAGTAACTACCATGCAGGCTTCGCTTGCAGGGGCAGTTGGCATGGCGGCGCGGAGTTCGGGGATGTATCGCGATATTCGCTGGTCGCACCCCTTTGCCGCATATATTGATCAACCTTATGAACCTGTGATGATTCCTCATGGCGATGTGTGGTCGCGGGTTATGTTGCGAAAGATGGAGGTGGACCGGTCGGTTGCTGTTATCCGGAAAATGGTCGAATTGGTAAACGAACATGATAATATTTCAAGCCCCGACTATAATTTGAATTTCAAGCCCGCTTCGCTGGCGATTTCACTGGCAGAAGGCTGGCGTGGAGAAATATGTCATGCCGCCATAACCGATGAAACCGGTAAAATCATCCTTTACAAAGTGAAAGACCCATCGTTCCATAACTGGATGGCTCTTGCCCTCGCAGTAAGATACCAGGAAATTTCCGATTTTCCGCTGTGCAATAAGAGCTTTAATCTGAGTTATTGCGGAAATGATCTTTAGGTAGCAAGGCGGCAAGGATTCAAGCGTTTACTGCCATCCCGCTGGGGTGGAATTAAAATGTGATAACGGAAAACGAACAATTTAAACAATAACCCAAAAAGCGATGCATGCCAGTTAAAGAATTCAACATCTTCCGCCGCCACGGGCGCCAATATGTACCCGATCTGCGTAATGTCACCCTCCCGGAAATCTTCCGAGGCAGACCGGTTATCAGCCCCGATATCACTCGCAAAGAAGCAGAACAGGCATTAAGCCTTTGCCCGGTTGGCGCCATCGGAACCGCTCCATGCACTATTGATTTGGGAAAATGTGTTTTCTGTAAGGAGTGCGAATTTGCCATTCCCGGAAGAATCAGATTTACAAATGATCATAAAATAGCAACAAACCATCGCGAAGGTTTAATTATCATTCAGGGCGACGACAAACCGGTTAAAATTGATTCCGGATTTGTGCGTAAGGAAATTCCTGCATTATTCAAACACGCGCTGAAACTACGTCAGGTTTCGGCTGGCGGCGATAATTCGGCTGAAATGGAACTGAATGCCGCCGGGAATGTCAATTTCGATATGGGGCGTTTCGGAATTGAATTTGTCGCCTCGCCGCGTCATGCCGATGGAATCGTCATCACCGGACCGATAACCGAAAATATGGCAGAAGCGCTTCAGATATGCTACGACGCTATACCATCGCCTAAAATTATTATCCTCGCAGGCGCCGACGCCATCAGTGGAGGTATTTTCAGTCAAAGTAAAGCGCTTCAACGAAAATTCCTTGATAAATACCCGGTTGATTTATACGTTCCCGGCAACCCGCCTCACCCGTTGACTTTCATCAATGGATTGCTTGATTTGACCGGTCGGTAAAAAAAGATATGTATCTGGCGACCTCCAATGGAAAAACGAAAGAGGTCATAGTTAATAAAGGCGGAATCAATAAAAGAGAAATAAGACTTTGTTAAAAAACTCTGAGACGTTTTTTCAATTTTGTTCAGCGATTTATCTGATGGACGCCCAATTCAATCCCGAACCGCAAGCCACTCCAGTTGATAGTGGTTGTGGATTTTTCTCCATCTTCGTTTCTGATTTTTCCACCAGAGTTGACAAAATATCCGATGAAAAAACCGGCTTTAAGATATTTCCATTGGTAGGATACAACGGCGCGGGGTTCAAGGAAAAAACCAAAAGCCGAGTAATGAGTGGTAGAAGAGAATGTGGTATCGGCTACATTCATCTCCTCATTCAGCTTGAGGAACGACGCCACCAAGCCAATGTTTGCCTCTAAATCAACACGCAGCGAATGATAGTCGTAAATTCGGAAACCATTAAGCATGCCAATGGTATGACCGGTAACAATGTTGTCGAAACGGTAGCTTCCTGAATAATCGCTTGAGGCGATGCGACTGCCGGTAGAATTCCAAGCGTACAAAACGCCTATTTTATATTTGTTTGACAACTGAACTGCAAAATGCCCGCCAAGCTGCCAGGTCATCGGAAAATTGGTGGTGACTTGAGTTCTAAAAGGAATCTGCACCTGAAGATCAGCATTTATTTTTTTCAAATCGCCCATCGAATAACCTGCCAGCCCGGCAGAAAACATCAGCTCAACCCGTTGTGCCTGCAAATGAAGGAAGCTGACGACAATAATAAAAATGAGGAGTGAACGCCTGACCATATCCTTAGAAAATAATGAGTTTTTTCCCGCCACTATAATAAATGGTGTTTTTCTTGATCCGAAGATCGGTGGTGATGTTATTTGTCTCGGTTGGATTCTGAAACTGCAACGTTCCCGTATTCAAATCAATTACCTTGAAATGAGTGGCTGTTTTGCCCAGAATATGCCCATTGGCGAAGTCAATGTTGCAGATGTTGTCGAAATCCGGTACAAAACTGCCCTCAGTTGTCCAGGTTTCACAATCCTTTGTAAACATGGTCTGATCAATAAGTATCCTTGCCTTTGATGGTCTCGCCGGTTCAAATGCGTAATATTTAAAGGTTCCTGGTTGCGAGGAGGATGCCCATTTTTCCTGCAATGTGCCGGAAGTGAGTTTATAAAGATACAGATATCCTGCCTCAACAAAAATGAACTGTCCATCGGCGGAAATTATGGTTCGGTCGCCATAGGTTGGAAGTGTTTGCTGAGCAACAGCGTTCTGGTTCAGAAAATCATAAACTACAAATCTGGTTCCAGTGATAATGGATACCAGCCCATTATCGGCAACCGAGATGATCCCGGTTTCAGCCCCTGCCCCGATCACATCGCCGCTCGGAACCCAGGTTGATTGGTTTGTTGTGAGATCATAGAACAGATAGGAAAAATCAGAAATCCCGGTTGCGGCAAGCAAATACTTCCCGTTTGGCGAAACGGCAAAGGTATAAAACCACCCGGTGGAAGTGGTGATCGAATCGGTAATGGCGCCTGTTTCGATAGAGTATTCATTGATATCATTGGATGAACCGGTATAATAGATAAATGGTCCATCAGGGGAAAGAAAGCGGTAGAAGAAAAACGAATTCAGCCCAACATAAGTCTCCACTTCACCCGAGTAATTATCCCAGGCAACCTGGTCGGAAAACCAGGCTGGAAGCTGAGCGGGTATAGCGGCAACGTGAAACCTGTAATAAGAGGGAAAGATAGTTCCTGCCGCTTCATAAACAGTATCGTTATTATTACTTACCGACCCAAGGTTCTGAATGTCCAACGACCCGCTGGGAATGGCATAGATGCGGTAACCGCCGCAATTTGCCGCATAATGTGTCTTTTCCCATCTGAGTAGCGGGAACCCGCGGTTGGATGGAGCGACGGTGACAACAGGAAGGTCGGGGAAGGCATTTTCGCCCCCGTTTACAAATGGATAAAAAATCGATCCTGTGGGATCGCCAATGTAAGTTTGAACTGTATAACTTGCATATTCTCCTACATACTGAGGATCATCAGCCTCATAATGGTTAGTTCCGGCAACAGATGCAAAAACAACGCTTTGCGACATGCCCACAGCTCTTGAGAATACTACCTTTTTAATATTCTGCACATTCGATGGAACATCCATAAAAACCTTCATCTTATTATCTGACCTGTCGAATTTCACATCGGGATAAAAGGTGATTTGTTCCCGCAACACAACGAGGACAAAATCCTTTCGAGCCAGAAAACCCTCGGTTCCCAATGCATCGCCGATGCTACCCGATCCGGTATTGATTCCGATTTCTATGGTCATCGTATAAATACCATCCTTGTGAATATAGGTAAGGGGTTCAATATAAAATCTGTTACCGCTGTTTTGTACGTATTTTTCTACGCCATCAATGTACAACCGGTGAAACAGGACAGAATGGTTTTCGCAAACTACCTCGACATTATAATATTGATTGCTGTTGTTTGCCAGAATTGTATCGGAGTGTCCCTGTATGGTAATCAGAACGTTTGATGGGGGTTTGGCGCTAAGATCAAGAAAGTAATCTCCTTTTGGTTTGAATTCGCATGAGGTATAAATAACCGGGCTAAACAGGATGCAAAGAAACAGTAACCGGGGGAGCTTCATGAGTTTTAATTTAAAACACAAATATAAAAGAATCGCTTGAACATTATACATACGAATAAACAACAGGGCTGATTTACTTTCTATATCTTTGTTAGCGTTCATTGTAAAAAGACAAACCAGACGACAAATTGATAAAGTATTTTTGCTGCATAAAGAAAAAAAAACCGACACACAAAACACCACATTTGCAAACCGCACAAACCGGGCGTCAAACTAAAAAACAAACTCGAAAAGACTTAACGTGACATTTTCACTTAAAGCACATAATTTATTATTTATTTGATTAGTTTTACAAAGTTTTGTTTATTTTTGCGTGAAATATTCACGTAAGCCAAAATTTCATGTTAGTCAGATTTGTAATTGAGAACTTGTTCTCTTTCGGAGAAAGAAAAGAGTTTACAACTATACCTAATAATAGACTTAAAACGCTTGAACATCATAAATACAAATATGATGATTTCTGCATTTTAAAAACTGCTTCAATTTATGGTGCAAATGGCTCTGGTAAATCTAATCTTATAAAATCACTTGAATTATTTCAGAAACTAATTGTAAAAGAAAAAATCCCATTTAGACTAAAAGATTCAAAGTTTAAGTTTAATAATTCTGAGGATAGCCAGAATCAAATATTTGCAATTGAATTTATTCAAGATAATGTGGCTTTTTATTATAGTATTATTCTTAATGAAAATACTATAATGACCGAGGAATTATACTTATCTGGTTTAGGAAAGAAGAATGACATTCTGATATATGAGCGAAAAACAGATAAAGATGACAATACGAATATAGTCTTTCTGGAAGCATTTGAGAAAGATGAAAAAAGTCAAGTTTTAAAATCCGTATTACTTGAAGAATTTGTAAAGCCAAATGAACCTATTCTAAAACTTCTTTCCAATAGAGACAATAAGTTTTTAACCCCGGTAAAGAGTGCATACAAATGGTTTGAAGATACGCTTCAAATTATTACGCCGGGTTCAAAGCCAAGTGCTTTAGCTCATAAAATTGATATTGACAGCGAATTTAAGAGTTATGCAAAAGATTTAATGTGCTCATTTAACATTGGAATTACTGATTTGACTTCTGAGAAAAAAGATATAATGGAGTTTTTTGGAGAAGATAATGAGAAAGAACTTGACAGTCTGATAAAAGATGTTGAGGAGTCTCCAAAGAAGATGATAGGGCTAAGAACCAACAAGGGAGATGAACTTATTGTTGTAAAAGAAGATGGCAAAATATGGGTCAAAACCTTAAAAGTTGGACATATTGGCAAAAGAGATAAATTGGCGCTTTTTAATCTGGATGAAGAATCGGATGGTACAGTCAGACTTTTAGATTTTGTACCTGCATTTAAAAGTGTAATTTCTAGTGAAAAAGTATTTGTTATTAATGAAATTGAACGAAGCATTCACCCACTTCTTATCAAAGAATTAGTCCAAAAGTTCTCTGTTGACAAAAATACAAAAGGTCAATTGATCTTCTCTACTCATGAATCAAACTTATTAGACCAGGAAATATTTAGACAAGATGAAATTTGGTTCGCAGAGAAAAACAAAGGAGGCTCGACTGACTTATACTCGCTAAATGATTTTAAAGAACATAAAACAATTGATATTCAAAAGGGGTATTTAGCGGGAAGATATGGTTCTATCCCATTCTTAGGGAATTTGCAGGATTTAAATTGGCATAACTATGATACTAACAAATAGGCTTTTTGAAAGGGTTTCACCGAGCAGAGAAGCGAAGAGTATCTTTATATTCTGCGAAGGAGCTAAAAGAGAATTTGATTATTTTGAATTCTTTAAAGAGTTAGATTCCAGGATAAATCTTGAAGTATACAAACTTCATCCTCACGAAAACAATTCCCCTTTAGGATTACTTAATATCGCAGAAAAGTGTATGATTATGTCTGATGATAATCCTAACCCCAAATATAGCTTTATTGATGGTGATGAAGTCTGGATTGTTTTAGATACAGACAAAGACAAAGAGCTATCTCGCGAACCTCAGATTGAGGCTATTCAAAAAAAATGTAGTGAACAAGCGAATTGGAACTTAGCTCAGAGTAATCCTTGCTTTGAAGTATGGCTATATTATCATCTACACACAGATAAGCCAGATTTCGCTAAATCTGAAATATGTGCTGAATGGAAAAAATTAGTTAACGGATTGATAAGTGGCGGCTTTGATTCCAGGAGACATCCAATCTACATAATGGCAGCGAGTAATAATGCGGCTCAAAATTTTATTGTAATTAAAGGTAAGCCTGATGTTGGTTCAACAGAGGTATTTAATCTGGCAAACTCAATAATACCGTTAGTTAGCTCAAAATTGGAAAAGGCGCTTAAGGAAATTGAATAGTAAAATTCGAACGCCCAACAAAGACCTTCAAAACAACATTAGACTTTTTTTTTGAAGCGATAAGAATAAGTCCAAATGCTCAAGGGTGCATAAACAGATAAAAACCGTTGAAACACTTAGAATAATTAAGGAAAGGAGAACAAAATGAAAGCGCCATTATTGGATAAAACGATTGAAATCATTTACAAGGAATTGAGTGGAATCATTGCCGTGAATAATTATTCGGAATATTCGGCAAAAAAAATTGAAGTTGATAAAGTTACTCAAACCGTTTTCAGGACGTACAACGGGGAAAAATTGAGCAGGTTGGTTCTGGAGCAATATACAATCAACAGCAAAGCTTATGGGGTAGTTCTAACAATCTATCCTCAGCCTGAATATGGAATCCCGATTTTTACATTTCAGCTTGGAGGGCAAATCCCGGAAAGGGTAATATTTGTTTTGGATATGATACCTGTAATCAATTCAGATGCAATTTCACCGGTTTCATCGCTTTACAATAAATATGCTTCCGAGATGAAAAATTTGGGAACTTCACAGGAATGGATGAACAAAATCGCCTCGCGTAACGCCCTTGTTTGTCAATATAAACCACTTGAACCAGATAAAATACTTAGTTCATTAACAGATTATCTCCAACTGTGGAGAGAAAAATATTATCTGCCCGCTGAACCAATTACCGTAGAAGATGATAAAAAAGCGGCAATAGAAACCATTTTAATGTTTAAGAAAACTCTTCAGGCAAATGACGCCGGGATAGATATCTATCGGAAAAAATTTGGCGAAGCGATGGTGGCTGCTCTTGAAAATGCTGCATTCGGCGCATATCCTTCATTGGAAATTTCCGTGGAAAATGAAAATCTTCCGGCAATTCCCTTAGAAATAAGCGCTGAAAATGATTCGCCTGTAAAATGGACCGACGAAGCAGAGCAGTATTTGGAGGAAGCGCCAAAGTTTGTCCGTTCGAAAATCAGGACAAATGCAGAAAAAAAAGCAATGGAATTGGGGATAAAAAGGATAACCCGCGAGTTCGTTGAAAATTTAAGAAAGTAAAATTATTGATATCTAATCGCCTAACCACTTTCCGTCAGATGATTCTCAACAATTCGCAAGGTAAAGAAATCATAATTTGCTTTACGATTCCGATTTCAACGACCTGAGCGCAAATGCGAAATAGATGAGCAGAATCCCAAAAACTGCCGCAAGAACTCCGATAATTTTAATCAGGAAGAGAGCCCATTGAAATGGGTTGAACAACAAGGAAATTCCAAGCGCAATAGTAAGTAAGCCGTTGAGAAGAAGGATGTTTTTTGAGGATATTGTCTCTTTCACATTAACTACGATAACTAACTGAATAACGCCAATAATGATTGCCCATATACCTGTTAGAATTAAAAACAGGGCTACCGACGATTGCGGAAAAAACACCAGAGCAATTCCAATAGCAATACTCGCAATGGCTTCAATCAGGATCATTGCCGCCGATTTGTTTTTTCGGATATTATAAATACCGGCGATTAACAGAATGCCTCCAACCACAAACATCCCAATTCCGATATACATTAGCAGCGCTTTAATCGCATCCTGGGTAAGGAGCAGGAGCAATATGCCAAAAAGGGTAAAAATTAATCCATTGACTGCCAGAAACCACCAGTTTGAAAATTTCTTTGTTGCCATAAAACGAAGTTTAAATTTAGATTTTATAATTACTGTTCAAGGTTCAAGGTTCAAGGTTCAAGGTTCAAGGTTTTCTGATTTTCGCTACCGCGCTACTTCGCTATCATCTTTTGGTAAAGTAAAACAAAAGGTAGTTCCTTTTCCTTCTTCGCTGTTTACCCATAACTTTCCTTTGTTTAATATAATAAATTCCATGCAAAGGATTAGTCCCAGTCCGGTTCCCGGTTCCTTGTTGGTCCCTTTGGTTGCGAGATGATCGTCAATGCTGAATAATTTCTCCTGATTCGCAGGTGAAATGCCACAGCCTGTATCTTTTACGGTTACTTCCGTTTCATCATTGGAATACCTTATGCCAATGTCAATATGACCTCCTGGGAAGGTGAATTTTACAGCGTTGGAGATAAGATTCCGCACAACGGTATTGATCATGTTTTTATCTGCGAAAGCAGAAAAAGATTCATGTGTTGTTTTAATCAGATGTATTTTTTTCGAGGCGGCGGCAGATTCGGCAAGCATGATATTTTCGCTGATAATTTCGGTCAGATTTATTTTCACCGGATTAACAGGCATATCGCCTTTCTGTGTTCGCGCCCATGAAAGAAGGTTGTCGAGTAAATTCAAAGTTCGGAGCGACGCCAGCTTCAGTTTGGAAAGTACGTCTCTTCGTTCCTCTTCAGTAAAATCAAAGCTGTTATCGGTAAGCAGATCAAGGTATCCGAGCAGGGCATTGAAGGGACTGCGAAGATCGTGGGCAATGATGGAGAAAAATTTATCTTTGGCTAGGTTGCTTGTTTTAAGCGCGCGTTCAGATTCCTGCAATTCTTTTGTGCGGGTTGAAACAGTTTCAACCAAAATTTCATTATATCGTCTTGAAACAACAAACCGAAAAATAAAATAGATTATAATACCGATAATAATTATAACAATGCCGATAAACCACCACTGCATGTAAAATGGGTATGCGATTCGGATCACGGCAGAGTAAACAGGCTCACTCCAAACGCCCAGCGCATTTTTCGTTTTAACGCAGAACCGGTATTTTCCGGCAGGTACGTTATGGTAACGGTAAATTAGCGCTGCGGAAGATAATTCATGCGACCATTTTTGGTCGAAGGGTTCGAGTTTGCATAGGTACGACACCCTCTTTTCATCAAGAAAGGAAACCCCCTGAAACGAAAATTCAAGATCATTCTGTTCATTGGGCAGATTGATATCTGCGGATAAAGGAAAGGTATCCGACTGGGTTGTCAAAGTTTTAAGAAACAAAAGCGGCGGCGGAATTTGGGCAATTCCTTCATCAAAATTCTGGGAAAACCGAGTTACTCCATTATTTGTTCCAAACCAGATAAAGTCTTGATCATCAATAAACCCGGCATCCCGGTTTATCTCCTGTCCCGATAATCCATCCTTAACCGTATAATGACTCAACTTTTTCCCATTCCAGCGATATATTCCATCATCAGTTCCAAACCACAATGTTTTCCGATGATCTTCAAGGATCAGATATACAGGTCTGTCTATAACTAAATCGTTTTCCATGTATTTTACAAGGGTTCTGCCATTCAGTGTATATAAACCATCTGCGGCGCCGATCCAGGTTCTTTTTTTTGAGTCGATAAGGAACGAAAAAACACTGTTTCCCTGTTTGTTTTCCGTTGTCAAATAACTCACCTGTTTGCTGCCGTTAATTTCCACCAGACCATTATTATAAGTGGCAAGGTAAATTATATTGGATTCAGCCGGAAAAATTTTCCGAATATCTCTCCCGTTGATTTTATAAAGAACGACTGTTTCAATCCTGTCGCGATAAATGGTATAAAGTTCTTCCGTTGTAGCAATATAGATTTTTCCATTGGGTGTTCCTGCCACCGAAGTCACTTTCCCGGCAATACCATCCGATTCGCGGTACCATTTGATTTGTCTCGCCGGATTAATTCGGGCAAGCCCCATGTTTGAACCTGCAACCCAAAGGTTTTTATCCTGGTCGAGGTAAATGTCCTGAACCCGTTTTTCATGAAAATTAACCTGGTCGTGCGATTCCAGCTTAAGAAACGTATATTTTTTCCCATCATAAAATGTCAAACCGCCATCGTGACCAAAAACATATTTGCCAGGTGAAATTTCTAATGCCGACGATACCTCATTGTCGAACAAACCATCGGTAGCATTAGAGTTTGAAAATCGGGTAAAAGGGATACATGTTACGCCTCGCTGTCCGGCAATCCAGGTATTTTTCTCACGGTCAATAAGCATAGCCATTACACCCTCTCCAACAAAGCCGTTTTTTCTTCCAAGATGTTCGGTTTGTTGTGTAATCCCAGAATAATGCCAGAGATATAGGTAATTTCCGAAATACACGCCACCATCATCATCGGGGCACACCAAGCCATAAGCTATGGACTGATCTGATTTGATTACAAAGTTTTTTGTAACCAGGTTGAATTTTCCTCCTTTGATGTATCCGAGCCAATCTTTGCCCAGTATCCAGAGTTTATCTTTTTCAGATTTGTTTTTTTTAGGGTTATCCTGCTTAATATTCAGAATCTCCCTGGAAGGAAAAGGGAATGAAGCGCAAAACCGGTTGTCTATCAAATTGTTTTTTATAACGGAGATTCCGTTTTCAGTTGCAATATAAACAGTTTGGTCAACAACGGTAAGTCCATTGATATAATTACCAGACAGCCCGTTCTTTTTCGAAAAATATTTCCAGTTTCCACGTTTCCATATAAACAACCCGGAATCGAAAGTGGCGGCAACAATTACCGGCGAAGCAGATTCATAATAGACCTCAAATGATATAAAATCCATTGTTATTTTTGGATTACCGCCGGTTGGAAAAACCTCCCATGTTTCTCCATTAAAAACATTGACAATAATATTATTATAATTTGAAATTGTCCATAAGGTTCCTTTCTGGTCACATTTGATAAACGAATATCCATAGCCGGTAATTCCGCCGATATGATATGTAAGCCAACTCTGACCATCGTACCTGCAGATGCCTTTGCGTGTGGCGCACCAGATCATCCCACTGGTATCCTGCGCAATATCGTAAACAATTGAACTCGGAATGCCATCGGCAACGTTATAGTTGCGGGCAAAATAATGTTGGGCGAAAATAATTCCGGGAAAATAAATAAAAACCAAAATCAAAACCTGAAATTTTAAAAAACAGGCGCGGTCAGAAATATGTTTTTGAATCATCTGTATTTACAAGTGGAGAAGTAGTTATTGGTACAAGAATCGCTTTATGCTCTTTTTTGGCGTTTTTTCAAATTCAAAGGCGGCTATTTCAAAATCTGCAATCCTGCTGTATTTTGGCAGGTGGTGATTCAGGTCGTTAATATATGACCTGAATACTTCCGGGAGATTTTCGCGGGTTGAACCTGCTTTTTCCATTGCGTCGAAATCGGGATAAATGAGGGCGATAAGATTATTCTCGCGCTCTATCACCAATGATTCCATAACCATAAACCGGTTGTTAAGCCTTGCTTCGATCTCTTCGGGATAGATGTTTTTCCCTGAAGGACCAAGGATCATACTTTTGCTGCGTCCTTTGATGTAAATATTCCCGTGATGGTCTATCACTCCAAGATCGCCGGAATGTAACCATCCGGCTTCATCTATCACGGCTTTAGTTGCCTCTTCATTCTTATAATAGCCCAGCATTACATGAGATCCGCGCATCAAAATCTCGCCTGATTGGCGATATGGATCAGGTGAATCAATGCGAACTTCAAGCTCGTCAACCGGACGACCGGAGGCTCCAACATGAGTGGTTTTCCATGAGGCGTAAGAAATCAAAGGTCCGCATTCGGTCATTCCATAACCAACTGTAAACGGAAAATTCATCTTCCTGAAAAACCTCTCTGCCTGAGCGTTGAAAGGAGCGCCGCCAATAACAAGTTCCCTGAAACTTCCCCCAAAAACCTCCACCATCTTCCTGCGGATTTTCAAATAAATAAGTTTGTTGATCAATGGAATTGGCATGAGAAAATGTACTGCCGGATTGCGAAGCGCAGGAAGAATCTGGGACTTAAATATTTTTTCAATCACCAGGGGAACAGAAAGAATAAGCGCCGGACGCACTTCCTGAAATGCCTGCATGATGATCCTCGGCGATGGCGTTTTGGTGAGGAAAGTCACATCGCAACCAAGTGTAAATGGAAACAGAAATTCAAAGGCGCAACCGTAAGTATGGGCTAACGGAAGGAAAGATAGAATTTTATCCCGCCGATTAAGCGGCATGTTCCGTTGAGCATATAAAATATTTCCCATAAGACTTTTATGCTGCAAAACCACTCCCTTCGAAAAACCCGTTGTTCCTGAAGTATAGCTTATCACGGCAATATCATCAGGATTTCCTGCGGCAAAATTGAGGTTTTCAGACGTTACCTGGCTGGTTGGTAAAGCAGAAAAGCCTGTTTCAGGATTTAAAGAATTGTGCCTCGTAAAAAGCGCTGAATCGTCCCTGATTCTGAAGATGTGCTTTAAAAGTGGCATTTCATGTGGATTAAGCTCTTTAAATATAGATTCTTCAGCGAAAAGAATCACGGAATCGGAATGAGTAACGATGTAATGGACGTCAGATGGTTTGAAATCGGGAAGAATAGGAACAATAACAGCCCCATAAGTAACGGTGGCGAGATATATCATACCCCAGTGCGCTGAATTTTTCCCCAGCAGGGCAATGTGATCTCCTTTTTGAATACCGGAATTTCTGAAAACCGAATGGATTCGGACAATCCGGTTACCGATTTCACTATATTTAAACGATTCTCCACCGTAATCGGAGAGCGCCGTTAAATCCCAATTGTCGCGGATAGCAGATTCAAAAAGGGTGATGAGATTCGAGGACGATGAACTCATACTTCAGGTGTTAAAGGGCTGCTAAGGTCTGAAATTTTACCGGGATAGAGGGTGTTTATTTTAATTAATTTTCGACACTGTCAGGGCGCAACCGCTCCGACAAGGTGAACCACAAAAACTTTGTTATCTTTGTCTTTTCTTAAAAACCTGATAATTATGAAAAAGTTTTTATTTTGGAGTCTTGCAATTCTTCTTATTGTTCTGGCAGTTTTTATTTATTGGAAATACAGTTTTACATACAGCGAAGGAAACCGGGCGGGGTTGCTTCAGAAATTTTCCTATAAAGGCACAATCTTTAAAACTTATGAAGGCGAATTAATCCTCAGCAGTGTAAAGAGTAGCCAGAATGTTTCTCTTGCTTCTGAAAAATTCTTCTTTTCGGTTCCCCGTAAGGAACTTGCAGAAAAACTTCTGAAGCTTGAAGGAACAATGGTGGTAATGCATTACAAAGAGAAAAACGGCGCCCTCCCCTGGCGCGGTGAAACAGTTTACCTCGTTGATAGCGTTACTGCGCAGCCATAACAGTTTTTATACAAGGTTCAAATCTATAAGCAGAAACTTAGATAAAACCACTAATCATGACAAAACCAGGAATCCTCTTACTTTGCCTTCTTCTTTTCGGACCAGCTATCCATGCCCAAACGTTTTACGCTCATGACGGGTTTGGTATTGCAGTAACTACCGGTGCGAATATCATCTCCAATCCTACCCATAATTTTGATGTAGTGGGTAAATTGAGTGATATGGATGTCATAGACAAGTCCTGGAATTATATGAAAGAGATTGATAATTCGATAAACAGTCAAAGCAGCGCCGACACAATATCGGGTAAAGAAAAACCAAAATCAAAATACGAACAGCATTATGTTGATCTTGGCGTAGGTTTTGGTCTTGATTACGGTGGTTTGATAGGCATTAAAATTGCATATCTTCCAATCCCTTACGTTTCTGTATTTGCCTCCGGCGGTTATTACCTGTTTGGATTTGGCTGGAATGTAGGCGCAACCTGGCATATCCTGCCTTCAACCTCGCGATATACGCTGAGACCAAACATAAAGTTGATGTACGGCGTAAATGGCGGAACCATGGTTGCAAGCGCCGACCAATACAATAAGATGTTTTACGGGGTTACACCCGGAGCCGGACTTGAAATCATGTTTGGCAAGCGCAAAAAGAATGGGATTGATTTTGATCTGAACTTTCCAATCCATGGCAAGGATTTCTTTGATCAAATTGACGCCATGAAAGCCGATAATAATTTATCAGACGTTCAAACGCCTTTGCCTGTCGCATTTTCACTTGGGTATCATCACGAGTTTTAACCTGCGTTTATAATAATTTTTACGAGTATCCGGTTGTTTACCTAAGCTGCATTATTAATGACATCACGCTTTTTCATCAATCAGGCGCGGCAAATTTGAATGAGCAAACCAGAATCGGTTTTATCATTCCATTCCTACGAGACTGTCCCTTTTTGTCCGAAATGTTTATAGAAACAAAATCTCCAGACCCCGACAGGTCTCACTGCTACGCTAAACCTGACAGCGTCTGAAAGACTTGTCATGATTTAAAAGCCTCGTCAGAGACTCAATATTTATGGTTAATAAACATAAATCACCTTCACCTGATAGTAGCCGATACTAGTATTCATGCTTATTTTCGTGATGTTGTCGCCGCTGAGTTTCTGTTGCATTATAAGTTGACCAATCATGTTGTAAATATAAACTTCACCTTCAGGCGCTGCGTCGGTTTTGGAGCTGATATATACTGAGTTGCCGGCAGTGTAAAGCGATATAGGCTGCGTGATGGGGTTTTCACCAATGCCAACATGGCTGAATGTGATTAGGAAACGGTTTGGATTATCGCCTTCTGCCGAAGTGAAAGTATAAACCGGGTTTAAGGTCAAATCCTGGGAAGCCCCTGTTTTCAAGTCGTTCAAAATGATTGCCCCATTGATGTTTGAAATCGTTCTGGCTTCGATGGTAAAATCGGCTCCGTCGTTTTTAACAAATTCAAAAAGAACAGATAATAACGCTGAAGTCTTTTTTATATCTCATTTAATTTCTGAATTTCTTCTTTGGAAAGCCCAGTTGATTTGATGATAATCTCAATATCAACTCTGGAATGAAGGAGTTTTTTTGCTATTTCGCGAGCCTTATTAATTTCACCTTCAGCTTTTCCTTCAGCTTTTCCTTTTATCTCGCCAACTCTGTAGTTCGACACGATCAAACTTCTTTCATAGCGTTGTTGTTCAATATATTTCCCATATTCTTTTCGTTCATTTTCGCTGAGTTTCATAATATCCAGTTGCCTTTTAGCCTCTTTCAGCCCTTTGGCTTTAAACTCGTCTTTTATTTCATCTTTCTTTAAAAAATATATCCACTCATCCAGGGCGTCCTTGGCTACATCATTAAACTGGTTGACTTTGATGACGTAATATTCAGGGTAGATTTTTGAGATGTTTTCGGTGTGGTATAAACTTTCCTGGTCCTTAGACAGCTTTAAAATATCGTGTTTATGTATGCCTTTAAACTCGGTTGTGCCGCGGTAAACGTAATCGTCGCCTTGCCCCAGATCGAAATAAACAATGTTTACCGATATAATTTTTTTTATCTGCGAATAATCCATTCCCTCGTCAATATTGTTCACGAGTAAGATGGAGGCGCCGAATAAAATACGCAGCAAATAGTCGTGTTCCTGGTTGTTTTGTATTTCGATGATGATCAATTCGCCTTTGCTGTTCTGA
>JAPLDO010000101.1 GCA_026391715.1 Bacteroidota bacterium
AAGTTAACTAACTGATAACGAACAAAACTACAACAAGAAACAAACAAAACCAAGTTGAAAATTGAGTTTTTTAAGTGAAACAATGAAATTATTTCTTCAGGGCAGCCGGGGACCTCGGGGTGTTTTCTTAACACCCCAAACAGATGGGAAATATCCAGAGAGATCAGAACTAAGCTGAATATGTTTGTAATTTGTATAAAAATTGCATTTAGCAGTACCTTTGCAAAAATAAATGCCGACTGAGAAAACGTCTACATGCCCAATTTGTATATTATCGCAGGTTCTAATGGAGCTGGAAAAACCACAGCCTATTATACTATTTTACCGGAAATGCTTAATTGCAAAGAGTTTGTCAATGCTGATGAGATTGCTAGAGGTCTATCTCCATTTCAGCCGGAAAAAGTCGCAATAGATGCCGGAAAGATTATGTTAACAAGGATCCAGGAGTTGATTAAATCTAAAGTGGACTTTTCATTTGAAACCACGTTATCTCCAGGATACTTTATTAATTTGATCAAAGAAGCACAGGAATTTGGATGGTTGTCAACAATTCTGAACGACCATTTTATTTGATAGCAGAGGGTTTGAAAGATGTTGAGATTGAAATCAAAGACGTATCGGTATGGAACAAGATAAAAACTCAAATTTGTCTTATAATTAATATTATGTTAAATAGAAAATTCAAAAGATCAAGGAAATACCTTTTGTTATTTCCCTGATCTTTTTTCCCCCTGTTGGTTTGACAGGCGATCTGTTATTTTCAGTTTACTTCTTCCGAATTACGTTTATTTTTTCAGTTATCAATTTTTCTTTCTCTTTGTCACCAAGACTACTATATGCTTGTTTAAGAGATAATAATGTTTGAAGGTTTGTTGGATTTATCTCAGTAATTTTTTCCAAAAAAGGAATTGCTTTTTTATAATATTCATTTGCATCCGCAATCAATTTGTTATATTGTTCTGTTTGGTCTAACGGTAAATTTCTTGCGCTTACGTAAATTGGAGCAGCAATATTAAAATATAAAGCTCCCATGTTAAGCAACGCATCTTCATAATCAGGTTTCAACTGTAAAGCTTTTCTGTATTCTTTTTCCGCATTAGCAAATGCCACTTCTCTTTGATTTTTTGTTTTAGTGGAATCATTTGCCATATTATCATACAATGTACCAAGAACAAACGGAAGAGAATAATTCAACGAATCGCCCTTAATTGCTATCTGTAAATTAATCATTGCTTTATTGATAATGTTGAATTTTAGATATATATTGATTTCATAATTAAATAATGTCATATTATTTGGGTATTCTTTTAGCCCCATACGAACATATTTAAACGCATTAGAAGAATCGTTATCTTTAAGGTAGATATCTGATAATGTAGCATAAACACTCGGCGATTGATAGTTTGCCTTTAGTAGTTTTATATAATATACTTTAGCCGCTTCCTTTTCATTCGCCAATCCGGCGCACAATGCAGCGTTAAGAAGGCAGACTGTATCATAAATATTAACAACTTCATACGTTTCTGCCGATTTTCCAAAATTAATCATTGCCTCCTTATATAGCTTTTTATTATAATTTGAAATAGCAGAGTCAAAGAATATTTTGTATGGAACACTCAATTTCCCGAAAATTTCTTCCTTATATTCTTTCTTGAAATCGTACTCATTTACTTTTCTGTACGATTCCAGCGATTTTGCCAACGGATCCGCTTCAAGTTTTTTATAATTTTCATCTTTCGTATAGACAAGTTCCAGATATATGTTTCCTCTGATAAACCATGCTTTTGCATCAGACGCCGTGCTTGGATCCAATACACAGGCGTTAATAGCTTCAAGAGCTTTATCTAATTTACCCGATTTGAGATAATTAGAGGCAGATTGTCGGACATTCTTCTGCCCGAAAGCTATGGCAACTGATGCTACCATGACAAAAATTAAAGCAAACTTTTTCATCGGTTTGGTTTTAAAATGAGATTTACGGTTGATTTTTAAGCGTGCAAAGATAAAAAAACATACTGATATGATGTTATTTAGGTTGAATTAATTTTCAGATTCAGGCGGTACTGTTTCATCATTCACAATACCATCAATGTCAGGATTCTGTATATCTATCAGATTATTTTCTGACTGTTCCTGATTCCGGTTCTCCCCATTTTCAGTACCCTCTTCAACATCTACTTTAGTTACTGCGGCAATCGAATCACCTTCGTCAATCTTTATTAGCCTAACGCCTTGTGTGGCTCTGCCCATAACCCTAAGGTTTGCAACTGCCATCCTGATAATGACGCCTGAACGATTGATGATCATTAAATCGTCACTGTCTGTTACATCTTTAACAGCAATCAGGACTCCGGTTTTATCTGTGATATTCAAGGTTTTTACCCCTTTCCCTCCCCTGTTGGTAATACGATAATCATCAAGGTCGGATCGTTTTCCATATCCCTTTTCGGATACAACAAGTACTTCACACTTTTTATCCAATGGAATGCAAATCATCCCTACAACTTCATCTTCAGCGCCTCCGCGCGAAATTCCCCTTACGCCGGCGGCATTACGCCCCATTGGACGAACCGTCTTTTCATTGAATCTTATAGCTCTGCCCGATTTTAGCGCCATCACAACCTCGTCAGTTCCCTGTGTTAGTTTTGCCTCCAGTAACTGATCGCCTTCATTGATCGTAATTGCATTTATGCCGTTTTGCCTCGGGCGCGAATAGGCTTCAAGGGAAGTCTTTTTAATTGTCCCGTTTTTCGTTGCAAGAATGATAAAGTTGGACGTAATGTAATCTTCGTCTTTCAGGTTTTTGACATTGATGAATGCCCGTACCTTGTCGTTAGGTTCTATGTTGATCAGATTCTGAATAGCCCTTCCTTTGGATGTTTTACTGCCCTCCGGAATTTCGTAAACCCTGAGCCAGAAGCATTTTCCATTTTCAGTAAAGAAAAGAAGATAGTTATGATTAGTGGCAACAAACAGATGCTCCAGAAAATCATCAACACGGATGTCGGTACCTTTTACTCCTCGCCCACCTCTGTTTTGAACACGGTATTCAGTAAGCGGTGTTCGTTTGATATATCCCAGATGTGAAATTGTGATCACCACATTCTCATCTGGAATTGTGTCTTCGATCCTGAAATCAGAAGCAGCATAAACGATCTGTGTTCTCGGCTCATCACCGTATTTTTCCTTGATCTCTCTCAGCTCGTCCTTAATAATTCCCATTCGGATTGCTTCATCGCCAAGTATTTCTTTCAAACGTTCAACCACTATCATCAGCTCGGCATATTCATCCTTGATTTTATCCCGTTCAAGACCGGTTAACCGTTGCAACCGCATTTCGAGAATGGCTTTGGCTTGGATCTCGCTTAAACCGAAAGTAGAAATGAGACCTGTTTTTGCTTCATCCGGCGTTTGTGACGCCCTGATAAGAGCAATTACGGCATCCAGATTATCAAGCGCAATTAATAACCCTTCAAGTATATGAGCCCGTTTAAGCGCTTCTGCCAGTTCAAATTTTGTCCGCCGTACAACCACCTCATGACGATGTTCAACGTAATGCACGATCATATCCTTGAGAGTCAACATCATCGGACGACCTTTTACAAGCGCAATATTGTTTACATTGAAAGCGGTTTGAAGTGGCGTTAATTGATATAATTTATTTAAGACAACATTAGTAATTGCCTCGCGTTTAAGTTCATATACAACACGAACACCATTCCTGTCTGATTCGTCACGGATATCAGAAATTCCTTCAATTTTCTTATCATTCACCAGGTCTGCAGTCTTTTTAATCATTTCCGCTTTGTTAACCTGATATGGAACGGAGATGGCAATGATTTTTTCTCTGCCATTGTCATCCTGTTCGATCTTTGTCTCTCCCCTAAGTACAATCCTGCCTCTCCCGGTCTCAAAAGCATCCTTTACTCCATCGTATCCGTAGATAATTCCTCCAGTGGGAAAATCAGGCGCCTTGATAAATTTCATCAATTCAGGAATTGTGATCTCTCTATTATCAATATATGCCATAATGCCGTCAATCACTTCGCTGAGGTTGTGTGGAGCCATGTTGGTTGCCATACCAACAGCAATGCCAGATGCTCCATTTATCAGAAGGTTAGGGATACGTGACGGCATTACCGTAGGTTCCTTAAGTGTGTCATCAAAGTTTAACTGAAAATCAACCGTATCTTTTTCAATATCAGACAGAATCTCTTCAGCAATTTTTTGCAAACGGGCTTCTGTATATCGCATTGCAGCCGGGTTATCGCCATCCATTGAACCAAAATTTCCCTGGCCATCAACCAAAGGATATCTTAAACTCCATTCCTGTGCCATTCTCACCATTGCGTCATATACTGATGTATCTCCGTGTGGATGAAATTTCCCAAGCACCTCCCCTACTATTCTTGCCGATTTTTTATATGCCCTGTTCGACATAACGCCCAACTCATACATACCAAAAAGAACCCGCCTGTGAACCGGCTTTAAACCATCTCTGACATCAGGTAATGCGCGCTGAACAATAACCGACATTGAATAATCAATGTATGCCGTCTTCATCTGATTCTCAATATTAACCTGAACTATTTTTTCTCCCTGTTCCATTTCGTAAAATAAAGTTATTTATTACAATGTATATCAAGTAGATATATTATTTTGAATAATGTTACGAAGGTAACAATTTTCCGGGTGATAACCGATGATAATTTCTGATAAAATTCGATTGAATACTAACATCAGAATGTTAATAAATTAAGCTAATTTTAACGCGATTTTTAAAATTCAATTCTACCAATGAATATCGGGTACGAAAATCAGGACAGAAGCGTTAATATTTAATTGGTGTGATTTTTGTCAATAAATCAATTTCATTTTGAAATTTTAAGTATGGAAGCAAAATTTTCACAACGTGTTAAAGACGTTTTGATATACAGCAGAGAGGAAGCCCAGCGTTTGGGAAATGACTACATCGGTCTGGAACACCTAATGCTTGGAATAGTCAGAGAAGGAACTGGTCTGGCCATACGTATTCTGAGGAACCTGCGTGTTGATCTTACAGATTTAAAGAAGAAAATAGAATTGGCTGTGGCTAGTCACAAAGGAAAAAACCTTGATGCAGAAAACCTTCCTTTGATTAAACAAGCCGAAAGAGCATTAAAGATCACTTATTTGGAAGCCAAGTTATTTAATAGCGAACTAATTGGAACTGAACATCTTCTTCTTTCAATTTTAAAAGATGAGAATAACCTTGTTACGAAGACTTTTTCTAATGCAGGCATCAGTTACAATAGCGTAAAAGATGAGTTGAAAGCGATTTTAAGTGGTGTGGATGAACAACAACAATTTGATCCTCAAGATATTTTGCCAAAAGACGACGATGATGATGATCTTGAGGAAACGGCCAAAAACGCTGGAACTGGTCAGAAAAAACCGCAGGATTCAAAATCCAAAACCCCAGTCCTAGATAACTTTGGTAGAGACATTACCAAACTTGCCGAAGAAGACAGGCTGGATCCAATCGTTGGACGTGATAAAGAATTACAGCGAATAGCACAGATACTTAGCAGAAGAAAAAAGAATAACCCAATATTGATTGGTGAACCGGGTGTAGGAAAATCGGCTATTGCCGAAGGACTTGCTTTGCGGATTGTTCAACGAAAAGTTTCCAGAGCGTTGTTTAATAAACGGATAGTTTCACTTGACCTTGCTTCACTGGTTGCGGGAACCAAATACCGAGGGCAGTTTGAAGAAAGAATGAAAGCAGTGCTTAACGAACTGGAAAAGAATCCGAACATCATTGTATTTATTGATGAAATTCACACTATAGTCGGAGCAGGTAACGCTTCAGGTTCGCTCGATTCCTCTAATATGTTTAAACCCGCTCTTTCGCGCGGCCTACTTCCCCAGAGGAAACTGTGGAAATTCTCAATAATATCAAAGAAAAATATGAAGATCACCACCTTGTGAAATATACACATGATGCAATTAATGCCTGTGTTTCGCTTACCAACAGGTACATTTCCGACAGGTATCTTCCTGACAAGGCTATTGACGCCCTTGATGAAGCCGGCGCCCGAGTTCACATTGCTAATATCAATGTTCCACAGGAAATAATAAATATTGAAAGTCTGATTGAAGAAACCAGAAAAAAGAAAATGCTGGCTATTAACAACCAGAAATTTGAAGAAGCAGCCGACCTTCGTGATAACGAACGGAGATTTCAGGAAAACCTTGAAAGAGAAAAAAAACGCTGGGAAGAAAATGCAAAAATAAATCGGCAAACTGTCAATGAGGAAAATGTGGCAGAAGTCGTTGCTATGATGACAGGCATTCCCGTGCAGCGTATTGCAAAGAATGAAAGCGATCGTTTAATCAACATGGGAAGTGAACTTGAAAATTCTGTCATAGGTCAACATGAAGCAATTCAAAAAGTGGTAAAAGCAATCAGGCGAAACAGGGCTGGATTGAAAGATCCGAACAAACCAATAGGCACCTTTATTTTCCTTGGACCTACCGGCGTTGGCAAAACTCATCTCGCCAAAGTACTCTCCAGATATCTGTTTGACACCGAAGATGCACTCGTTCGTATTGATATGAGTGAATACATGGAGAAATTTGCTGTTTCCCGATTGATTGGCGCACCTCCGGGATACGTAGGTTACGAAGAAGGCGGGCAGTTAACTGAAAAGATTCGCCGCCGCCCCTACTCTATCGTTTTACTTGATGAAATTGAAAAAGCACATCCAGATGTTTTTCATTTACTACTTCAGGTTCTGGATGATGGAATGCTGACAGATAGTTTTGGACGTCGGGTTGATTTTAAAAATACCATCGTGATCATGACTTCCAACATCGGCTCCCGGCAATTGAAGGATTTTGGACAAGGGGTTGGTTTTGCAACTGCGGCAAAACAATCGGCAAGTGGCGACTATGCCCGCGGCGTAATCGAGAATGCACTGAAAAAAGCATTTGCACCTGAATTTATTAACCGGATTGATGACATTGTGATTTTTGATTCACTTGAACGAGAAGATATTCATAAAATCATTGACATCGAGCTTCAACATTTATATGACCGGATTAAGGGTCTCGGATACCAGGTTCTTATTACGCCTTCTGCCAAAGATTATATTGCTGAAAAAGGATGGGACGCCCAATTTGGAGCCCGCCCGCTAAAACGCGCTATTCAGAAATATGTTGAAGATACCTTGGCTGAGGAGATCATAAAAACAAAACTCACCGAAAGTGATTTAATTACGGTTGACTATATTTCTGAAAAAGATGAAGTTGTTGTAAATATAACAGTCGTAGGAAAATCAGAGCCTATCTAATAGCTCTTTATTTCTTAATGCCTTTATTTTGTTTTCGACTGTGTTATCACCCATACCAAATAATCCTGAAAGGATCAAATTTATATCTTTATTACCATTGGAAAGATATTTTATTGATACTGAGAATCCGTTATTCTCATAATTCAACTGATTTCCTGAGGTATCTTTAATATAAAAAACATCTTCCTCTACAGGATTTCCGTTCAGATATTTTGATGAAATTTGCCCAACCAGGTTTGCCGGTTTCACATGCAAAAGATTTGAAAAATTAAGTTCCCCCAGTATAAATTGGTCATTAAGGAAGTAATACATTGATTTCATTTTCAAACCCTGAAGAGTTTCGTTATATCCCACAACCAAAAATTTTATATCATTAATTGTATCAACGTCTATACAATCGGGATTCCCTTTTATTTTGAATAGATTTTTGCAATTCGTCATAAAAGGAATTTCACCGTAATCAATTGCGGTAGAGGTTTGAAATTCCTGCGAATTTCTGATCTTCCTATAAAAAACAATAAAGTGCCATGTAATTCCATCCTTAATGCACCCATTGTAAGGGGTCACAAGGTCGTTTTCTCTGAAAAAGGTAAGAAACTGATGGCTATAACGTCCATAAATAATTGAAATATAACGCTTACGAAAAAAACGAACTACGTTGTTTTTTAAAGATAGTAAAACCAGGATTAGAAGGAAAGGGAATACGATCGCTAAAATCAGGTACATAATACCCGAATCAATTCCTGAAGACTTGGCAAGTAGAATTGAAATAATATTTGAAAAGAGTAATATCAACTTTTTGTAATTCTTGCGAAATTAATGAAATTTTAGAACTTATAACTATTATCCTCAATCAGTTTATCTGCGATTTTGCGACGAGCATCTTTAACGTTGATGCCAGAGACATTTGTGAGCGTTTCAATTACATTTTTGTATTTATTTTTAAATTCTGACGAAGCAAATGAATTAATAGCGTCAGAAGCCGACTTTTTTACTTTATAAGCAGCGTCATAAACAAATACATCAAGAGCTGAGCGATATATTTCTACCGGATCAATCCCCTTAATTGTTTCCATTTTTTGTATTCTTAGGATCATGGATTCTGCGATATAAACCTCCATCATCATATCAGCAAGGTTGTTCAGTACTTCCTGTTCCTGGATAAGGTTCTTGCCAAAATGCTGTGAAACTCCATTTATGGTAATCAGAATCAGGTTTTTGAAATTTTTACTATACCGAACCTTTTCTTCAAAATAGGATTCATTATCTCGTTTATTATCAGTGATTGTTGCCATCCCTGCTGCAAGTTCAGCAGCTTTTCCAAAGAGATCAAAGTCTCCCTTTAAAGCTCTTTTCATGGCTGTATCAACCACCAGAAGCCTGTTGATTTCATTGGTGCCTTCAAAAATCCGGTTAATACGAGAATCACGATACCCTCTTTCCACAGCCATTTCGGCAGAATAGCCCATCCCGCCATGAATCTGAACTGCTTCATCAATTACATAATCGAGTACTTCAGAACCGTAAACTTTAAGAATAGCTGCTTCCACAGCGTAATGACTGATCCCTTCAACGGATGCTTTTCCCTTATCAAGTCCTTGATTTTTGTAATTTTCGATCAGGTCGTCAATATCTTTACTCAAACGATAAATTGCACATTCAAGGGCATAAGTTTTGATTACCTGTTCGGCAAGTTTGTGCCGTATGGAGCCAAATGTGGATATAAATACGCCGAACTGTTTGCGTTCGTTGGCATATTTTACCGAATCGTTAATTGATTTTTTTGAAGCGCCTAAAACATTGGCGCCCAGTTTTATACGACCCATGTGAAGAATGCTCAGCGCTATTCTGAATCCTTCTCCGCGTTTTCCAATCAGGTTTTCAACCGGCACTAAAACGTCATTGTAAAATATCTGAGCTGTTGACGAACCTTTTATTCCCATTTTATGCTCATCCGGATTGATTATAACGCCGGGAAAGTTCTTTTCAACGATAAAGGCGCTCAAAACGCGATCTCTATCAATTTTTGCAAAAACTACCTGAGTATCTGCAAAACCTGCATTAGTGATCCACATTTTCTGACCGTTTAGAATATAGTGTTTTCCGTCTGCTGACAAAATGGCATTGGTTTTACCTGAGTTGGCGTCACTTCCGGCGCCTGGTTCGGTGAGGCAATAGGCTCCGAGTAGTTCGCCAGTGGCAAGTCGCGTAACATAACGCTGACGCTGCTCTTCATTGCCATAATACATAATAGGTAAAGTACCTATTCCGGTGTGAGCCATAAAAGCAACTGAAAAGGAATGCCCCGCTCCTATTGTTTCGGCAGCAAGCATTTGGGTAATAAAAGATTGGCCAAATCCACCATATTCCTCCGGAATCGAAATTCCCATAAGACCCAATTCACCGGCTTTTTTCAATATAGTTTGCATCAGGTTAATATCTGGAGAATCAATCTGTTCAATATTCGGATAGAGTTCAGTATCCAAAAAATCACGTATGGTTTGGGCAATCATTTGCTGCTCCTCGTTGAATTCCTCTGGAATGAAAATATCGTTTGCCGAAATTTCACCGACAAGAAATTCACCGCTTTTAAGTACTTTTCTTTTCTCCATTTTATTTGGTTTATAATTACTTATAGATTTAATGATTGTGCAATCAATTCAGCAATATCAAAATTTTTAATTACTTCTTCCTTGTTTTTATATTTAATCCCATCGGTTAACATCGTCATACAAAACGGGCATGCTGTTGCAATTACGTTTGCTTTGGTCTTTAACGCTTCTTCAGTACGTTCAATAAAAACCTCTTTATTCCCTTTCTCAGCCTCCTTGAACATCTGAGCTCCACCTGCGCCGCAGCAAAATGCAAAGCTCCGGTTCCGATTCATCTCTACAATATTGGATGAAAGTTTTTTTAATATTGACCGGGGCTGAAAATAGATATCATTGGCGCGCCCTAGGTAACAGGGATCATGATAAGTAATCGTTACATTCTTCAGCGCTTTCTGGTCAAGATTCAATTTCCCTTCTAAAATACACTGGTCTAAAAATTGCAAATAATTTATAACCTCATAATCAGCGCCAAGGTCGGGATATTCATTTTTAAATATATTGTAACAGTGGGGACAGATTGTGATAATCTTATTTATTTGATATTGTTTGAATATTTCAATGTTCTGTAGCGCCTGCATTTGGTAAAGCATTTCATTTCCGGCGCGCCGGGCTGGATCGCCTGTGCAGGATTCCTCTTTTCCCAACACTGCAAAACTGACATCTAAAAACGTAAGTATTTTTACAAATGCGCGAGTTACTTTCTTATACCTGTCATCAATAGCTCCGGCACATCCAACCCAGAAAAGGTACTCCGGTTTCTGTCCACGGGCATAAAGGTCAGCCATCACAGGAACATCTATTTTCCGCACTTCCATTTTCAAAGTTGATTTAGGCTAATAAATATTCATTTCAAGATTCTGTGTCCACATGAGGCGATCTTCGGCAGAAAACTGCCAGGGCGCCCCATTGTTCTCAATATTATTGAATACTGCCTTAAGCTCGCCAGGCGCAGATGCTTCTTCCATGACGAGATACCGGCGCATGTCAATAATAAGCGTTGGATGATTGATGTTGATCGGACATTCCATGGCGCAGGCATTACACGTTGTACATGCCCATAGCTCTTCTTCACTGATATAATTTCTCAGCAGGGATTTTTTATCGCTATAATTTTTTCCCTTCTGGATAAGTCCTGGTCCTTTTTCCTTCATCCGCGCCCGGACATCCATTATGATTTTCCGCGGTGAAAGACGTTTGCCGGTTATGTTTGCCGGACATACAGATGAACATCTGCCACATTCGGTACAAGAAAGGGAATCCAGGTAATTTTTCCAGGTAATATCTTCCACATCCTTAACTCCGAATCTGTCTGAAAGATTTTCTGCTGAAGGTTCTGGCAATGAAATATTTGGGTTAAGCATCATTTTTACTTCATGGGTAATATTGTCCATATTCGTCAATTTGCCAAGTGGTTCAAGTCTTGACAGGAAAACGTTTGGAATAGACATAAACACATGGAAATGTTTTGAATAAGGTAAAATGTTGACAAAAAGAAAAATCAGAAGAATGTGCGACCACCAGCAGATTTCATAGATAACGCTGATTTGTTCCAGCGTTAATCTGGAAAGAGAAACTCCGATGATGGCGCTGACCGGATAAAACCCGGCAATCTGCACCGGCGATTGTGCCACGCCGGCACAATAGGCGCTGTTCATCCCAAGAAGCGATACCATGAGAAGGAGGATCATTGTAAGCGCAATATTGGCGTCGAGATGAGAAACAACCTTCATTTCAATGCCTTCGAACCTTTTGATATGAAAAAAGAGTCTTCGCGCCAGAAATACAAGAATGCAAATTGCAACTATCAGCCCGAAGATATCGCCCGAAGCGCTGACAAGATCGTATACCGGACCCAGGAAATGTAATGCCCTATCAGTCCCGGAGAACCCATCAATAACCATTTCTATACTTCCAAAGGCGATTACACAGAAACCCCAGAAAACCAAAGCATGAAGTAAACCAATGAAAGGACGTCTGAAGATTTTTGTTTGACCAAATGCGACGTCAAACATAATAACGAAACGCCGACCAAAATTTTTTACCGGAAAGCCTGGTCTGGTTAATTTGAAAAACTGAAAAATACGGTAAATTGTAAAAGTGAAAACACACAGGGTACTCAGAAGGGTTAAAGCAAAAATGACCTGTTTTATCATCGTAAGCCTATTTTCCCTTCTGTTGCCTCAACGCCTCAACGATTTTTGGAAGCACCTTGCCAGCGTCTCCAACTATCCCATATTGGGCGGCAGAAAAGATTGGCGCGTCTTTATCAGTGTTAATAGCTACAATATATTTTGAAGAACTAACACCTGCCAGATGCTGGGTAGCGCCTGAGATTCCGATGGCAAAATATAGGTTCGGCGCTATTATTTTTCCGGTCTGTCCGGTATGTTCTTCATGCGGACGCCACCCTTCATCGGAAACCGGTCGGGAACAAGCGGTAGCTGCTCCGAGAAGTTCGGCAATTTCTAAAAGCGGAGTCCAGTTATCGCCTGATTTCATGCCACGCCCGCCTGAAACAACAATATCTGCATCGGTTAGCAGAATTTTTCCACTCTGCTTATTAACCTCGATAACTCTGTTTTGCATCATTGTTTGATCAATCGGAACATTAACTTCCAGTATAGTTGCTGAGTTTTCAGTTTCAATCAATACAAACGAATTCTGGGCAAGAGTAAGTACCTTAATGGCTGATTTGATAGTCAAATTGGCGAATGCATTTCCAGAAAATACCTTTTTATAAACTACAAATGGCGAAATGCCTGTTGGTAATTTACCTACACCGGCGCCAAGTCCGGCTTTCAGGTTTACAGATAACCGGGGCGCGATGGCTTTCCCGGTATTATTGTTTGACAGTATTACAACTTCAGCTCCTTCTTGTTTGGCAAAACCGGCAATGATTGAAGTAAATAACCTGCTGTCGAAACAGTTAATGCTGTCATTAAATGCGCTGATAATTCTATTGGCGCCAAATTTCCCAAGTTTTTCCAACTCACTGTTATCAACCTTTCCTATTGAGAGAACGATTACCTCTTTACCAAGCATTTCTGCCAACTTTGAGCCATAAGAGACAAGTTCAAAACTAAGTTTTTTAAATTTCCCGTCCCAATTCTCTACAAAAATTAAAACTGACATATTTCGATTTTGAGTTACAACTGAATTAAATAATTTTAGCTTCGTTCTGCAATAGATTTATAAGTTGTGCGGGATTTTCCGGATCAACGAATTTGCAGGCTGCCCGCGGTTTAGGCAATTCAAAGGCAACGATCTCTGTAAGTGGCTCTGCCACTGAAGGCTCTACTACCTTCAATGGTTTTGAACGCGCCATCATAATTCCGCGCATCGCCGCAATCCTCGGTTCTTTTGCAATTCCTTTCTGAATGATAGCAACAACCGGAGCAGGGATAGTCACAACCTCCTTACCTCCATCAATTTCGCGTGTAAAAATAAACTGTCCATTCTCAATTTTAACCGCTGAAACAGAGGAAATACTTGGGTATTCGCAAAATTCCGCAACCATTCCGCCTACCATTGAGCCATTGTAATCACTTGATTCGATGCCACATAAAATCAGATTATACGAATTTTCCTGAATTACCCTTGCAAGCTGAGCTGCCACAAAGTAGGCGTCGGTAGGTTCTGCATTTATCCTTATTGCATCGTCAGCCCCGATGGCTAAAGCTTTTCTGATTGTTGGCTCAGCCCCTACAAGTCCAACATGGGCAACGGTAACTGATTGTACCTGATTTAAAGGATCGTCTTTCAATTCGAGCGCGCGTGTTAGCGAAAGTTCATCCCAAGGATTTATCACCCATTGAATTCCTTGTGTATCCAATTTCCTTAATGAGTCAACAAACTTAACCTTGGTTGTTGTATCAGGAACATTGCTTATGCAAACTAAAATCTTCATCGAGATGCGTATTTAGTTATTATATTGACTTTTGAGGGAGGCAAAGATAAAAAACTCACGGTTAAGAATGGCTATAAATTATTATCTTCATCAAGGCACTTATTGTACTGGGTCATAGCTTTCAGGCTCATCGCCATGCTCGAAAATCCACCGTCGTGATAAATATTTTGCATGGTGACTTTTCTTGAAAGGTCAGAAAACAGTACGATCGAAAAATCAGCGCATTCATCAGCCGTTGCATTACCTAATGGAGACATTCTTTCAGTAAAATCAAGGAGTCCGTCTATCCCTTTTATACCGCTACCTGCCGTGGTCCTTGTCGGCGACTGCGAAATCGTATTGATTCTGACATGTTTTTCCCTGCCGTAGATATATCCGAAGCTTCTTGCAATGGATTCGAGCAAAGCCTTGGCGTCAGCCATGTCATTATAACCAACAAGAGTTCTTTGCGCCGCAATGTATGAAAGCGCCAGTACGGAGCCCCATTCTTCAATGGCGTCAAGTTTTTTGGCAATCTGGAGCATTTTATGAAAGGAGAGCGCGGATATATCAATGGTTTTCTGGAAATAATCATAGTCAACATCATCATAGTCACGCTGTTTTCTCATATTCAATGACATTCCGATTGAATGAAGGACAAAGTTGACTTTTCCACCAAGAATTTCCATTGAGCGAATAAAAACATGTTCCAGATCCTTTGTACTGGTAGCGTCAGCGGGAATAATTTCCGCATTGCAATGTTGCGATAGACGATTTATTTCTCCAAAGCGCAAAGCTACTGGCGTGTTCGACAACGTAAATATTGCGCCCTCGTTATATGCCTTTTCAGCGATTTTCCATGCAATTGATTTGTTGTCGAGAGCGCCAAAAATAATGCCCCTTTTTCCTTTTAAAAGATTATGCGACATGTTGCAAATTTCAGTTTTCAGGGAATGATAGTTTTTGGTCAATTATTTAGAAGTTCATTCGCTGCTGAACGCGCAGCTTCTGTCACTATTTCATTGCTAAGCATTTTAGCTATCTCTTCAATTCGCTCAGTAATGGTTAATTTTTTAATGAAAGTTTTACTTATTTTATCTTCCTCCGATTTGTGAACCCAAAAATGGTGGCTCCCTTTTCCGGCAATCTGGGGCAAATGGGTTATGGCAATAACTTGCATATTACTCCCCATAGCAAGTAAAATTGTGCCAACCTTCCCTGCAATGTCACCGGAAACCCCATTATCAATTTCATCAAAAATTATTGTGGGCAAAAGGTTTCTTTGGCTGATCATTGATTTTACACTTAGCATTAATCTTGACAATTCACCTCCAGAGGCAGTCTGGGATAACTCCCGTAATTCGAAGCCCTTGTTGGCGCTGAAGAAAAACCGTATTTTATCAACTCCATCCCTTGTTAAATCATCAGAAGCGAGTAATTCGATTTTGAATTGAGCATTGGGTATTCCAAGCCGGGATAAGATACCGATGATTTCTTTTTCGAATTTCGGAGATGACGCTTTTCTATGTTCTGAAATCGAGGCAGCCTGATGTCGCAATTCTGCTCCAAGTTGGCTAACTTCAGCATTAAGAAAATTAATTTGATCGTTTAGATCATTGATGTTATTGATTTTAAATTCAATACTTTGCCTTATAACAATCAATTCATCAATATTTTGCTTTTGATGCTTTTTCAGAAGTCGGTATAGTAAATCCAGCCTTTGCGTTAATCGGGAGGTTTCTTCCGGATTTATATCAACCTGCTCTTCATAAATAGCTATTTCTGCTGCTAAATCTTTAATATCAATATAGTTAACCTGTAATCGCTGACCAAATAGTTTAAATTTGGCATTGAACTTTTCAACACAATTAATTGCCCTGAGCGCCTCAGAAAGCAGAGAGAGAATGTTGGAATCAGCTCCGGCAATAAGCGAAGAAGCAAGATAAAGGTTACTTTTAATCTCCTCAGCATGGCGCAGGATATTAAGTTTATCTTCCAGTTCTGTTAATTCACCTGCTACGAAGTTTGCAGAATAAAGTTCATCCAGCAGAAACTTATTATAATCCCGTTCTCCTGCCGCTATTGATTCCTGATTCTTAAGCGTTGAAAGCTGCCTTACCAGTTCGCTGAACCTGTTATATTTTACTCTGTATAAACCAACATCTTTTTGCAAATCCGAATAATTGTCGAGTACGGCAAGCTGAAAATTTGCATTATTTAAGGTAATAACAGCATTTTGCGAATGGATATTTACCAATCTGTCTCCAAACTCTTTTAACAATGAAAGGGTAACAGGGGTGTCATTTATAAATGCGCGGGATTTTCCAGATTGGTTAATTTCTCGTCTTACAATCAAAACGTTATCATAATCAAGTTCATTCATCAAAAATAGTTGTTCGAGGTTATAATCTTTAATGTTAAAGACCCCTTCAACAATGCATTTTCCCGATTTATCAAGTAACACACCGGCATCAGTTCGTTGACCAAGAATCAAACCCATAGCGCAAAGTAAAATTGACTTTCCTGATCCTGTTTCTCCTGTGATTACTGAAAATCCTGGAGGAAAGTCAATATCCAGTTCATGAATCAGAATATAATTTTTAATGGTCAAGCGGGCAAGCATCGGTTTACTGGTGTTTGTCGTTGAAAAACCTTTCAGAAATCAATTTGTACCCAGAATCGTCTGGTACTTTGAACTGTTTGCCGGATCAATTTCGCGAAGAATGTTGACAATGGTGGTCTTTTCCATTGGCGCCACCTTTTGATCGCCGTAGATATTTACAAATTCATCGCGTTTTGCATCGAAAATTAGTTGCAGGGCATAGAGGTTGGGTTTAGAGTTGTAAACCTTCTGTAGTGTTTCAATAGCTTCGGTAGCTGTGGTTCTACCCTGATCAACTTTATCATACATCAGGTCAAGACCCAGACGATGGTACTTGTACGCAAAATCTCTGATTCCGGAATTTGCCGGATTCAGATAGTTATTAACAAGCCAGTACCGGTTCTTGTCGCTGTCAAATGCTTTCCATCCGGGTTCAGAAGTATTTTGAGCGGAATTTACAATTTCCTGTGCTTTTTCAAAGAAAGCGTTTCCGCCATTCTGAGAAAAAGAATCAAAATAAAATGCCAGAACCGTATAGGAGTAATAAGCGAGCAAAGAGGTTATATTGGAAGTAAAAGTACCATCAGAATAATCAAGTGGCTGATATTCAACATATCTGAATTGAATATTTTTATCAACTGAATTTAAAATTGTGGAGTTGTAAGCGCTGTTCAGCACAGGTCGTCGCACGACAATATTCATGGTACCTTTAAATTCATCAGCGGTCAGGCGTTCATTGATAGTAATCCGCATTGTACATTCGATTTTTTCCTCTGGTTTGAGATTATAATTTGACCATTTTCTGTTATTTACGAACTCGTACATTGCATTTTGCAAGGTCTCGAATACTTTTTTATCAGTACCTTCAATTTTAGTAGTATTGATACTGATCATGCAATTGAGTTCCTGTCCATGCGATAGGATTGTTGAAAGACCAATAAGAAGAGTTATCAGGATTAGTTTCATAGTTGCCATGATTGAAAAAATCTATTTTTTCAGAATAACATCCAAAATATCGGAAGCGACTTCCTGCTTGGTTTTCAGAACGCCCTGATGAACAATTCCATTACCATTAAGAATAGTTATCTTATTGGTTGCCAATCCAAAACCAGCTCCATTATCATTCAGGGAATTAAGTATAATAAAATCTAGATTTTTCGTTTCGAGTTTTTGGTTAGCATTTTCAATTTCATTTTCTGTTTCCAATGCAAAACCCACCAGAATCTGGTTCTCTGTTTTGGCAACGCCGAGTTCTTTTAAAATATCAATGGTAGGTTTAAGTTCCAGACATAGAGGAGCCGTACTCTTTTTAATTTTTGTACGATGTTGTAAAACAACACTATAATCGGCAACGGCGGCTGCCATAATGATGATATCCGAATCAGGTCCAAAGGAGATACACCGGGCATACATTTCATCAGTAGATTCGACATCTACTCTATGAATATTCGGATTTGATATTTCGAGAGAAGTTGGTCCTGAAACCAATGTTACTGTGGCGCCACGTTCTGCGGCTTCATGAGCAAGTGAAAATCCCATCTGACCGGTTGAAAAATTTCCGATAAAACGCACCGGGTCAATTTTTTCATAAGTCGGGCCTGCCGTTATCAGTATTTTTTTTTTAGTGAAATCCTGTTTGTGAATGAAATGGTTTGAGACGATCTGTAAAATTTTTTCGGGTTCTTCGAGCCGCCCGGGACCAGTCAGACCACTGGCAAGTTCGCCCACCTGAGGTTCAATTATGAAGTTGCCAAAAGATTTTAAGAGCCTTATGTTATTTTGCGTGGAAGGATGTCCATACATATCGAGGTCCATTGCAGGGGCAATAAAAACAGGGCATTTCGCTGATAAATAAGCTGTTATCACAAAATTATCGGCAATGCCATTGACCATTTTGCCGAGGGTATTTGCAGTAACCGGCGCGAAAATCATTGCATCTGCCCATTGTCCAAGTTCAACGTGGTTATTCCATTCACCGGTTCCAGAGGTGAAAGGATCAATTATAACTGGACGTTGCGAAAGTGTTGACAATGTTAAAGGGGTGACAAAATCAGTGGCAGCTGGCGTCATAATGACCTGAATATCTGCTCCTTCCTTTACCAATAACCTTATCAGGAATGGAATTTTATAGGCGGCGATACTGCCTGTTATTGCGATAACGATCTTTTTTCCTTTGAGCATAGATCAGTTCGGGCAGACTAAAAATCCTCAGGTTTTTCTTTATGCGGATTTCGGAAATAGACCTCGCTGTTCAGATATTCATGAACCGAGATGAGGGTTGGTTTCGGAAGATGTTCATAGTATTTGGCAATTTCGATTTGTTCGCGATTTTCAAATACTTCTTCCAGATTATCGTTGCTTGTGGCGAATTCAGATAATTTCTGATTGAGTTCTTCCTTGATCTCAAGCCCAATCTGATTTGCCCGTTTGGATAGTACAGCTACGGTTTCATAAATATTATTTGTACCTATCGTAAAATCCTCAATATTCCTGGTAACTGCGTTCACATCTGTTTTAATCTTCTTATAATCCATCTGAACAGTTTATTTAATTGATTGAATTTTCGAACTTTCTTTGTCAAGTTTATGCTGTTCCCTGATTACCAGGGCTTCGAGTTCTTTTTTTGATTTTTCTTTCATGTCATTCGCCTCTGAAAGAAAATGGCTTTCAGGGTATTGCGCAATAAGCTCGTTATAGGCTGTAACAGTTTTCGTGTGCCGTTCTTTTTGTTTTTCCTCGATACTCTCCTTTGCAAAACGGTAATAGGATTTAACAGCGAGAAAAAGGATTTCCTCTTTATGAGGCGAGTCGGGAAATTCTTTCAAAATATTGTTAAACAACTGAATTGCAGCCGCAAAATCTTCCATTCGATAAAACAATCTCGCGATTTTGTAATCTTTCAATTCCAGTTTAAACCGCAATTGATCCATCAGATCGTTACATTCTGAGACACGTTTACTTTTTGGATAAGTGTTGGTGAATAACTGCAAATCTTTAAGGGCTTCATAAGTTGTTGATTGATCGAGACTATATTCCGGAGAGCTTAGGAAGTTACAATAGGCGCTGATAAACATACACTCCTCTGCTTCTGGAGTATTCGGATAACTCGTTGAATAACGCTTTAAATAATATGACGCCATTGTGTAATCTTTCTGATTATAATAGCAAAATGCATAATAGTATGCTATTTTCTGCGATTTGTCGGTTGCCCGCATGGCTCCTGTCAACTGATCAAAGAGTTGCAGCGCCCTCGAATAGTCCTTTTCGTCATATAATTTAACGGCGGCTTCATATTTTTCATCAACCGATCCATGTTTCAGTATCTTTTGAAATTTACAAGAGGAAAAGAAAAATAGGAGGCTAAAACCAAATATGGCGAGGACTCTGTAATTCATTTTGCAAAAATACAACATTTGACAGAATTATCATAATGTAACCGTTATGTAACGGATCGGAGTGTAAAAAAGTATTTGTTTTTTGTACTTTTGCAGGCTAAAATTCAATTCACATAGTGTTCATTAAAATCTCTCAAAACGTGGATATTTTCGATAAAGTTGCCGGTAATATGGGACCGTTGGGACAGTATGCCGATCAGGGCTTCGGATATTTTTCATTTCCCAAACTGGAAGGTGAAATTTCAAGCCACATGTATTTTCGCGGTAAACCTGTTTTAGTCTGGAGCCTGAATAATTATCTTGGATTAGCCAACCATCCCGAAATACGGGAAGCTGATACAGAAGCTTCAAAACAGTTTGGTCTCGCTGCGCCAATGGGCGCCCGTATGATGTCGGGACAAACGAAATACCATGAGCGACTTGAACAGGAACTCGCTGCATTTGAGAATAAAGAGGCTTCTTATTTGCTAAACTATGGTTATATGGGCATGGTTTCGATCATTGATTCGCTGCTTGACCGTCATGATACTGTGGTTTATGACTCCGAATCTCATGCCTGCATCCTTGACGGACTTAGAATGCATATTGGTAAAAGGTTTGTTTTTTCGCATAACGATCTTGAAAAGTTTGAAAACCAAATCAAACATGCCCGTAAGGTTGCCGACTCAACCGGTGGGGGTATCCTGGTAATTACCGAAGGCGTTTTTGGAATGCCTGGCGATTTAGGTAACCTCAAAGGGATTTTACAATTCAAGGAGAAGTATGGTTTCAGATTACTGGTTGATGATGCTCACGGTTTCGGAACAATGGGAACAACCGGCGCCGGCACTAGTGAAGCTCAGGCTGTAATGGATGGCGTTGATGTTTATTTTGGCACCTTCGCCAAGGCGATGGCAGGAATTGGCGCCTTTGTTGCCAGCGAAAAACGAATTATCAAAGCGCTTACATTTAATATGCGTTCACAGATTTACGCAAAATCACTACCGCTTCCAATGGTAATAGGCTCTCTTAAAAGGCTTGATATGATTCGTACCCGACCCGAACTCAGGGAACAACTGTGGACAATTGTCAAAGCGTTACAATCAGGATTACAAGCCAATGGATTTAACATTGGAAATACCCAATCGCCGGTAACTCCTGTGTTTTTGAAAGGCAGCCCTATGGAAGCCGCGCAGGTTATTGCCGATCTACGTGAGAATTACGGAATTTTCTGTTCAGTTGTAGTATATCCTGTTGTTCCTAAAGGCGTTATAATGCTAAGGCTTATTCCAACCGCAGCACACTCTCTGGAGGATGTTGAAACAACCATTAACGCATTCGCCGAAATCAGAAAAAAACTGGATATTGAGGTCTATTCAAAGGATACCTTCCCTCCCCTCGCTGATAAATTTTAATCATGGCGAAAGAGAGGTACAGCGGCAACAGTTTATATCGGGGGTACCGGAAAATCAGATTCATTGCCAGAAAGGGGACGCTTTTTACCCTGCCTGCACAGAAAGAATCGGGCAAAATTGATTTTCCGGCAAGAACATTCCAAATTATTTCTCTAAACTCTCTTTTTCTATTTCTGCTTGCTTACCTTGTCATTTACATTCTTACTCTTTTCATTACCGCTGTAGCCGCCCTGGCAAGCAATATTCCTGTTACATTATATTATCACGGCGTGGATTATATAATTCGCGGAAAGGACTGGCTGGTTGATTCAATAAACATTGTATTCAGCAGTGGCCCGCTGATTATGCTTATCCTTTCAGTTGTCTTTATAATCATTTATGTAACAGTGGCAGCAGAAACCGGTTTGTTACGTTTGTTTCTGTTGTGGTTGCTTTTTCACGCGCTTACACGCTGTTTCGGTGAAATCATGGTGGGAGCTATTATGAACAAGGGGTTTGGATATGTTATTCTCTACCTGTTTATTATGGATACAGGTAAACTGATTCTCACAATCAGCGCCTTTTTGGTTATGTTTACAACAGGATTTTTTCTTACCAGGGTTTCGCTTTTTTCAGCAAATATTTATTTTAACGATTTGCGGAAATCCTACAAAATGCGATTTATCCTGAGCCAGTTCATCATGCCTTTTTTTCTGGGCAATATTGTGATTTTCCTGATTAAATTGCCTGAAATCAATATATTCGATGTTGCTGTCAATGCCTCTATGATCCTGTATCTGATTCCTATAATTATTCGAAGTGTAAGTATCGAGGATCTTTATTTTGACGAAGATTCCCGTAAAATCCGGTTTAGAGCTTTTCTACTGATTGCAACCGTGATTTTGTATTTGCTTTTTCGGATAATTTTTGGAATTGGAATCAGATTGACGATCTAATCAAAACTCAGTTATTTTCTGATTATAAGTTTATCAAGATAAATCCTGTATCCAGAATTGAATTTCAGAAAATAGAGACCCTCAGAAAGATCCGTGGCGTTGATTTCAATCGTTGATTGTCCCTGACCGGGATTCAACTTCTGAGTATAAACAATATTTCCCATCATATTGAGAACCTGAATGGAACAGGATGGGTGAACCGGAGTTTCAGGGAGAACAAGCCGAAACCTGCCATCCGTTGGGTTTGGATAAACCAGCATCGCAGTTACAACTTTGTCCTGTGCGTCGAAAGTGAGTGGACGTAGCTGAACATCCAAGGGAGTTGATGTTCGTTTAGATACGGATACGTTTTTGATCGTTTTTGTAAAATATCCTTGTGCGGAAAAAGTCACATCATAGATGCCTTCATAAATCAGCCGTGTATAAAATCCTGAAGGCAATTTTGAATAAACTTCAGAAAAATCTTTGTCATGCCCCTGGATGAATACTTTGGCTGCCACGGGAAGATCAGTAACTGTATCGGTGATAATTCCGCTAAAACCATAACGAGATTCCTTGAGATAATTCATAAACGACCGGTAATTGTAGTTCCAGAATGGAATTAACTGACTGACAGGAAGTATCTTAATATCAGATATTTCGAGAGTAACCTCACGACAATTATGCCAGTAATTCATATAATCCTGTCTGCCGCCATTAATTTCGTACCAGGCATACCCGTTTGTAACTCCGTTATCCATGAAGGTAAAATAACCGGCAGGTCCGTAGACATGCACAGTATCGGCCCATTCTCTACCCACAAACTGCCACCAATCATCATCAGCGGCTAACCGCGACCATGTATCCCAGGGATAGTTAAAAACCTCTGCCCCGCCATGAAAGTTTGCCCCCATCGTAAAATGATTGTTAGAGGCATAGTCCATCCATGCAATGGTTTCAACTTGCCATAGATTCCCATCCGGATGCTGCCCAACTTTGGGATCCGGAAAGTTCCGGTTAAGGTCAATAGAATTGGCGTTGTACCGCACAGCGCCGTAAACAGAATTATTGCCGCCATGATATGTCCCATCAGGATTTGCCAGCGGGTTGATAAAGATTTCGGTTGTATTGATCAGGTCGGTGATTTTAGGATCAATGCCGTAATTTGCAAGTAAATAATCAATCAGATGAAGCATCAATACATAGCCCGTAATTTCATCGCCATGTATTGATGAAGTATAAAGAAACTGTGGCTCTGCTTCTTCAAGATTAACATTATCACTGATTTTCAGCGCAAGGATCAGACGTCCCTGTATGGATGTACCCACTGTATCAAGTCGGCACAGGTCAGGATGATTAGTTACAAAACCTACCATATAATCTACATACTGCTGGTAAGTTGGATAAAAATCCCATTGCGTTCTTTCTTTTGACTGGTGAATCCCCTGTTTAGGTAGAAGTTCAAGTTTACTGAGAAGGGTTCCCGGCGATTTCAGAATTTGAAAAGATTTGTTTAAATTGAGAAAGTCCTCAAATTCCTTGCGATTTGCATAAGCGATTACTTCTTTCCCCTTGACCTGATCAATGGAAATAATCTTTGTGAGAGAAGTTAGTTCTTCGGCATCCTGAATATGAAACTTAAAATAGATTTCGCCATTCAGGTTAAAAATGCTATCAGATTTTTTATGATAAACAGATTGTGCAATAAAAATCCGTTGTAAAATTGCAAACAGTGCGATCATGCAAAAAATAAAAAGATTCTTCATCCTATTTTTCAATTAAATCAACCTGATTTTGAATACGTGTATAGATATCCTGATTAACTGGCACAAGCGGAAGCCTTAAATAATTGCTACAAAGTTTTTTGATTTCGAGTGCCGCTTTTATTCCTGCCGGACTTCCATCGGCAAAAAGAGCATTGGTAAAGTCAATCAATTTGTAATGAATGGTCTGCGCTGATTTGAAATCTCCTGCAAGGCAATCATGAACCATATTAGAGAACTCTTTTGGATAAGCGTTTGCCGTTACGGAAATAACGCCGTCGGCGCCTGCTGCAATCAATGGCAGAGTTAATCCATCATCACCTGAAATCACAAGAAAATCCTTCGGACGGTTTTTTAACACCTGAAAAATCTGGTCAAAATTACCAGACGCTTCCTTTATTCCAATAATGTTCGGACATTCATTTGCCAGACGCAGGGTAGTATTAGCGCTGATATTGCTGGCGGTTCGCCCGGGCACGGTATATAGAATAACGGGAACTGGACTGGCTTCAGCAATTGTTTTGTAATGCTGAAAAATTCCTTCCTGCTGAGGTTTGTTATAGTATGGGCAAACTGAAAGAATGGCATCCACTCCTTTTAAAGGTGTTCCATGAATTGCCAGAACAACATCGGAGGTACAATTTCCGCCAATACCAACAACGACGGGAACCCTGTTGTTAATCTTTTCAACGGTAAATTTTATCAACGCCTTCTTTTCCGGTTTTGTAACAGTGGATGATTCCCCTGTAGTTCCCAATACAACGATGTAATCAACGCCTCCGTTAATTACATGATTAAGAATGGCTTCATAAGCGTCAAAATCAATGGCTCCTGATTTTTTAAACGGGGTTACAATGGCAACGCCAACACCTTTGAATTTTTTATAACCTTTTCGCATTTTTGTTGATAACGGTTAAATAGTGCTGTATTTGTCCAAGATACTCCTCCGATGTCAAGGAAGGTTTCAAATCTATCATGAGTTCGTAATAATCATTATTTTCCTCCGAAAATTTCCCAACCCTTAATAAGGCATTTGAGAGACCGGAAATATAGTTTAACGGAAAGCTGTCATAAAGACTGAGATCAATCAAAAGATCAAACTCCCTTTCAATGAAATCGCGAACCTGTTTATGTATCGGTTTATAAAACCAGGTGAGGTCGCGCTTTGAAAAGAAGTCGAAGGACAATTTTGGTAAAAATCGCTGAACCAGGTTCTTGTTTTTAACAAACCCCAGGGTTTTAACTTCTTTATGTTCACCTTGCAACTGAGCAACGAACTGAGAAACAAGCTCATAATCAGGAACATTATCCAGAGTGTATAAAATTCCAATTTTTCTGGCATCCTTCAGGTTTGTCATCTGACATTGACGTTCGACCCGCAAATTTTCTTTTCTGAAATAGTACTGACCTATTTTCTTTCTTAACTTACCAATCATAATATCAGCTATTTTCTTAAAATGATTACAAATATACAATTTTCATTAGAATCATGCAATTTCCACTTATTCCTCAACAAATGAAAAAGAAATAACGTTTTAGTTTCTTACATATTATACAATATTATCTTTGCTGCAAAATGGCGCCGGATGAAATTAACATTTCTTGGTACCGGAACATCTCAGGGCGTTCCGGTGATAGGTTGCAATTGCAGGGTATGTAAATCAGATGATTCTCGTGATCGCCGGCTTAGGACAGCAGTTGCTGTTGAAATTGAAAACCAGCGTATTATAATTGACGTCGGTCCCGATTTTCGTCAGCAGATGTTAAGGGAAAATATAATATCCCTGGATGCAATTCTATTAACCCATGGTCATAAAGATCATCTCGGTGGACTTGATGATGTGCGCGCATTCAACTATTTTACCCGAAAACCGGTTGATGTTTACGCATCTAAGGAGGTTCAGCGAGTTATTAAAAAAGAATTTTCTTATGCCTTCACCAAAAATCCGTATCCCGGCGTTCCAGTTATCGAGTTGCATACGATTACAAATAAACCTTTTAAGATCAACAATATAGATATCACCCCTATTAAGGCGTTACATTATGGAAAGGAGCAGTATGTTTTTGGTTTCAGGATAGAGGATTTGACTTATATTACCGATGCTGTTTTTATTCCTGAGAAAGAAAAGCAAAAAATCAAAGGATCAAAAGTCGTGGTTTTAAATGCTTTACGGAAACAGAAACATTATTCACATTTTAATCTTGCAGAAGCGTTGGAATTGATGAATGAATTTTCACCCGATCAGGGTTTTCTCACGCACATCAGTCATCAGTTAGGATGTCATCACGATGTTGAGCAGGAATTGCCTCCAAATGTCAACCTCGCCTTTGATGGGTTATCTATAACTTTCTGACATGTTTAAGGTTAAGAAGATTCATCGGGTTACTTCCCAAACCCTGAATATTTTTCCGGACAAACCGCAGTACCTGATCATAATAAAGTATAATTACAGGAGCTTCATCCATCATTATCCGCTCCATTTGACGATAGTAAAGATATCTGATTGAATCATTAACAGTTACTAATGATTTTTCGTACAATCGGTCGAAATCCGGGTTTTTAAAATGGGTGTAGTTTGGTCCTTGCGGACAAAAATTCCGCGAACAGAACAATGAGAGATAGTTTTCGGCATCGGGATAATCCGCTATCCAGGAAGCCCTGAAAAAAGGCAGTTTTCCTTCCGCCTTCATCTCTTTCATTGCGGCGGGAGCGCTAACTTCAATTTTCATTTCAATCCCTAATGACGCTACCTGGCGCTGGATATATTTGCAAATATCGAGATAATCGGAAGTAGAGGTGAGTGTGATAGCCGGAAGCCCTTTGCCATCGGGATATCCGGCAGTTTTCAGCAATTGCCTGGCTTTCGCCGGATCGAATTGATAAAAAATCAATGTGGAATCAAAGGATGGCAAACCCTTAGGCGTTATACCGTATAGTCCGGGAGTCCCAATGTTATTCCGCAGATACCTGATCATCTTCTCCCGGTCGAATGCAAAATTAATAGCCTGCCTTACTCGTTTGTCGAGTAAAGCCTTGTTTCCGGTATTTTTCGAAGGATTAACCATGAATCCAAGGTATTCGGTATTGAGATAAGGGTGCGTTATCAGATTGATCTCTGACTGATATTGTCGCTGCAACTTCCCCCCACGGGTTAAAAGTTCATCCTTATATGTCGGAACTA
>JAPLDO010000145.1 GCA_026391715.1 Bacteroidota bacterium
TGCTTTCCACTGCGGTGGAGCTGCTTCTTGAACGTGTTGGCGAAGATAAAGAGCTGACTAATCTTTTAGTAGGCTTCATTGAATCCCGGCTTGAGGAGGAGAAAGGCTGGAACATCGCTGAAATTCTTAGTTCGTTCGCGAAAAATCTGCTCAATGAGGAGGGACAGATCAGGATTGACAGTTTAAGAAAAGTTTCAATACAGCGATTTCATAATATTTCATCAGAGCTGACGCATCAAATCAGGAATTTTGAGCGTCAGATAAGGGAAATCGCAGATCAGGCGTCGAGCCTGATTAAAAATAGAAATATCCCTGTCGCGGCGTTCTATCAGGCAGATAAGGGTGTGGCGAAGTATTTTATTAACCTCTCAGCGGGTCGGTTTGATAAACTGGAGCCAAACATTTATGTTGTCAAAACCGTTGACGAAGACAAATGGTTTTCTGGCAAAGCTACCCTCTCCGACAAGGAAGATATTTCCGCCATCAAACCGGAGCTGATAATCAAATATGATCAGATTCAAAAGATTAGCGAGAAACAAAGCCCTGATTACAGATTGAGGAAGCTGCTGGCAAAGACAATCTATCCGCTTGCCGTTCTACATGAAATTGAAAAAGTATTGACTGAATTCAAACAGCAGAACAATCTGATTCACATCTCCGAATTCAATACGCGAATTGCCGCCATTGTTATGAATGAGCCGGTTCCATTCATTTACGAAAGGCTTGGCGAAAAGTATCATCATCTTTTGATTGATGAATTTCAGGACACCTCGGCGCTCCAATGGATGAATTTCATTCCATTAATCGAAAACGCCTTAGCCGGCGGATACTTTAATCTTGTGGTTGGCGATGGAAAACAGGCAATTTACCGATGGCGGGGCGGCGATATTGAGCAGTTTAACTCTTTGCCATTAATCGCCGGCAGCGATTTGAATCCCGTTTTGAAACAGCGTGAGCAATCCCTTAAAAACCATTTTCACAAAGTAAACCTCGACAAGAACTTTCGATCAAGAGCCGAAATTGTTGAGTTCAACAACAGGTTTTTCAGAATCATAGCAAATCAGGCTTTAACCGGAGGAAAAGAGAAGATTTTCAACGAAGTTGAACAACAATATGATAAGCAGAATACCGGTGGATATATCAGTTTGGAATTTTTGTCGAAGGATGATGATGGGCTTACTTATGAAGCGACAACGTTAAACAGGATTCTGGAGATAATTCACGATGCAACCGGTTCAAAATTCAGTTTAAAAGATATCGCCATCCTTTGCCGGAGCAACTATAACGCTACCCGCATTGCAGGGTTTCTGCTTGCAAACGGCGTTGATGTGGTTTCCGCAGAATCACTGCTGATTCGGAATTCATTAAAAATAAGATTTATCATTTCATTCCTTCGCCTGCTCTATGAACCTCCAAATGAAATTGTGAGGGAAGAGGTAAGGCTGTATTTACAGAGCCGGCAACATAATGAGTTGGATCAGCCGGGAAAGGTTTTTGAAAACTTGACGGTTTTACCAATTTATGATTTATGTGAAACCATTATCCGCAGGTTCGATCTTAGTCAATCAGCCGATCCATATCTCCAGTTTTTTCTTGATGTGGTTTTGAAGTTCTCGGCAAAAACCTCTTATAACGCTATTGATTTTTTAGAATTCTGGGAGAAAAACAGCGCCAGGTTTTCGATTACCGTGCCTGAAGAACTCGATGCAGTGAAGGTGATGACTATACACAAAGCTAAAGGGCTGCAATTTCCAATAGTTATCCTTCCTTTTGCTCAGGAATACCGGAAAAATACGAAAACTTATCTGTGGGTTGAGCTTGATGAATCGGTTGCGCCTGGACTTGAAACCGCAATTCTGCGAAGCGATAAAGATATGGAAGCCACTGTTTACAAGGATTTGTATCAGGATGAACAGGAAAAGTCAATGCTTGATTTGCTCAACATACTTTATGTGGCAATGACCAGACCGGAGGAGCGACTTTTTATTCTGACGTCGCTGCCACCCGCTCAGTCTGAAGCGGTGGATTCACTTCCAAAATTTTTTGGATATTTTTTAAAAGCAGAAGGTCTTTTTGCTGAAGAACAGCGCCAGTATGAATTTGGAACGCTAACTGACCATTCAGAGGCGAATCAAAAGGAAAAACCTGAGGCGCTTGTTTTGAATGAATTTATTTCCAGCGACTGGCAGAAAAAGATAAATATTCGCACAAGCGCGCCACACAGTTGGGATGCCGATAATCCTTTGCGGAACGCTGATTTTGGAAACCGTATTCACAAAATACTGTCATGGATAAAAACCGCTGATGATATTTCCACCGCTATTGAACGGGCAGAAATTACTGGTTTAATTGAATCCACCGATGTTGAGCGCATTTCAAAAACTCTGCTTTCAGTGATCCACCATCCCGATCTGGCAGATTGTTTCCTAAAACAGGCAAAGATAAAAACCGAACCTGAGATTTTACTTCCACATGGAATCTTTTACCGTCCCGACCGTGTAGTGATTATTCAAAACGCCGTAATTATTATTGATTACAAAACCGGCTCCCAACGCCCTGAACATGCTCTTCAACTGAACCAATATGCAGGATATATAGCTGAAATGGGGTATAACAACATAAAATGTCTGCTTGTATATCTTGAACCGGAAGTTAAAGTGATTGCACTGTGAAATTCCAAATGCAAAATTCCAAATTTGAGTCCACTCCGAAAAGTCAAAAATATAAATAAACAGCTATTTGTCATATCATCCTTCATTGTACCCCACCCCCAACCCCTCCCCAAAAAGGGAGGGGAGTCGTGTTCTAATCGGCATAATACCATGATTAACAGAGCTATTGCATATTAGCACGAGCCTCCCCCTTCCCTTTTTGGGGAAGGGGGCAGGGGGGAAGGGGTCTAATGGCAGGTGTAATAGCGTGATGTTTGTTGCGATGTGGCAAAAAAATGACTTTTCGTTGTGGACTAAAAAATTCAAATTAACCTCAAAGCAATTTTTCATCTCAACATCATCTCAAAATTAAATTTTATGATTAAACTGAATAAATACTCGAATGTGATATGGGATTGGAACGGCACTCTGCTCAACGATGCATGGCTCTGCGTGGATGTAATGAACGGAATGTTAAAAGAACGTGGTCTTCCGCTGAAAACAGTGGCAGAATACCGTGAACTTTTCGATTTCCCCGTGAAAGATTATTATCAGAAACTTGGCTATGATTTTGAAAAAGAGTCGTTCGAAATTGTTGGAATGGAGTTTATTGACAAGTACAATAGCCGCCATTTTGAAACCACTCTTCACCCGGAAGTCCCCAAAGTACTGGAACAATTTGCCGCTCTTGGAATGTCTCAGAACATTCTTTCAGCCCGGCATCAGACAGAACTGATTGCCGAGACGAGGAAGCTGGATGTTTATCGTTATTTTGAGCGGATCTGCGGACTGGATAATCACTACGCACACAGCAAAAAGGAGGCTGGCATTCAACTCCTCAGCGATATTGGAGCGCTTAAGAAAAGAATTTTATTTATTGGCGATACCAAACATGACGCCGAAGTTGCCAACGAACTCGGCATTGACTGTGTGCTAATTACAAACGGTCACCAAAGTGAAAAACGTTTGAAACAACTATATGTTCCGCTGTTTAACAGTTTACAGGATTTAATTGATTTATTATGATACTACAAATTGTCTGCAATGAATTTTGCGAAAATCTGCGGAAAAATCTGCGAAAATCTCCGGGATTTTTTTCCGGATTGATAATATTAACTGTTTTTTTTAATTCGCAAGAATGTCGTCCACAAGCTGTGAAAGGTCAGAGCATTCGGATGCATACAATTCCACTGACTAAGAAAACCATTGAGACGAGCAAAGCGAACAAGCCTCTTATCGGGTTTGTAAGTCTTTTTCCATACAATGAATCCGATGCCGTAACGAAAACAGCTTTTGACCAGCTCAGCCGGTCAACCGAATTTTCAGCCCAATTTGTGACCATCAGGGAACTTGAGAAGAAGCCGAAACAAAACAACCGGTTTGCGGTTTTATGGATACATCGAACTGATACAACTCCACTGAAATCAAATGAAACCGATGAAAAATTCCTGAAAAGCATCAAAGGCTATGTTGAACAGGGTGGAAAATTGCTGCTCTCAATGCAGGCTGCACATTATCTTAATGCTCTTGGATATGAAACGGAAATTCTACATGACAGCGCCAAAACCTGCGCCGATGATGGATATGGACGCAGACTTGGCTTTCACGCTTTCAGAGAACATCCTTTATTCACAGGACTTAACGGCGGCGCGTACATACAAAAGCCGCTGGATGACGTCAAAACAAGGATTACCGGGTACTTTGGAACAAAATGTCCGGCGAATGGCAAGGTAGTTGCGGTTGACTGGGATTATATTTTTTTGAGAGAAGATTCAAAACTCATCCTGGAACATACGCCAGGAAGTGGGAAAATACTGACTGTTGGCGCATATATGGATTTCGCCATGCCCAACAGGAATGCCGCCCACCTCGACATGTTCACAACAAACTGCTTTAAATACCTGACAGGGCAGTTTGACGGAAAGCCTGAACATTACTGGGACTATTCTCCACGAACAGTTAAAGAATGTGCGCCGCGACCTGAAAGCGACCGGTTGTTAATAGCCGTTCCGCCATCAGTGGATTGGAATATAAAGGAAACCAACCTTACCCTGAAACGCCGGTTTGCAACGGAAAATTTCTGGGATGCAGCCGGCGAAAGGATGCTTACAATGGGAAACGAAAAAGGCGGCATTGAAGAGGTTTGGGCGCATCCGTTTATGGCGTTCAGAGATTACGAGGTGGGAATCAGGTTTAATTACCGCGACACTATTTACTGGCTTGGCGATGAAAAGCCGGAAATATCTGTAAACCCTTCCAGTTTTTCAAGGCTTTACAAGTTTCAGCGCGCCTATCTGAAGGAGGTGGTAGTAAATCATCCTTTTGATCCCTCCGGAGTGATCCATTATGAGTACCGTGGCGTTTATCCGGCGGAATTGGTAATACGGTTTAAGTCGAATCTCCGGTGGATGTGGCCATACTCCGATCGCGTAACAGGTTCCATCTGTCATTCATGGAATACAGACATCGAGGCATTGGCAATCAGTGATTATTCCGGCGATCTGAATGTAATTATTGGCGGAACGAAAAAACCTGATTTTCATCTTGCCGGACAATTTGACGGATTCAACTGCATCGGAAAAGCCAGTGATTTCAAGGGTGTCGTCACAGATAAAATCCAAATATCAGGATTGATGGTTTACTCGCTTCAGATGAATGATAATTTTGATATTGTCTATTCAGCATCTTCTGAGGGATTTGACAGCGCCTTGATAAGTTTTGACAAAGCAATTCACAATCCGCAGGAAATTTATACAGCAGATCTGAAACACTCTTCAGAACTTCTATCTGAAAGTCTTCTGATAACAACTCCCGACACTATTTTCAACACCGGTTACCGTTGGGCGTTGCTTGCTGCCGATCGGTTTTTCGTTAATACGCCGGGTATGGGAAAAGCGCTTGTTGCCGGTTATTCCACAACGAGCCGCGGATGGGATGGCGGTCATGCGATAAATGGCAGACCCGGTTATGGCTGGTACTTTGGCAGGGACGCTGAGTGGAGCAGCTTCGCGGCGATCGATTACGGTGATTTCGGGAAAGTGCGGCAACAACTTGAATTCTTCAATAAATACCAGGATTTAAACGGCAAGATTTTCCATGAAGCCAGTACTTCGGGATTGATCCATTACGACGCCGCCGACGCCACCCCGCTTTATATTGTTCTTGCTGGCAGGTATTTCAGGCATACGAACGATACAGCATTCATGCGGAAAACCTGGCCGAATGTGAAACGCGCGATAAATTTCTGTTTTTCTACCGACACAGATCAGGATCATCTCATAGAAAATACCAACGTGGGGCATGGTTGGGTTGAAGGCGGCAACCTGTTTGGATCGCATGCAACAATTTATATGGCTGGTTCGTGGGGCGCTGCGTTGAGAGAGGCTGCGAATATGGCGCGATTTATGAAGGATATCGAAGAAGAGAGCTACCGGATGGAATCTGACGAACAGATGAAGATTATAGATACAAAATTCTGGGATGCAAGTCAACGGTTTTTTTCGTATGGCATGGACAAAGACAAGACATTCCGCAAAGTTCAGACGATCCTGCCGGCAGTTCCTATCTATTTCCGAATGACCGACCGTGAGAAAGGATCGGTTTGCGCGAGAGAATACGCAGGAAACGCCTTCACGACAAACTGGGGCGCGCGGATTCTGCGCGAAGACAATCCCTGGTTTAAACCTGCCGGATATCATTACGGAAGCGTATGGCCTCTATTCACCGGCTGGGCTTCGCTCGCTGAATATACAACCGGTAATGCCATCCAGGGTTTTTCTCACATTATGAATAATCTCAATGTTTACCGCAACTGGGGTCTTGGATTTGTTGAAGAGGTTCTCAACGGAGCTGAATATGAGCCTTCGGGCGTTTGCCCCCACCAGTGCTGGTCGGAAACAATGGTGTTGCAGCCCGCCATTGAAGGTATGCTCGGGCTGGAGGTGCGGGCGCAGGAAAATAAGATCATACTTTCGCCAAATCTACCGGCAAACTGGGATTCATTGAAGGTTCAGCATATCGGCATAGCCAACCGTTTTGTTGATTTCCATTTTGTACGCAAGGCGAAAATCTGTGAATATACCTTTACTCTTAACGAGGGAAAACCGGTAACTGTTGAGTTTATGCCCTATTTCCCGGCGATGACAAAATTCGCGAAAGTAACCCTCAACGGAAAGGATATCCCATTTACCACTTTCAAAACCATGCAGGCAATGTGTTTGATTGTCGCTATCGAACTGGCTTCAAACTCTAAACTAACCATAGAAACAGAAGGCGGAATAAACGTTATACCAATTATATCCAATCCGAAACCCGGCGATCCTGCCGGTGGGATGAGGATAATCTCCACTAAATCTACCGGAGAACTGTACATTACCGAAGTTGAAGGATTGAGCGGAAGTTCCGATACGCTGGAGTTCTGGTCGGGCAATGATGTGACGCGAAAAGTAAACGGGGCAACACTCCTGGATCAGCAGGGGCGGGTAAGCAAATACAGAGTTGATTTTAAACCATCCGAATCGAAATATTCGGTTCAAACAGTTACGCTGACAGCGAGATAACCCTTGCGTAAAAAAGGGTCAGATTGTTAACGATTACCGGATTCCAAGTTTTTTCCGGATTTCCTTTGGGATGGCGTTTTTATTGACCATTATGTCCATCGTTTTCAGGCGGAGATATGCATCGGAAGCGTAGAAATAGCCTTTGTAAGGACTTCCGTCGGTTCCCCATGAATTTTTAATGAGGAAATATTTGTTTCCATTCTGATCTTTTGCAATACCTGTCAGATGCAGACCATGATCGTCGGTAGTTTGGTAATTGTCGAATTCCAACTGGCGCATTTCCTGAGTAATTTTCTTTTCAGGCATAGGCTTGTCAAATTTTAAAAGCAGCTTATCTTTTTCGGAATCCGACATTTTTTCCCATTTATCGCGTTCAATACCTGCTATTTCAGGCGCATTCCTGTCGGGTACAACAGCGACTCCGGTTTTCCATGAAAATCCTTTTTCACTTACATCGGCGCCCCAAACTACGGTATAGCCTGTGGTTATTGAGTTTTCAATAACCTGCATCATTTCATCAACCGGCAGGTTATAAACCTCGCCCATTTCCCAGTTGTCGGGAATTTCGAGAATAAATTTTGAATAGAACGGTTGATGGGTGTATGAAGTTATTTCAACATAATCATCGGGATTCAAACCCATCATATCGGCAAAGGATTTTGCTGTATATTCGGTTCCTTTATAGGTAAACTTTTCGGGTATTTTTCCAAGGTAAGCGTCGAGCAAACCGTTAAATCCCTGATGCCATACGGGCGTGAGTTTTTTATTGGAGTTTTTGAGAACGGCGTCAACATTGGCGCTGAGAACGGCGTCCATTTCTCCATGAACAGGATTTATTTCGCCAATGGTCATTCCGGTATAAGATTCTTCAGGAACCATCCCGTATTTTTTAAGAACGCTGGTAACGTCATGGGCTGCGCCGCCACCCCCGAAATTATGTTTACCGTTCCATCGGATATACAACACTGCCTTGTCGGAATAACAGTTTCGGACGCAGAACATTTCCGAAAGGTTGAAAGTATCCTTACCAGTGCGAAGAAGTTCTGATTCGAGAAATGAAATGGCTGAATAGCTCCAGCACGTTCCCGACCTGTTCTGATTCTTTACCGAAGTGGCAGGCAGTTGTTTGACGATGGTAAAATGGTATCCGGAATCAGATTTATGCTCTATATCCTGAGCAAATGAACTTGCAGCAGTTAATAGCATCAGACCTGTAATCATAAGGGAGAAAAATTTACGCATGATGTTGGTTGTTTAAGATTTACGATGAGATTTGAACCTGATTTTCGTGCAAAGCGCCAAAAGTAAACAGTTTCACCTTTGCCCGCAAGGAATTTCTTTAACCATAAGTGTTTTGACGATAAACTTACAGAAATCCCTGTTTATTCGTACCTTTACTCCCTAAACAAAAAGAGCTATGAAAAATAACATGGGAATGGCAGATAAAATCGTCAGAATAATTGTTGCTATTATATTTGCAGCGTTATATTTTACAGATAGGGTTCCCGGAACATTGGGCGTTATTTTGTTGGTATTGGGCGTTGTATTTGTACTAACAAGTCTTATCGGTTTCTGTCCGCTCTACCTGCCGTTTGGCGTCAATACCGGCGCTAAAAAGAAGTGATGAAGGTTTACAACGCCGGATAATCAATCCGATATAACACCAACCCCCTGGCAGGCGCTGAATCCCCGGCGTTTGACCGGTTTTTGCTCTCAATGATCTGTTCCAGGTCATTTAAGGTGATTCTGCCTTTGCCCAGTTCAAGGAGCGTTCCCACGATTGCCCTCACCATATTTCTCAGAAAACGATCTGCGGTGATGGTAAAAACCAGTTCGCTACCTTCTTCTTCCCAACAGGCATGAGTTATCCTGCAAATGTTGGTTTTAGAATCGGTGTCAACCTTTGAAAAGGAAGTGAAGTCGTCATAACGAATGATTAGGGCAGCTCCAGCGTTCATCATTACCTTATCCAGCTCGCCATATATAAAATGGGTATAATCCTTTCTGAAGGGGTTCTTTTCAGAGGTAATACAATAGCGGTAAGTGCGTGACAGCGCGCTGAAACGTGCATGTGAGCCGGGCTGCACTGGAAAAATTCTGATTATGGCAATATCGCCGGAAAGGTAGCTGTTTAGTTTGAAAACCAACTTTTCGCAAAATCCGGTGGACAACTCTGAATTCAAATCAAAGTGAGCATAGAAGTCGGCAGCATGAACTCCGGTATCGGTACGCCCGGCTCCGGTAAGTGATACAGGAGTACGTAACATCATGGTCATAGCCTCCTCGATGGTTTGCTGTACAGTAATTCCATTGAGTTGGCGTTGCCAGCCGTGAAACATTGTACCATCGTACGACAATCGGATAAAATACCTGTGATTATTCAAATCATTAGCCATCTTTAACTACGATCCGCCAAAATTAGCGAAACTATCAATGAGACCAGTATAAAATACCACAGATTCACAGATTGAAAAAATTCACAGCATTGTAATTCAGCATTATGCAAATTATATTAAGAGTAGCAGGTGGGTTGCTTAAATAATCAATACATGACTATCCGTATGCTTACCTACCTTGAAATGACGCCCTTTGTTATTCAATTATTGGAAAAAGGACAAGTGGCAATATTTATGTAAAAGCTGCGGAAAACGTACAACTTTACGATTTGGGACTGCAATGCATAGGTCTCGTCTGCCATGTATTGTGGCTGCGGTTTTTAACGGAAATTGATGAAAACATCACTGAAATCCCTACAGAGCTGATGAACCAAAGCGAAATTCGCGACGCAATTGACTGCCTTCAGGAATCGGCGTTTACAAAGGGGGAACGGGAGCTTTACGAGTGTTATTGAGATATCATACGCGTGGAACGCTCACGAATCGAAGATGCCGATATTTCTGAATTGACCGGATTAGATGCAGGAAAAGTAGCCAAACTCCGTATTGTTTTTAACAAGTATGGGCATTACACGGACTTGCATTTTGAGGAGGTATAAGAAGCCTGAACTCACGATAACAACCCAGCAAGGGAATAAGGGATAAGAAACCTGAGAATATTAATTTCCCGAATCCGGTACCTTATCAGCCATTAAACAGTACATTTGCTTATAATTTAAATGAACCGATTACTAAAACCATGAACATCATGTAGGAAAACCTTCTTAAAATATAGCGTTTAGCAGAAAATAAGGTTGTTGGAAAATTTATCCTTCTCAATAAGGTTGAACAAGACCTCCAGAATGTACGGGACGGAAAAGTTCATGCCACTGAAGAGGTCTGGAAAAAATTAGAAAAATGGTTAAAATAATCTGGGCAATCAGGTCTTAGACCGATCTTCTTGAAATCGGGGAATATAAATCCAGAAAACAAAATATTTTGCAAATTTGAACATTTAAACTTACAGAAATGGATTTGCACTTACAATACATTACCAATGAGAAGGGGATCTCGCAGGCGGTGGTCATTCCGCAGAAAGAGTGGGAGATTTTTCAAAAAGAATATTTCAAGATGAAAAAGAAACTTGAAATTTTGCTGGGCATTGAAAATGCTCTCCAAGAGGTTGACTTGATTCAAACCGGTAAAAAGAAAGGTAAATCATTGGCAACCTTCATTTATGAACTTTGAATGTATTGTCACCGGAAATTTTCAGAATGAGGCAAAACGTCTTGTAAAAAAACATGCTTCGTTAAAAGATGAATTGAAAGTTCTTGAGGAGCTATTGTTGAAAAATCCGAAAACCGGCACGCCCATTGGCCGGAATGCCTATAAAATCAGACTATCAGTGAAAAGTAAAGGCAAGGGTAAACGGGGAGGAATGCGTGTAATAACCTATCTTGAAATTGATTTTATCATAACGGATATGACGAAAATATTCCTTTTGACGATTTACGATAAATCTGAAACAGAATATATCACCAAGGATGAACTGGCACGGCTGATTAATGCCAGGAGCAAGGAAAGAAAATAATTTTTTATCAATTTGTTATCGTGATTGAACCGATTACTAAAACCATGAACATCATGTAGAAAAACCTCCTTAAAATATAGCGTTTAGCAGAATTCTGTATCTGAAACAAGGTAAAACAGGTGCAAGTGAATTTTGGTTAGGCAAGAAAGATGTTCTTGTCGTTGTCGTTCTCAAACATACATAAATATTGCGTTGCTAATATTTCTCTTATAGAAAACCGCCAATTTTTTAGTCAGAGAGAAATCTCATTAGTGAACGCACCCTACGGGTGTGTTCCTTTTGCTATTTCAGTTCTGACGGGTGCTTGGCGGTACCTCTATAAGCTGAATATGTGCGGAGGTTCACGCCCTTTTTTATTTTGTGTGGATTTTAGCAATAGCCGGTAAATGAAAAAATGAATCTGTTATCACAAAACTTAAAAAACTGAATATGAAAAAATTATCCTTTTTTATCGTTATGATTCTGCTCAATAGCAGCTTAATGCTGGCACAGGTGGGTATTAATACCAATGGTAGTAATCCTGATCCATCGGCAGGATTGGATGTGAAATTCAGCAACAAAGGATTTCTTCCACCCCGAATGAGTCGTGCAGAACTCAATGTAATTCCTAACCCTGCTGATGGGCTTATTGTGTATTGTACCAACTGTGGCGCAAATGGAGCTGGCGCGCTTACCATGTTTATGTCTGGAGCTTGGTACAGTTTAAGCGCCAACTGTTTGATTCCTATATCACCAGTAACCGGAACCCATGTAGCATCGCCTACTCAAATTGTCTGGAACTGGAATGCTGCATTAAATGCATCAGGTTATAAATGGAGTACTACAAATGTTTTTGCAAATGCCACTGATATGGGATTAAACCTACAGCTTGTTGAAACCGGACTTACATGCAATACCAACTATTCAAGATATGTTTGGGCGTATAGTGAATGTGGAAATTCGACAGTAACAACGTTAGTGCAGGCAACTCAAAGCTCTACCATTAATGCTCCGACTTCAGGCGCCCACGTTTCATCGCCAACGCAAATCGTTTGGAATTGGAATTCTGTATCAGGCGCAACAGGGTATAAGTGGAGCCTGACGAATAATTATTCTACTGCAACTGATATGGGCGCAAGTCTTACAAAAACTGAAACAGGGTTAACTTGTTTAACTCCATATACAAGATTTGTTTGGGCTTACAGCGCCTGTGGAATTTCTGCACCAACCACATTGACACAATCAACCACCGGCTCAACGGTGACAGCGCCGATTGCAGGAATCCATGTTCCATCGCCGACGCAAATCGTTTGGAACTGGAATGCAGTTTCGGGAGCAACCGGTTATAAATTGAGCGCCACCAATAATTACGATACAGCCACAGATTTGGGAGCCAACCTCACAAATACAGAAATGGGATTAACCTGTCTGACTTCATATACAAGATATATCTGGGCATACAATGGTTGTGGAAATTCAACAGCGACAATATTAACACAAACTACGACAGGCACGACTACAACAGCCCCGACAGCAGGCGCGCATGTTCCATCTGCAACGCAGATCGTATGGAACTGGAATACAGTATCAGGTGCGTCAGGCTATAAATGGAGCATTACCAATAACTACGCTACTGCGACAGATATGGGAACATCCATCACAAAAACTGAGACAGGGTTAACCTGCAACACAGCATATTCAAGGTTTGTTTGGTCTTACAATGCATGTGGAAATTCAAATGCAACAACATTGACACAATCCACAAGTGTTAGTCCCTCCTCGCCAATTGCAGGAACCCATGTTCCTTCGCCAACACAAATCGTATGGAACTGGAATCCTGTTTCAGGCGCTACCGGCTATAAATGGAATGTTACTTCTGATTATAATTCCGCTACTGAAATGGGCGCCAATACTACAAAAACAGAAACGGGCTTAATTTGTATTACTCCTTATACACGGTATGTATGGGCTTATAACACTTGCGGCTATTCAACCGCAAAAACATTAACGCAAACCACTTCAACAAACCCGCCTGCTCCCCCAACTTCAGGTACGCATGTGCCAACCGTTTTCAGATTGTATGGAACTGGAATACTTCGCCTGGCGCAACAGGTTACAGATGGAGCGCGACTAACAACTTTGCAACAGCCACTGATATGGGAACTGCTACCACAAAAACCGAAACCGGACTGTCCTGTGGAACTGCCTATACAAGGTATGTTTGGTCTTACGGCGCTTGCGGAAACTCAACGCCAGCCACATTAACACAATCAACTTTAACATCAGTCTATCCACCGGCTTCAGGCAATCACACTGCTTCAGGAACCCAGATTATATGGAATTGGATTGCCTCTCCCGGAGCAATCGGGTACAAATGGAACACAATAAATGATTACGCTTCCGCTACTGAAATGGGAGCAGGCACAAGCAAAACAGAAACCGGACTTACCCCGTTCATCACTTATACGCGATATGTTTGGGCATACAACACTTGCGGAATATCGCCGGCAGCAACTTTAACCGGGACTATCTATCAACTGGGCGCAAGTTATGGAGGTGGAATCATCTTTTATATCGATTGGACCACACAACACGGGCTTATTTCATCCACCAGCGACCAAAGTACAGGAACGAACTGGGGTTGTCAAGGAACCTTAATCGGAACTTCCACAGGTATTGGCAGTGGACAGGCAAATACAACGGCTATTGTTAACGGATGCAGCACGGCAGGTATTGCAGCGCGGATTTGCAATGATCTTGTCTTGAACGGCTACAGCGACTGGTTTTTGCCATCTAAAGACGAACAGGATCAAATGTATGAACAAAAAAACGTGATCGGTGGATTTACAAGTACTTGGTATTGGAGTTCTTCGGAGACCGGCCCGAGCACTGCTTGGTACCAGTTCTTCAGCAATGGCTACCAGTATGGCTACAGTAAAAGCGACGCTACATTCTACGTACGCGCCATCCGGGCTTTTTAATAGCCATTTAGATCGTTAAAATTTGGAGGCGTTCTTCCTCCTTGTGATTGAAAAGCAAGCAGGAAAAGCGCCTTCATTTTTGAAACCATCCCTTCGTGGCGCTTCGTATTTTCTTCGTGGCTCTTCGTGATATTTTTTACACGAAGAGCCACGAAGTTTTCACGAAGGGCCACGAAGTCTTACAGGATGAGACTTTCAAAGTGATTTGTAACTCATGCGGGATAGACCTGACGATTTTCAGAAGTAAAAAGGTGACCTGTCATGGGAAACCAACAATCCGTAGTATAAGATATCCGGTAGATATGATTTTGGATTTATTGCCATCTGGTATGACTTTCCGGGGAAATTATCAACGATTTGATTATTCCTACCTGTTGGACAATTTGGAGACGCTTTCAAAACATTGATGACCTGCTAAAAAATTATCAGAATGTTTTTCAGATAATTGTAGTGGGCTGCTGTGTTCGTCCGGAAATTTCCTTCTCAAATTTTTCTCCATTGATGCGAAAATATTCAACCACCTGATCAGGTGTCAGGTTTTCAATTTCTTTATTTACTTTGTCCCTGATCTCCCGCATCATCTTTACGGCGTCAAATTTTTTCTCTTTATGTTTCATAGTCAATAAGATCCTTAGGTGAACGTATTTCAAGAACAGAGTAACCATTTTTAATATTGATAGCATTGTAACCCCGAATTCGCTTAATATTTACGATGTGTTTGAAATTCCAGGAAACCAGAATGTCAATTTTATTAATTGTTGCAAGCGCAATGTGCAAACAATCGTCTTTGCTGGTTTCTCCGACTACTTTTTCCTGGAGGTATTCTTTCGCCAAGTCATCCACTTCAGTGGTCATTGAAACAACTTCAGGGGTTATATAAAGATTTTTCAACAACATTTTTACATTTTCAGGCGCACCAAGAAGCTCTCTTTCAGTTAAATCAGAGAGAACAATGCAATATTCATTCTGTTCAATTTTTTTAAACAAAGCCTTTGTTTCCTCTTCAAATTCCTGATCAAAATAACCCCCGATAACTGAAGTGTCAATATATAGCTTAATGGTTTTCATATCAGAAGTTTAAGCAAATATACAACAATTAGACGAATATATTGCAGCGATACAACCCAAACTTACCAAACATGAAATAGCCCGATCCCATACCAGATTACCATTATTATAAGAATGAAATATATTCCCAAGATGAAGGGGTTTTCCGGTAAAATAAAGAGTCCGGAATTCCTCCGAATTCAGCGTTTGCATTCTGATAATGTACTATTCCAGGAAATTATCAACGACTTTCCGGCGATCGAACCAGAGGATATTAAAGCATGTCTGGCTTATGCTTCAAGGTTGACGAAGGTAAAATCAATTCATAAAGTAGTTGCATGAAGTTTATTGTTGACGCACAATTACCGAAGGAGATTACCTGGATTTTTAATAATCGGGGATTTGATGCAAAACGACTCTGATTATAAAAGAACGCCCGGTTTTATAATGAACAGAATTTTCATCCGGGTTGGGTCTAATACGGAACATTCCTTATATTTGTGGGATGAGACAGAGAATATACATCGACACATCGATTGTGGGTGGTTTCTTTGATGAAGAATTTGAAGATGCCACAAAAATGCTTTTCAACAGGCTTGAGAAAGAGGAAATAATTTTTGTGATTTCCGACTTACTCGAGATTGAACTCATTGAAGCCCCGGTAAGAGTTAGAGAGCTTCTGAATACTTAAGAGCTGATCAGATATGAAAAAGACTAAGGAAAAAGCATTCGACGCCGTAAAAATGATGCGGGAAATCCGGGACAAGATTAGTTCCGAAACCCAGAATATGACTTTTGAAGAGCTGAAGAATTATATTGAAACACGTTTAAAAAAAAGCGGGGTAAAAATCATCGGACAACCATGAAGGCTGAGTTCAGTCCGGAATTCCCCTGAATTCAGCGGTTGCATTCTGATTATGTACTATTTCAGGAAATCATCAACGACTTTCCGGCAATAGAACCAGAGGATATTAAAGCATGCCTGGATTATGCTTCAAGATTGACGAAGGTAAAATCAATACACAAAGTAGTTGCATGAAGTTTATTGTTGACGCACAATTACCGAGGGAGATTGCCTGGATGTTCAATAATCGGGGATTTGATGCAATACATACAGATGACTTGCCTGACAAAGAGATGACAACCGATAATCAGATCATTGACCTTCTAAAAAGTTGCAACCTGGTTGAGATGGACAATAATGAGTTGATTGGTCTGGAATAAATTGTAAATTTTCTTGAGAAAATATTTTGGCTATGCCAGTTGGCGTTCTTCCTCCTTGTGATTAAAAAGCAAGCAGGAAAAGCGCCTTCAATTTTGCAACCATCCCTTCGTGGCTCTTCGTATTTTCTTCGTGGCTTTAATCAGGCAGATTGCTTATTACAGTGGCGATTTCATTGTTACTGGCGGCGGAATTTATACCTTTGGCGAAGATTGGGAGATTGACCCGTGGATCAGTTGCGAACTTATGATAACAATAATTGCCGATGATAAAATTCCGTTTCTGAATGGCGCACTGGAACCCTTTGCTACCATAAGGTACATGGATGGAGGGAAGATCAATCAAAAGGCGGTTGAACTTGCCGACGCACTGTTGATCAGGACACGGACAATCTGCAATGAATCGCTGCTTTCCGGTTCACGGGTTAAATTTATTGCAACTGCCACTATCGGATTTGACCATATTGCCACAGATTATTGCGCCGCCAACTCAATTCACTGGACAAACGCCCCTGGCTGCAATGCCGCATCGGTGCAACAATATATCGCCTCGGCGCTTGTTACGCTTGCGCACCGGCATAATTTTTCGCTTGCAGGCAAGATACTTGGCGTCATTGGGGTCGGACATGTTGGGAAGAAAGTTGAAACCCTTGCCCGATCGCTTGGCATGAAGGTTCTTTTAAACGATCCTCCACGCGCAAGATTGGAAGGGGATTCCGGTTTCGTTTCATTGGAAAAAATTCTTGCCGAATCCGACATTGTCACTCTGCATGTGCCTATGAACCGAACCGGCGAGGATAAAACTTTTCATCTTATTAATGAAACTACCTTCGATTTTTTAAAACCCGGAGCATGGCTGATCAATTCATCCCGCGGTGAAGTTGTGAAGGGCGAAGCGTTGAAGTCGGCATTGAATAAAGGCAAACTTTCCGGCGCCGTTCTCGATGTATGGGAAAACGAACCGTTTGTTGACCGGCAGGCGCTCGAAAAAGTTACCATTGCCACACCCCATATTGCTGGTTATTCAACCGATGGCAAAAGAAATGGAACCGTTCAGGCGGTGAGGAGCCTTGGAAAATATTTTAATCTTCCGGTGAATGACTGGGAACCATCGGGTATTCCTGAACCGGAACATCCCCTTATTGTTTTGGATTCCAGGCGTCAGACTTCGGAAGAACTTGTCCGGCGCGCTATTCTGAGTACATATAATGTAATGGAAGACGATTTTCGTTTTCGGTCAAATCCCGGCGAATTCGAAAAACTGAGAGACAACTATCCTGTCCGGAGAGAATTTCCCGCCTATAAAATCAGTTTATTAATCCATAGCGCCTCTGTAACCGAGATGCTGCAGGCATTAGGTGTTTCTTTCGTTTAACTACCTGAAGGCGGGGACGCGGCGCTCACAAACTAAGCAAAAAGGATGAGCAGTAAATAAATTTACGGTTATCCCCAATTGATTTTAAAAATAATGAATGTAAATTTACACGTAAAGAAAAACCTTCCAATCCTAAAATTCATGGAAGATTAAAATACAATCAGTTGCAAATAATTAGCGAATTTCAAAATGTAAAAATATTATCATGTCAACATTTAACATTTCTGCCTTATGTCAAACTCTGCCAATTTTCGAAATTATATTCGTTGTCTCGTTATCCTGCTGATTTTTTCAGGAACTGACCTTTATAGTCATCCGGTTAATTCCTTTGATGGTAATTCATCATGTATGCCCAATCTTGTCCCTTCGATTTCGGGTCCCGATACCGTTTGCAACGGTACCGGCGGATATGTTTACGCGACGGAATCAGGCATGACGAATTACACCTGGACGCTATCTTCTGGCGGATCAATAACTTCAGGAGCCGGCACAAATAGCGTTGTTGTTTCCTGGTCACAGGCTGGGTTAGGGATGGTTACGGTTAACTATTCAACGGCAATAGCGCCCGGCGTTCTCGATGTAATGGTTTTATCGGTAGTGGTTCCTTCAGTTTCAGTATTGGCAGGCGCAAATCCGGCATGTCAGGGATCTGCTGTAACTTTTGTTGCGACAACTGTAAATGGCGGCGGTTCTCCTGTATTTCAATGGACGGTAAACGGATTTCCGGCGGGAACCAATAGCGCATCGTTTACTTACAGCCCGGCAAATGGGGATGCAGTATTGTGTAAATTATATTCATCAGTATTGTGCAGGTCGGTATATCCTGCCATTTCAAATACGATTTCCATGATAGTAAACCCGAACGTACCGGTAAGCGTTTCCATTGCAACATCTGCAAATCCGGTTTGTGTTACCTCGCCGGTCACATTAACGGCTTACCCCTTTAACGGGGGATTATCTCCGGTTTTCGAATGGAAAGTTAATGGCAATGTTGCGGGAACAAACAGTTCAGGTTTTTCTTTTATTCCTAATCAGGGAGATCATATTGTTTGTTCGATGACTTCAAGCGCAGGTTGCGCGCCATTGACGCCTGTTATTTCAAATTCTATTACCATGTCGGTTAGTCCATTGCTGCCGGTATCAGTTTTTATACAGCCATCAGCGAATCCGGTATGCCAGAATGTTCAGGTTGTATATACTGCCTCACCTTTACATGGAGGAACATCGCCTTCATTTCAATGGAAAGTGAATGGATTAAACAGTGGTACAAATAATCCGGTTTTTACACATATTCCCCAGGATGGAGATTTGATCTCCTGTATTTTAACATCAAATGCTGCTTGCGCCACCGATAATCCGGCAACTTCCAACACAATTACCATGATAGTAATTCCAAGCCTCGGTATGCCAGTAAGCGTTGCAATAGCGGCTTCAGCAAATCCATCCTGTTTTGGACTTCCCGCTACTTTCACCGCTTCTGCCGTCAATGGAGGTTCTGCCCCTGTTTATAACTGGACGGTAAATGGATTAAATGTAGGAACAAACAGTCCCACATTTACCTATATTCCTTCAACCGGAAATTTTATACAATGTTCCGTGACTTCCGACTTAGCTTGTGCAACGAACAATCCGGCTGTTTCAAATCAGATTGCCATGACGGTTAATGCAATTCTCCCGGTCAGCGTTTCAATCATCAGTTCGGCAAACCCTTCGTGCCTTGGAGCAACAGTAACTTATACGGCAAATGCGGTAAATCCTGGTCTATCGCCTGTTTATCAATGGAAAGTTAACGGCGCTAATACAGGAACCAATCAAAATACATTGGTATATTCTCCAGTGAATGGAACAGTCGTGACATGTTTATTGACGTCGGGGATTGGATGCACATCAGGCAACCCAGCCACCTCAAATGCAATAACCATGAGCGTATTGCCGGTGTTGCCGGTCGGAATTTCGATTTCAACCCTTACAAATCCATCCTGCACAGGCAGTCAGGTTACATTTAATGCAACAATTACAAACGGCGGCGCCTCGCCGGTATATCAATGGAAACTCAATGGAAACAGTACAGGCAGCAACAGCGCTGTACTGATTTTTACGCCTGCTTCGGGGGATGTAATTACCTGTAAACTTACATCGAATGCTCTTTGTTACGCGGGAAACAAAGTTGTTACTTCAACTCCGATAAATATGGTAGTGAGCCCTGAGCTTGCGCCGGCAGTAAGTATTACCTCTTCTTTAAATCCGTTTTGCGAAGGGAATCAGGTAAACTATACAGCTACGCCGTTTAATGGCGGAACGGCGCCGGTTTATCAATGGCGGGTGAATTGTGCGCAGACAGGCTCAGGTAGCGCGGCATTTTCTTATACGCCCTCAGACGGGGATTTCGTTACCTGCCAGATGACGTCAAACCTGAGTTGCGCTGTATTGAATCCCTGCAAATCAAATGGAATTTCGATGAGACATAATACCGAAACATCAGCCGTTATTGAGATTTCAGCTTCGGCAAACCCGGTTTGTCAGGGCGCAGGAGTTACCTTCACAGCTACAGTTACGAATGGCGGAACATTGCCGGTTTACCAATGGAAGGTTAACGGAAACAACTCCGGTTCAAATTCGCCGTGTTTTATTTTTACGCCTGCAAACGGAGATGTTATCACTTGCCGGTTGATGTCGAATGCGTCTTGTGTGAGCGGAAATCCGGTTACGTCAAATCTTATAACGATGGTTGTGAGTTCGGCATTGCCGGCAAGTATTGTAATAAAAACGCCCACAAATCCGTTTTGCGCTGGAACCGCCGTTAATTTTACAGCGACGCCAACCAATGGAGGCGCTTCGCCGGTTTCTCAATGGAAAGTGAATGGTTTAGCGACTGGAACCAATTCTCAATTCTTCAATTATTTTCCGGTAACGGGAGATGTTGTAACATGTGGCTTAACGTCAAATGCCAGTTGCATCAGCGGCGCAAATCCTGTTTCATCCAATCAGATACTAATGCAGTCGGGATCGTCAGTTCCTGTTATAATTTCAATTAACTCTTCAACAAATCCTGTGTGTGCAGGAAGTAGAGTTAATTATACCGCAACCCATTCTGGCGGTGGGAATAATCCGGTTTTTGAATGGCATGTCAACGGACTTCCGGCAGGAGTAAATAATGAGGAATTTACTTATCTTCCTGTAAATGGCGATGTAGTGAATTGTACGCTCAACTCCAACCTTGCTTGTGCAGCAAATTCTTCAGTGGTTTCCAATAGTATTGTGACGACGGTAAACCCGTCGCTGCCGGTTTCCGTTTCTATTACTGCCTCAATAAATCCATGTTGTTTTGGAAGCCCGGTTACCTTTAACGCTATTACAATAAATGGCGGATCGTCTCCGGTTTATCAATGGAGTGTCAATTGTGTAAATGTTGGCGCAAACAGCACTGAATACACATATATTCCAGTAAATGGCGATGTTGTTGTTTGTCGAGTTCTTTCTAATGCTTTGTGTTCATCAGGAAATCCAGGTGTTTCAAATAATATCAACATGGCGGTAATACCAATTCAGCCGGTTAGCGTTGCCATTCAGGCTTCGTTTAATCCGTTTTGTGTCGGGAATCCAATAACTTTTACGGCGACGCCATCCAATGGCGGTCCAGCGCCACAGTATCAGTGGCAGGTAAATCATATAAATGTGGGCGCGAATAATCCGGTTTATACCTATTCGCCGTTGGAGGGCGACAGTGTTGTATGTATATTGACTTCCAATTCTGTTTGCGCAAGCGGTAATCCTGCATTTTCGGCGCCGGTGAGGATGAATGGAATTTCTTCATTACCGGTAACCATTTCAATTGCAGCTTCCAATAATCCTATATGTTTTACCACGCTTGTTGCATTTACTGCAACTACCACAAATGGCGGGAACTCCCCAAATTATCAATGGAAAGTAAATGGAATAAATGCCGGACCAAACCATCACACCTACCAGTATGCGCCAGCTATCGGGGATGTGGTGACATGCCAGATTGCAACCAGTTTAAGTTGCGCCGCCCCTAATCCCGCCATTTCCAACCCGATAAATATGACGGTTTATCCGCAGTTACCGGTTTCGGTATTAGTTACTGTTTCAGAGAATCCGACCTGCCAGGGAGCGTCGGTAACATTTAATGCAACCGTTACGAATGGCGGAGCGGCTCCGCTTTACAGATGGCGGGTTAACGGGTCAATTGTTGGCGCAAATAGTCCGACATACACCTACTCGCCAAGCAATGGCGACGTCATATACTGCCGCGTTACTTCGAATGCGCAGTGTGCTACCGGAAATCCGTCAAACTCGAATCAGATCGTAATGACGGTGAATCCAAATTCGCCGGCAGCCGTTTCAATTGCGCCTTCATCAAATCCGGTTTGCGAAGGTTCTACAGTTGTGTTGACGGCAACGCCTTCCAATGGAGGAACAGCGCCCCTATATCAATGGAAAGTAAATGGAATAAATGCTGGAACAAACAATGTCGTATTTTCATATATACCAGTAAACGGCGATATTGTTCAATGTAATATGATATCAAATTCAAACTGCACGGCAGTACTGAATGTAATGTCAAATCCAATAACATTGACCGTGAGCTCCGTGCAACCGGTAAGCGTTTCGGTTTCGCCATCGGCAAATCCTGTTTGCATCAATAGTTATGTTACATTCACAGCTCTAACTGTAAATGGAGGAATTTCGCCGCAATATCAATGGAAAGTTGATGGAATACCAGTTGGGATAAATAGTCAGAGTTTCACCTATATCCCTGATAATGGCGATGTTGTTACTTGTGGGTTAACTTCAGGGTTGTCATGTTCAACGGGGAATCCTGCAACCTCCCCGCCGGTTGTAATGATGGTTAGCTCAAGTTTACCGGTTGGCGTTTCGGTTTCGCCATCTGCCAACCCCTCATGTCTGGGTCAATCAGTTGATTTTACTGTTACTTCCGTTAACGGAGGAATTAATCCGGATTATCAATGGATGGTTAATGGAATCAATGTAGGCGCCAACAGTACGGGATATTCATACACGCCTGCTCAGGGAGATAATGTACAATGTGAGGCAACTTCCGATTTTTCATGCGCAACGGGCAATCCGGCTACATCGGCGCCCCTGCTGACGGATGTTAATCCATATCTGCCAACTGCTGTTTCAATAGTAAGTTCGGGTAATCCGATATGTTTGGGAGCGCTGGTTTCTTATACGGCAATGCCGGTTAATGGCGGGATTTCTCCCGTATATCAATGGAAAGTAAATGGGCTTAATGCTGGAAACAATTCATCCAATTTCAGTTTTATTCCTGGAAATGGCGATACAGTGACTTGCCTGATGACATCGGGCATTGCCTGTCCGGCAAACAATCCGGTTTTATCAAATTCCATAATCATGAATGTTGTCGTATCTGTGCCCATTGCCGTTTCGGTTTCGGTTTCACAAAATCCAGCCTGTGCGGGAAACGAGGTAACGTTTATTGCAAATCCTGAAAATGGCGGGTTCAATCCTCTTTATCAATGGAAGGTAAACGGGTTGAACGCCGGCGGAGGGTTACCTTCTTTTTCCTACACTCCAGTCAATGGCGACGTAGTTATTTGTGAAATGACTTCCAGCGCTTCATGCGTCAGTTCAAACACTGTGCAGTCGTCGCCTATAGTAATTACCGTTACCTCAGAACTTCCGGTGAGCGTGAATATACAGGCTTCATCCAATCCGGTTTGCAGCGGGCAACCGGATGTGTATTCTGCTGTTGTAGTAAATGGAGGGAACTTTCCTCTGTACCAATGGATGGTCAATGGAATTAATGTTGGCTATAACAATGCGGTATTCACCTATTTCCCTTCGGATGGAGATACTGTTAAATGTCTGGTAACCTCCGACTTCTCATGCGCCACCGGTAATCCCGCATTATCCAACGCAATTTACATGTCGGTTACATCGGCAATTCCGGCGGGAATTACAATTGCCGCTTCAGCCAATCCCGTATGTACCGGAAGTTCGGTAAGCTATTCGGCTTCTGTTGTTAATGGAGGTTCTTCACCGGTTTTTCAATGGAAGGTAAACGGAGCCGTCGTTGGCGAAAACCTGCCTGTTTTTACATACATTCCTGTTAACGGAGATATGGTAACCTGCCTGTTAACCACAAACGGCATTTGTTTATCGTCAATTCCGGTTCTTTCAAATCAGATAATCATGGTTGTCACCGATCAGCTTATAGTGAGCGTTTCGGTTTTTGTAAATCAAAATAATGTTTGCGCCGGAACGCAGGTAACATTCACAGCAACGCCTGTAAATGGAGGCGTTCCGTCGTACCAATGGTATCTTAACGGGTTACCTGCTGGTTTGAACGAGTCTGTCTTTACATACCTTCCCGGTAACGGTGATATGGTGTATGTTGCAATGACTTCAAGCCTGGCGTGTGTAAATACGCCGACTGTTAGTTCAAATGTTGTAACAATGATCGTTAATAGCCCTCTAACGGTAAGCGCTACCATTACGGTTGATCAGAACCCTGTATGTGAAGGTTCGGTTGTAACATTTACAGCTACTCCGGTAAATGGAGGAACTCCGTTGTGGAGGTGGTTTTTGAATGGGATTACAGTCGGATTTAATCAGCCTTTTTTCAGTTGTATTGTTGGTAATGGCGACCAGGTTTATGCTGAAATGACTACCAGTTTGTCTTGTGTAAACAATTCAACCGCCGCCTCAAATATGATAACAATGGCGGTAAATTCATCGGTAATGGCTGGCGTTGCCATCGCGGTAAACCAAAATTCCGTATGCCAGGGAACCGAAGTTATATTTACTGCAACAGCAATAAATGGAGGTAATCCCATTTATCATTGGTATAAAAATAATCTGCCGGTTGGAGCCAACAACTTCCAATATTCCTGTGTCCCATTAAATGGGGAACGTATTTTTGTGGAAATGACCTCCGATTTAACTTGTGCAATTCCTTATATTTCAATTTCAGATGTTGTTGAAATGGTTGTTAATCCCGGACTTGCAATTGGCGTGAGCATTGTTTCAGATGCCAATCGGGTTTGCCTCGGAACTGTTGTCACATTCACCGCAACTCCTGTGAATGGAGGCGCACCGGATTATCAGTGGTACAAAAACGATATACCAGTTGGAATGAATCAATCGGTTTATTCTTGTGCGCCAACTGATGCTGATAAGGTTTATGTAGAAATGACAAGCAGTCTGCCCTGTGTGAATGTCTCTTCGGTGATTTCTGACGCTATTGGAATGGTTGTTGATAATCCATTGGAGGTTGAGGTGACAATTTCATCTGATCAGGATGAGATTTGCGAAGGAACAACAGTGACTTTTACGGCTATTCCGGTAAATGGAGGAGCGCCGGTTTTTCGGTGGTTCAGGAACGGGATTCCGGCTGGTAGCAATAACCCGGAATATTCCGCAATTCCTTTGCCCGGAGATCGAATCAAGGTGGAAATGACTTCAAGCCTGTTGTGTGTAACCTCGTTCACAGCTACATCCAACGAGTTATCGCCGGCAGTAAAGTCGTTACCTGCGGAGGCATTATCAATCACCGGAACTGCGACAGTTTGTGCAGGCACAGAAGGCGTGGTTTTTTCAATTTCACCTGTTGCTGATGCGACGTCTTATATTTGGAATCTTCCTGAGGGCGTAACCATTGCCGCCGGCGGGCATGAAAGGTCAATTACTTTGAATTTCAATGAATCGTCAAACTCCGGCGATATCAGTGTTTCCGGGAACAATGAATGTGGAAATGGAGTAGTTTCGCCAATTATGCAGGTTGAGGTAGTTCCGACTCCGGAAACGCCGGTGATTTCGAGGGAAGGCAATTTAATCCAAAGTAATGCGCCTGCCGGAAACCAATGGTATTTTGAGGGAACGCTGATTCAGGATTCGGTTAGCGAAACAATAAAACCGCAACTTCCAGGCTGGTATTGGAGCGCCGTTACCGAAAATGGTTGCAGTTCCGACACTTCGAATCACATCTATTTCAACGGTGCTTTTCCGGTAACTCCTCCCACCGAACCTGGATTCTGGGTATATCCGATACCCAACGACGGGCAATTCACAGTTAAGATTCTGTTACCTGCGGAAGATGTTTTTGATATTATGATATTTAATAGTCTGGGAATGAAAATATTTGAACTTCCCGGTATTGTTGTTAAGAGTAAATTTAAACAATTGATTGATCTTCGTCCGAAAATGCCCAGGGGATTGTTTACCGTTATCTTCAAATGCAGCGATTACCAGGTGGTGAAAAAAGTTTTAATTTACAATCGTTAAATTAGCTTGCATTTACTGTATCATTTTGAAGCAATTACCGTATAACCCTTGTAGAAAATTTGCGTACATTCGTGCAAGGTTATTTTTTGATGAAAGCGGGTTTAACATTAGTACTTTTTTTTCTGATATTTATACCGGTTTGTTTGTTTGCACAAACTGGTTTAAATGAATCTTTGCGCCATTCCCCTAATGACATTCCGATAATTTCAGGACCCATAACTCCCTGTGTTGGTTACATCGGCAATGTTTACACTACCGAGTTATTCAAGGAAAATTATGACTGGACTATTTCTGCCGGCGGCACAATTACCGCCGGAGGCGATGGAACGAGTTCGGTGACAATTACCTGGATAACTGAGGGAGCGCAAACTGTCAGCGTTATTTACACAGGGGCTACCGGTCATGGAGTTTTAAATGTTACAGTACAACCTACCTTTCCGGTTAGTGTTATTGTTAACCCTTCATCGAATCCGGTTTGTGCGGGAAATCAGGTAACATTTACAGCTTCTGTAACAAACGGAGGTAGTCAGCCGGGTTATGAATGGTTTGTAAACGGAGTCAATGTTGGTACTAATCCAAACTATAGTTACGTACCCGCCAATAATGATATTGTTTATTGCAAAGTCAGTTCGAATCTGGCATGCACTTTTGGAAATCCTGCCACATCACTTCCGGTAACAGTTATCGTGACGCCTAATTTACCCGTAAATGTTACCGTTCTGGCGTCGGCGAATCCTTCGTGTGAAGGAGCTATGGTAAACTTTACAGCTACTTCAATTAACGGGGGGCTTTCGCCGCTGTACCAATGGAAGAACAATGGAACCACAATTTCCGGCGCAACAAATAGTTCCTATTCCTTTATCCCGAATAACGGAAATATTATTACTTGTGTGTTGAATTCCAGTCTTCAATGCACTTCGGGAAACCCGGCAACTTCGAGCGCAATAACGATGACCGTGAGTCCGAATTTACCGGTCGGCATTTCCATTGTAGCTTCCGCAAATCCTGTTTGTATCGGGAGTCAGGTTGTTTATACAGCCACTCCGGTAAATGGCGGGAATTCGCCTGGTTATTCATGGATGATTAACGGCATCAACGCCGGAACCAATAGTCCGATAATGACGTGGACTCCTGCCGATGGCGATGTTGTAAGTTGCACTTTAAATTCTAATGCGATATGCAAATCAGGGAATCCGGCTTTGTCAAATCTGATAAACATGGCTGTTGAACCTTATCAAACAGTCAATGTCAGTATTGTCGCTTCCGAGAATCCGGTATGTAATGGCAGTCAGGTTACGCTTACAGCCACTCCAACCAATGGCGGAACCGCGCCACATTATCAATGGACTGTAAATGCGGTGAGTATTGTTCATGATAACCCGGTGTTTTCATATATCCCGACAAATGGGGATCAGGTTATTTGTTACGTCACTTCTAACGTCTTATGCCCAAGCGGGAATCCTGCAACATCAAATACAATTTTATTAACCGTCAGTCCGGCAATTGTTTCAAGCGTTTCTATCACTGCTTCCTCAAATCCTACCTGTGCAGGCTCTCCAATTCTGTTTACAGCGCACCCGGTAAATGCCGGAACCAATCCACAGTTTGAATGGCTTGTAAACGGACTGCCTTCAGGTAACGCGATTACCTTAACATATACTCCGGGCAGCGGGGATGTTGTTGTTTGTCGCATGACGTCGAGCGCTATGTGCAGTCAGGGTACGCCGGTTTTGTCGAATTCAATTACCATGATCATAAGTCCTGCTTTGCCGGTTAGCGTTTCAATAAATGTATCGGTCAATCCGATATGCGCAGGGAGTGCGGTTGTTATTACCGCTACGCCGGTTAACGGCGGATCGCTGCCGGGTTATCAATGGAAAGTTAATGGAATTGCCAACGGGACAAATAGCGCAACCTTCAATTATTCTCCTGTTGATGGCGATGTAATAACGTGCACGTTAACTTCGAGTTTAAGCTGCGCAATTACAAATCCGGCAGTATCTAATGCCATCACTATGGTTGTCAGCGGGTCGCTTACAGTGAGCGTGAATATCGTTGCCAGCGCTAACCCTGCTTGTTCAGGACAAGTGATAACCTTTACTGCCGTCAGCGTAAACGGAGGATTATCGCCGGTTTATACCTGGCATGTGAATGGAGTTACCAGTGGATCCGGTCTTTCAACTTTCAGTTACACACCAACCAATGGGGATAATATTATTTGCTATGTAAATTCGAGCTATGCCTGCGCTATTGGCAGCCCTGCCACTTCGAATCAGATTACAATGGCAGTCAATCCAAATCTTCCGGTGAGTTTGACAATAAGTACATTGAACAATCCGTCTTGTCAGGGAACGCAGATAACCTACACTGCCGCTTCGGTTAATGGAGGATTAAATCCTGCATTTCAATGGAAAGTAAATGGAAGCGCCGCAGGAACCAATAGCGGAACATTTAGCTATGTTCCCGCCACCGGAAATGTTATTGTTTGTCAACTTACGTCATCTATCTCGTGTCCGATCACAAACCCTGTATTATCTAATTCCATCACACAAACGGTATTTCCTATTTTACCGGCAGGAATAACTATTTCAGCAACAGCCAACCCGGTTTGTACGGGAACCGAAGTCACTTTTACGGCAACGCCTGTAAACGGAGGCTCTTCGCCAATTTATCAATGGAAACGGAATGGCAGTCCTGCCGGGACTTCCGCTATTTTGATTTATACACCCGTGAACGGCGATGTGATAACCTGTACGCTTACTTCGAGTTTGATGTGTGTAAGCGGTAACCAGATCACCTCAAATCCAATAACAATGGCGGTTAGTTCGGCAATGATTCCTGTAATAAATATTATCGCATCAGCCAATCCTTTTTGTCAGGGATCATCAGTTAATTTTACATCTTCGATAACCAACGGAGGGACTACTCCCAGCTATCAATGGCTGAAAAACGGATTGCCTGCGGGCGTTGGTTCCACATTCAGCTATCCTCCCATTGATGGCGATTTTATTACCTGCAGGCTTACATCAAGCCTGGGATGCGCATCGCCTAATATGGTTACTTCAAATCCAATCTTAATGATCCGGAACCAGAATACGCCGGCGAGCGTTTCGATTGAGGTTTCAGCAAATCCTGTTTGTATAGGAAGTCAGGCAACATTTACCGCAACTCCCGTAAATGGCGGCTCTTCACCTGCATATCAATGGAAAGTAAATGGAACAAATATGGGAACAGGCGTTACTTACACTTACGCGCCAACGAGTGGAGATATAGTTACATGCCAGTTAACTTCCAATGCTGCATGCGCCAGCGGAAGCCCTGCAATCTCAAACCAAATCACTATGGTAACCGCTTCCCCCTTGCCGGCAGGCGTGCAAATTTCAACATTGACAAACCCTTTTTGTCAGGGAGCTTCAGTAACATTTACCGCAGCGGCTACCAATGGAGGCTCTTCTCCAACCTACCAATGGAAAGTCAATGGGATTACCATGGGTTTAAATAGTATAACATTTGATTATTCTCCATTAAACGGAAATATTATTACATGCGAGATGGTTTCTAATGCATCCTGCTTTACAGGAACAAATCCTCTTGTATCCAATCCGATTGTAATGATTTCTTCTACTGATCTTCCGGTTTCGATTTCTATCGTTGCCTCGGCAACCACGGTTTGCCAGGGGGTAGCGGTTCATTTTACCGCAACTCCGGTAAATGGAGGTAATACGCCTCAATATCAATGGAAGGTAAATGGAGTAAATGCGGGAACCAATAAACCGGAGTTTACTTACACTCCATTAAACGGTAATGTGATAACCTGCCAATTAACTTCCAATTTATCCTGTGCAAGCGGTAATCCTGCAGTTTCCAATTCGATTAATATGACGGTTAATACGCCTCTACCTGTTGGGGTTTCAATTACAGCCTCTTCCAATCCGGTTTGTCAGGGAAGTCCGGTTACGCTTACCGCCACATCAGTGAACGGAGGCGCTTCGCCGGTTTACCAATGGAGGATAAACGGGATAAGCGTTGGGGTGAATAGTCCTGTATATACCTACATTCCGTCAAATGGCGATGTTGCAACTGTTACGGTAACTTCCAATGCCTATTGTGTAAGCGGTAATCCGGTTGTATCAAATTCGGTGGTTTTGGTTGCTGGCACTGAACAACCGGTAGGCATTACTATTTCAGCCAGTGAAAATCCTTTCTGCGCAGGCAGCCAGATTGTTTACACTGCAACGCCTGCCAATGGCGGAGCGACTCCTGTTTACGAATGGCGGGTAAACGGCATTGTGTCGGGATTAAACAATCCGGTTTTTCTTTACTCCCCCGTTAATGGCGATCAGATAACTTGTAAGCTTACATCAAATCAAACGTGTATATCCAATAATCCTGCCACTTCCAATACGATCACAATGGTGGTTACAGCAGCAATACCTTTGAGCGTTTCGATCATTGCGAGCTCTGATACATGTTGCGCCGGCACGCCGATTCAATTTACTGCATCAGTTATAAATGGAGGTTCCTCACTACATTATGATTGGAAAGTAAATGGAATTGACAAAGGTCCTAACCATTATATATATCAGTTTGCCCCGTTGAATGGCGATATTGTGACTTGCGTAGTAAATTCCGATCTGTTGTGCGCCTCAAACAATCCGGCTACTTCCAATGCCATTACGATGACTGTAATTCCTCTGGCGCCGGTTACAATCAGCATCGCCGCATCTTGCAATCCATGTTGTCAGGGAACATCAGTTACTTATACCGCTACGGCAGTAAATACAGGGATTGATCCATTGTATCGCTGGAAGGTGAATGGGACTATTATTCTCGGATCGGGCAGCCCGGTATTCAATTACATTCCAGCCAATGGAGATCAGGTACAATGCAGAATGACCTCTTACGAAGTATGCGCTACCAATAATCCTGCCAATTCCAATACTATTATTATGGATATCCAGCCATATAGTACGGTGGGCGTAACTGTTACAGCTTCCGGGAATCCGGTTTGTCAGGGCGCTCAGGTAACCTATACGGCAACTCCGGTAAATGGTGGCGCTTCGCCCGTTTATGAGTGGAAGGTGAATGGTTTTTTTACCGGAACCAATTCGCCGACATTTACTTACACTCCAGTACAAGGCGAGGTGATTGCCTGCGTGATGACTTCAAATGCTTCCTGCGTTTTGAATAACATCGCATATTCAAACCCGATAGTTATGACTGTAAGTCCGTTGGTGCCTGCAAGCGTTAACATTGTGCCTTCATCTAATCCGGTTTGCCAGGGCTCTGTTACCTTCAATGCAACTCCCACTAATGGCGGACCTCTTCCGGCATATCAGTGGAAAGTGAATGGTGGAAATATGGGAAGCGGTAGTCCCGTTTTCAGCTACGCGCCTTCAGATGGCGATGTAGTGTTATGCGTAATGACTTCAAACGCGGCATGTGTGCAGGGAAATCCGGCAAGTTCCAATGCTGTCACGCTGAATGTAGTTCAAAGTCTTCCGGTGAGCGTTTCGGTTGTGCCTTCTTCGCTACCGCCTTGTCAGGGCGAGGCGATAACTTATACGGCAACTCCCGTGAACGGTGGTATTAATCCAATTTACCAATGGATGGTGAATGGAACCAATCTCGTTGGGGCAACTGCGACCTCGCTACTGCTGACGAACGTACAGTCGGCCGATGCAGGCGTTTATTCCGTGGTCGTCACCAACGCCGTGGGCACGGCGACAAGTTCCAATGCCGTGTTGACGGTGAATCCGCCGCCGCCTTGTGCACCGCTCCCAGCGGGCCTGGTCAGTTGGTGGCGCGGTGGAGGCAATGCTTTCGACCAGGTTGGGGCGAACAATGGCACGCCAGTGGGGAACTCAGCCTATGGCGCAGGCCGGGTTGGGCAGGCGTTTGTCTTGGGCGGCGCCAACGGCGACGGGGTGACGCTGGGTAACCCGGCTGGCTTGCAGTTGCAGGACCTGACCATTGAGGCCTGGATTAAGCGGGCCAGTGCTTCCCAGATCACTACTGGCCCGGTGGATGGTGGCAACTTCCTGGCATACGGTGCCGGGGGATACTGCTTTGGCATGTATGCTAACGGGAGCCTGGTCTTTGGGAAAGCCTACGTCGATGGTGTGACCAGCGCTCCCGGTCTGGTCACGGACACGAACTGGCACCATGTGGTGGTGGCCAAGTC
>JAPLDO010000166.1 GCA_026391715.1 Bacteroidota bacterium
CATCTGGGATGAACCTTCAAGTTGCTGGATTTACAAACTGAACACAACGTCGGCTACCAACTGGCCACTGATACATCCCCAATCATACTTTATTCCCGGAAAAGGTTATCTCTACGCATTTCAGGAAACAAATCCAACAAAGCAATTCGCCGGCAATTTAAATAATGGCGCTGTAAGTTATCCTATTACTAATGTGAGCAGTGATGAAATCCTTCATGGATTCAACCTTGTTGGCAATCCATACCCATCTTCCATTGACTGGAAAGCGGCAACAGGATGGACGCGTTCAAATCTAGTGGTCTCCGGCGGTGGGTATGATATGTGGATATGGAATCCGGCAGCTAACAATTACGGGGTTTTCAACTCGATAAATCCAAGTGATGTCGGAACCAACAACGTTTCCCGGTACATGGCGCCAATGCAGGGTTATTTTGTCCGCGCAGCATCTTCAGGAAATCTTCAAACTACTAATGAAGTACGCACTCATCAGGGCGCCGGTAACTGGTTTAAAAATGGCGAGATCAACGCTCAGTCCTTAAGCCTTGTTGTAAATTCATCATCAGGATACGGATTTGATGAAATTATGCTCAAATTTGGTTATCCTCAAAACGAGGATGGCGCAATGAAACTTTTCAGTAAAGTGGTTACAGCTCCAGGTTTATACTTACCAGTTAATAATAAAAGCCTTTCTATAAGATACCTGACTTATCCTGAAAAAAATCCTGTTGTTCCCGTGATGTTCAAACCCGGAAGCGATGGCATTTATAGTATTAAATGCAGGTTTGATCCTTCGGACTTTGAAACAGCTATGCTCGAAGACCGCTTCAGTGGATACATCCAAAATCTTAAATCCAAATCCGAATACACCTTCAGCGCCACTCCCGGTGATGATCCCGCCCGGTTTATCTTACATTTCGGTCCATCTGAAAAACAGGATAACCAAACGCTTCCAGCCAGAATATTTGTATCTAACGGACAACTTGCCGTGGATCTTACTCTTATTCCGATGCCAACGGAAGTAATGGTTTACGATATTCCCGGAAAGTTAATACTGCAAAGAAAACTTTCCGGAAAAATGAGCCACCTGCTTGATTTAAATTTACCTACGCAACTGCTGTTTGTTTATCTGAAAAATGAGATGGGAATTCGTACTCAAAAAATTATCTGGCGGAATAATTGATTAGAAAAATGATTTACATCATGTAAATATATTTTACGTAAATTCAAGTTCGAAATTTTAGATTTTTAATGTACTTGGATATAATGTCAATAAAGGTATACTCCGTTTTATTAGCCCTCCCTTCAAATATCATGTTAGATAAAGATTGCTTATTCAGTAATTTAGATTGTATTTTGCAATCTCTTCAATTCAGAATGTTAATAAGATTGTTAATAAGTTAATCGTAGTATTTAGAACTATGGCATGATTTATGCGGAAAATCATTTACAGTAATTAATGGCTGTAATAAGAAAGAGATAATTAAATACCAAAATATTTTCTAATCAATTGAAAACAACTTACATTTTCTTCGTCACTATACTTCTTCTGGCAGTTTTTTCAAATAGGGTTTCTGCGCAGGTAAGTTCAACCGTTTCGGTCAAAATTGCAACAACAATAGCCATCGCCAAAACTGGTGATATGCATTTTGGATCAATGAACCGCCCAAGCACTGCCGCCTCCGTTACCCTCACTACGTCGAACACACGGCAAAGTAGTGGCGACATTACGCTATTGTCGCAAGCGCCAGTGGCATCCCCGCTTACTTTCAGCGTTATTGGCGATGCGGGAATGTATTACGCAATCACATTGCCAACCTCAATCGTAGTATCTTCGGGAATTTCTTCTAATGACATGGTTATCGAAAACCTCATGGCACGTCCTTCATCTGCAAATACCGATCAACTGATCGGGGTTCTCAATGGAGGTACCGGCGGCAATTCTGATACATTCAGCGTTGGCGGAACACTGAAACTCGCATCCTCCCAAGCCGCAGGTTCCTATACCGGATCATGCAATGTAACGGTAGCTTACTATTGATCGAATCAGTAGTTTATCTTACTATCAATAATTATTTGGTGGAGTTAAAAGATATTCGTATTTTTGCAACCCTTAAAAAAGGCTCAAAAAGTTTAACCGACAACAATCGAAACAACAATGAATTTAGCTCCCGAAGTAAAAAAGAATTTGTTTAAAGAACATGGAAAATCAGAATTTGACAGCGGTTCATCTGAGGCACAGGTTGCCATGTTCACCATGAAAATCCAACATCTTACCGAACATCTGAAAGTCAACAAAAAAGATATGGTTACCGAACGCTCCCTGGTAATTATGGTTGGCAAACGCAGAAAGTTACTCGATTATCTGAAAGGTAAAGAAATCCAGCGATATCGGAATATTATAAAGAAACTCGGTATCAGAAAATAATAGAATTTTTTCTTAGTCAATCATGAAAGAGGCAATGTCATCGTTGCCTCTTTTAATATATGAAAGAGACAAACCAATGAACGGAATTACAAAAACTTTTACCCTTGCCGATGGCCGGGAGATTTCAATCGAAACAGGAAAACTGGCAAAACAAGCCGATGGCGCCGTTGTTGTCAGAATGGGGGATACTATGTTACTCGCTACAGTTGTAGCCATGACAGAAGCGAGGGAAAATGTTGATTTCATGCCGCTATCAGTTGAATATCGCGAGAAGTATGCCGCCGCCGGTAGATTTCCAGGCGGTTTTTTTAAACGCGAAGCTCGTCCTTCCGATCACGAGATACTTATATCCCGATTAATTGACCGTGCGCTTAGACCTCTCTTTCCTTCCGATTTTCATGCCGAAGTGCAAATGATTGTCACGCTGATATCAGCCGATAAAAATGTTTTACCCGATGCACTCGCCTGCCTTGCCGCTTCGGCTGCCCTCGCTGTGAGTGATATTCCTTTCAACGGTCCCATTTCTGAAGTAAGAATAGCCCGAATCAACGGCAAGTTTGTGGTGAATCCCAACATAGACGCCATGACGGAAGCTGATATTGACATGATGGTTGCCGCCTCATTGGAAAATATTTTGATGGTGGAAGGCGAAATGAAAGAGGTTTCAGAAGACGACATGGTTGAAGCTCTGCACATTGCTCACGAAGCCATTAAAGATCAATGCGTGGCACAGCTTGAACTGGCAGGCATGGTGGAAAAATCGAAGGTAAAACGAACCTATTGCCATGAATCCAATAATTCTGAATTTAAAGAACGAATCAAAACTGCAACCTATCAGCAGGTTTACGATATGGCAAGCAGCGGAATCGCCAACAAGCTGGAACGTAAAACTATTATTGAATCTATTCGTGATGGCTTTGTATTAACTCTGAGCGACGAAGAGAAGGAAATCTATAAAAACCTGATAGGACGATATTACCATGAAGTTGAAAAAGAGGCTATCCGAAACGCAACACTCGATAATCACAAACGTGTTGACGGAAGACGACTTGACGAAATCCGGCCCATCTGGTCCGAAGTTGATTACCTCCCCGCAGCACATGGCTCCGCTATCTTCACACGTGGCGAAACCCAGTCGCTTACTACTGTAACCCTGGGCACAAAGCTCGATCAACAGTCAATTGATGGGGCTATCATTGAAGGTAAATCAAGTTTCCTTCTGCATTACAATTTTCCATCATTCGCTACCGGCGAGGTAAAACCTATACGGAGCACCGGGCGTCGTGAAATAGGTCATGGCAATCTGGCAATGCGCGCCCTCAAAAATATGATTCCTCAGGGCCCCGACAACCTTTATACTATCAGGATTGTTTCTGATATTCTCGAATCAAACGGCAGTTCTTCAATGGCTACCGTTTGCGCCGGAACCCTTGCCCTCATGGATGCCGGCATTAAAATAACCAAACCCGTTTCCGGGATTGCAATGGGCTTGATTACCGATAACAAACGCTATGTTGTGTTGTCAGATATTCTCGGCGATGAAGATCACCTCGGCGATATGGATTTCAAGGTTTGCGGCACCCGCGACGGAATCACAGCCTGCCAGATGGATATCAAAGTTGACGGATTATCCCATGAAATTCTCAAGGAAGCATTGTCGCAGGCACGACGCGGCAGAATGCACATTCTTGCCGAAATGGAAAAAACTATAAGCGAACCCCGTCCCGATTTTAAACCATTTGTTCCCCGCATTTTCCAGATGAAAGTTCCCAAGGAATTTATTGGCGCTGTTATCGGACCCGGCGGCAAGGTAATTCAGGAAATGCAGCGTGAAACCGGCACAACCATCGTGATAGAGGAAGTGGGAGATTATGGCATTATTGATATAGTTGCCGATAACATGGAAGCCCGCGATAAAGTTATTGAAAAAATAAAACGAATCGCTTCGGTTGCAGAGGTTGGCGGAATCTATAAAGGCAAAGTGAAAAATATTCAATCGTTTGGCGCATTTATAGAAATTCTTCCTAACCAGGATGGTCTTCTTCATATTTCGGAAATTGACTGGAAACGTTTGGAAAGAGTTGAAGACGTACTGAAAGTTGGCGATGAGGTTGAAGTGAAACTTATTGAGGTGGATCCCAAAACAAATAAACTAAAACTTTCCAGAAAGGCGCTTTTACCGAAACCCGAAGGATATGTTGAACGTAAAGCTGAGCCACGCTCTGACGCCAGGAATGATCGTGGACCGGATCATGGGCATGACCGGGGACATGATCGGGATCGCGATCGTGGTCATGATCGTGGCGGCGATTTTCGTGGACCAAGAAGATAATTTTACTGTAACCTTAGTCTGATCTTTTCGTAAAAAAAACCATGAGGTTTAAAAATGCATTCGCATGAGGCAATTAAAAATTACGAAGCAGGTTACCAATCGTGAAACTGCATCACTGGACAAATACCTCCAGGAGATCGGTAAGGTTGAGTTAATTACCGCCGATGAAGAAGTATCGCTTGCACAACGTATCAAGCAAGGGGATATGGCAGCGCTTGAAAAACTTACCAAAGCTAATCTTCGTTTCGTGGTTTCGGTCTCGAAGCAATACCAAAACCAGGGATTAAGTTTACCTGACCTTATCAATGAAGGCAACCTGGGTTTGATAAAAGCTGCGCAACGGTTTGATGAAACCCGCGGGTTTAAATTTATCTCTTATGCTGTGTGGTGGATCCGTCAATCCATTCTTCAGGCTCTTGCCGAACAATCCAGAATTGTCCGTCTGCCGCTTAATAAAATCGGCTCGATCAACAAGATCAATAAAGCTTATGCCCAACTCGAACAACAATTTGAACGGGAACCAAATGCCGGTGAAATTGCCCTTCTACTTGAGGTCTCAGAAAATGAAGTAAAGGAATCAATGCGTAATTCCGGACGACATGTCTCAATGGACGCGCCTCTTGTTCAGGATGAAGATAATACAATGTACGACGTCCTCAGAAGTGAGGAAAATACAACGCCCGACAACGGCTTGCTTTACGAATCTCTGAAAAAGGAGATTGAACGGGCTGTTTCAACGCTAACCCAACGTGAAGCTGATGTAATCCGACTCTATTTCGGACTTAATGGAAGTCACCCAATGACACTCGAAGAGATCGGTGAAAAATTTGACCTTACCCGCGAACGAGTCCGCCAAATCAAAGAAAAAGCCATACGCAGATTGAAACATACATCAAGGAGTAAAATTCTGAAGACTTACCTGGGCTAAGTAGCGAGGTAGCGAGGTAGCTAAATAGTGAAATGGCAACAAATCAAAAATGTCAGTAATAATAGCGCCTTCGCTGCTTTCGGCAGACTTCCTGAACCTTGACAGAGATGTCAAAATGTTGAACTCAAGTGAAGCCGATTGGCTTCACCTGGATGTAATGGATGGTCTTTTCGTTCCCAATATTTCTTTTGGATTTGCTGTAATTGAAAAAATCGCTACAACCACAATCAAGCCTCTCGACGTTCATCTTATGATCGTTGATCCAGATAGGTATATCATGCGTTTCAGACAGGCAGGAGCTTCCCTCATCAGCGTTCACTATGAAGCTTGTAATCACCTTAATCGCACTATCCATGCAATTAAAAACCTGGGCGCAGAAGCCGGAGTAGCCCTGAATCCTCATACTCCTGTTTCGGTATTATCCGAAATAATCGGAGATGTTGATTTTGTTCTGCTGATGTCGGTAAATCCTGGCTTTGGAGGTCAGAAATTTATTCCCGGAACTTACCGGAAAATAAGAGACCTCCGGGAACTTATCAAAAAAAGTGAATCTTCGGCAAGGATTGAAGTTGATGGCGGCGTTGATTCCTATAATGCCGCCGCGCTGATATCCTCCGGCGCCGATATCCTTGTTGCCGGGAATGCGATTTTTTCCTCGCCCGATCCAGTTGAGGCTATCAGGAAACTGAAATATTCAAACAAATATTGACCTTCAATATTATTGCACCATTACCCACAGTCGCAAAAGATTTCCGATTGTTCCTCCTTTTTTTATATTTTTACAAAAAATTCATCTGCCAATGAATCTTTATGGAGCAAAAGAATATATTTTGCAACTCTTAAAGACGGAGTTGAATCCGACGCTTTATTATCATAACATCGAACATACACTTGACGTTTATCAGGCAGTTTGCCGTTTGAATGAACTGGAAGGAATCAATGGAGATGCAAAACTATTCCTCGAAACTGCCGCATTATTCCATGACGCCGGAATGATTATTCAATATGACAGTCACGAGGTTGCTTCCGTCTCTATTGCGAGAGATATCTTACCACGGTTCGGCTTTTCTGACGATGCATTAAACGAAATTGCACGGTTGATAATGGTTACAAAACTGCCGCAAAATCCAAACGACATTTATGGAAAAATACTATGTGACGCAGATCTCGATTACCTCGGCCGCGAAGATTTTTTCATCCATGCATTTAAACTCAGGGTAGAATGGCAGGTTAACAATATTAAAAAAACCACGCTAAAAGAGTGGTTCGATATTCAGATTAAATTTCTAACCGCCCACGCCTATTTTACACCCTCTTCCATTTCACTCAGAAATGAACAGAAATATAGAAATCTTGAGGAGATCAGACATTTTTTAAACCACCAATAATTGAATAAAACAACCTTTTATTATGACAACAGAAAAGCAAGAAAAAAAGTACAATAACATTGTATTGATCCCTACCGATTTCTCCGAAGTTTGTGGCAACGCAATTTCCCATGGCGTTAAACTTGCCAAATTTTTGGGATATAAAGTTTGTATCCTGCATATCATCAACAGCGAGACAAAAGCAGTTTTGAAAAAGAAAAATGTTGGTCCCGAATATGTTAACTTTCGGTTGAAAGAGTATAAAAAATATTATACTAAAAAGTATGACGTTGATATCGAAACCAGGTCGGTTGAAGGAAGTATTTTTTCTACCATCAGCGAAGTGGCAACCGAGATAAAAGCCAACCTTATGGTAATGGGAACCCACGGAAAAAAAGGTTTACAGCATGTTTTTGGAAGTTACGCGCTGAAAGTTGTGGTTGAATCACCAGTACCAGTAGTAGTTGTACAAAAAAGGGCATTCAGTGAAGGTTATAAAAATATCATTTTTCCAGTTAGCAACGACCTTGAACCCCGACAGGCAGTTCATTGGGCAAAACTGATAGCCAAACTCTTTAATGCCAAAATCCATATCATCCAATCTCCCGAAAAGGATGAAGGGCTGAAATCGAGGTTAAACATCATTACCAATCAGATTACCGATGTTTTTGACGCAGATAATATTTCGTATATTGTTACTCCCGCCGAAAAATCGAGAAGTTTTGCTGAAGAGGTAATTTCCTATGGCGTAATCCTTCACGCTGACCTGATTATGATAATGACCCGCCCAAATATTGATGTTCCAGGATTCAGCCTTGCCGCATGGGACGAAAGACTTATGTTTAACGAAGCGCAAATCCCCGTGATGGGTATCAATCCGATTGATAAAGAAATCAGAAAAACTTGGGAGGAAAAACCTCTGGCATTGATAATAGCGCTTGCGATTGTTTTTCGATTGCTTGCGGCAATTTTTGCCAAGGGCTGGGGAATGTTCGACGATCATTTTATCGTGATCGAGTCGGCAGGGTCATGGACAGTTGGACATGACTATAATGCCTGGCTGCCCGGAAGTTCTGGCAATCACGGTCCCACCGGTCATAATATGTTCTATCCTGGTTTGCATTTCCTGCTGTTTACTCTCCTCAATTGGCTGGGATTGACAGATCCTCAGGGAAAAATGCTAATCGTCAGATTACTTCATGCGGCATTATCACTGATTACTGTTTATCTTGGTTACCGGATTGCAGAAACTCTCGACGGAAAAAAATCTGCGCGGCTCGCCGGATTACTCCTCGCAATACTGTGGTTTATGCCGTGGATGAGCGTAAGAAATCTGGTTGAAATGACCTCCGTACCATTCGTCATGGCAGGCGTCTGGCTAATCGTCAGAAAGCGATCATCGGAAAATATTTTCCTGAGTTGGTTTATTGCCGGGGTCATCTTCGGTCTTGCTTTTAATATCAGACCACAAACAATCTTTTATCCATTTGGTATTGGGTTGATTTATCTGTTCAGAAAAGAATGGAGGGGCGTTTTTGCCCTTTCTACCGGAACAATTCTTTGCGTTGCGTTAATACAGGGTGGAATAGATTATTTTATCTGGGGAATTCCGTTTGCCGAACTCATGGCATATATAAATGTTTGCATTACTGAAAGAAATGACTACATTTCATTACCCTGGTACAATTACTTCCTCACCATACTTGGCTTGCTTATTCCGCCTGTGAGTTTCTTTCTGTTCTTTGGCTTTATCAGGAAATGGAAACAGTATTTCATAATATTTCTACCGACTTTATTATACTTTGTATTTCACTCATGGTTCCCAAATAAACAGGAACGGTTTATACTTCCTATGATACCGCTTTTCATTGTGGTTGGTTCAATAGGCTGGACAGAGTTTTACAACAAGTCGTCATTCTGGCTGCGGAACAAAAAGCTTTCTAATTATTCGTGGGGATTCTTCTGGGCTCTCAATACTATTGCCCTGCTTGTTTTTACCTTCACTTACTCCAAAAAAGCAAGGGTGGAAGCAATGACCTACCTCGTAAAATATGAGAATATCAAAGCAATTGCAGTTATTGACGAGGAGAATAACCCGGAACTTTTGCCTAAGTTTTATCTGAATCAATGGCCTATTTCCTATAACGAATTTGTAGGCGATTTAAGTCCAGATTCGATTCTTTCCGTAGCATTTCGCAATTCAGACAAGAATCCGCCGCAGTTTATACTGTTTACCGGAGATAAACTTGTTGGTCAGATGGTAACCAAGGCAAGGAAATATTTCCCCATGCTGGTTTATGAGACCACCGTTGAACCCGGTTTCATTGATCGACTGGTACATTGGCTCAATCCCATCAACAAAAACAGGCGAATTTTTATTTACCGGAATGCCGATATCGTACCTGTGAAAAAAAACTAATATTCCAGAACATACATGAAATACAACATTGCCCAGCCATCTTTCCTTGGAAATGAGAAAAAATACCTTATTGATACCATTGACAGTGGATGGATAAGCTCGATTGGCGCGTACATTGAAAAATTTGAAAAAGAATTTGCCGCCTGCCATAATATGAAACACGCGGTTGCAACCCACAACGGAACTATCGCGCTGCATCTCGCGCTTGCTGCTTGTGGCGTTCATGAGGGCGATGAGGTTATTGTTCCCGACCTTACGTTTATTGCCACAGCAAATAGTGTCCAGTATTGTCGCGCAATTCCAGTACTTACTGATGTTTCGTTAAATGACTGGAACATTGATCCTGAAGAAATCCGACAAAACATAACGCCCCGCACAAAGGCAATTATTCCTGTGCATCTCTACGGAAACCCTGCAAGGATGGATGAAATTTTATCCATAGCCAATGAAAATAACCTGTTTGTTATCGAAGATTGTGCCGAAGCGCTCGGAGCGATCAGCCCCAGCGGAAAAGTTGGCGCATCAGGTCATATTTCATGTTTCTCATTTTTCGGAAATAAAATTATTACCACCGGCGAAGGCGGAATGTGTATTACCAATGATGATGAACTGGCTGAACGTATGCGCATTTTACGCGATCATGGAATGAACAGGCAAAAAAAATACTGGTATGATCACCTCGGATTCAATTACCGTATGACAAACATGCAGGCGGCTGTTGGGCTTGCGCAGTTGGAGCGCCTTGGCGACCTTCTTGCAATGCGCGATAGAATTTATGATTCCTACAAAGAAGCTCTTCAAACACAACCGCAGTTTATTTTTCAGGATACTCATGGAAACCGCAATGTGAACTGGATTTTCACCATCAGAATGGAAGGAATTACCGAAGATCAACGCGATGCAGTAATGCTTGACTTAAAGCAGCAAAGCATAGATACGCGACCGGTTTTTTATCCTATCCATGACATGCCTTTTTACAGTAATGAAAAGTATTCAGGAAAGTTTAAACACAGTATTATCATCTCCCGCGAAGGTATAAGCCTGCCAACCTACATCGGATTATCGGATGATGATATTCAATATATTTCCGGGACTCTGATCGGTTCCTTTGAAAAACTGACAGCATGAAAACATCAGTCATCCTGCCAACCTACAATGAAAAAGATTCCATTGTCCTTCTCATCAGCGAAATCAGAAAAACACTCACTGCCGAAGGTATTGACCATGAGGTTGTGATTGTGGATGACAACAGTCCTGATGGAACATACCCGATGGTAGTTCAACGCTTTTCCGATGATCCACAGGTTGTCCCGATTTTACGAACTCGCGAAAAAGGACTTGCCTCGGCAATCCTTCACGGGATTTTACATTCATCAGGCGATAAAATTGTGGTAATGGATACCGACTTCAACCATCCGCCTAATTTGATTCCACTGATGATCAAGATTACCGATTATTTCGACATTGCGCTGGGATCGCGCTATGTGATTGGAGGCGGTATGGAAACGTCGCGGCTTCGGTTTGTTGGAAGCAAGCTCTTCAATAAATTCATTCATTATACTCTCGGCGTTAAAACCACCGATAATCTCAGCGGATACTTTGCTTTCAATAAAACTATTCTGCAAGGCATTGACCTTGAATCAATTTTCTACGGTTACGGAGATTATTTTATCCGCTTCCTTTATGTAATGCAAAAAAATAAGCGATTTATTCTCGAATTACCGGTAGTTTACAAAGACCGGCAAGGCGGTTTGTCAAAAACCGACCTCAAAAACGAACTGATTCGATACACGGGAACGGTTCTGAAAATCCGCTTCGGCTTTTGGAAGAAAAAGTGATATTTATGGATGCGCAGCAGGCACAACAAAGAATTAATGAGCTTTCGGAAGAGATCCGCAGGCACAACCATAATTACTACGTTTTATCCAAGCCGGCTATCAGCGATTACCAGTTCGACATGCTCCTCGAAGAGTTGATCAGGCTTGAGAAAGATTTTCTGGAATTTTCCTTTCCCGACTCGCCCACGCGGCATGTGGGCGGCGGAATCACTAAAGAATTTAAGCAGGTTCAGCATAAATACCTTATGCTTTCGCTTGGGAATACCTATTCGGAAGAGGAGATTCGCGATTTCGAAGCGCGGATACATAAGATTATTGGCGAAGATGTTGAATATGTGTGTGAGTTGAAGTTCGACGGCGTGGCAATTGGTCTCACTTACCGCGAGGGAAGATTGGTTCAGGCAGTTACGCGTGGCGATGGAATTCAGGGCGACGATGTTACCACAAATATAAAAACCATCCGCAGTATTCCGCTGAAGCTTCAAGGTTCGGGATATCCGGCAGAATTTGAGATCCGAGGAGAAATAATAATGCCTCATGCAAGTTTCGAGAAAATGAATGAGCGCCGGATTGAAGATGGCGACGAACCATTTGCCAATCCTCGTAACGCCGCGTCGGGAAGCCTGAAAATGCAGGATTCTTCAGAAGTCGCCAAAAGAAAACTTGACGGTTTTTTCTATTATATCCCCACCGAATTTCCCGGAGTGAAAACTCATTACGAATGTATGCAAGCTGCAAAATCCTGGGGATTTAAAATCTCTGAATATGTAGTGCGTTGTAAAACAAGTGAAGAAATTTTTGATTATCTGAATACCTGGGATACCGCGCGAAATGAGCTTCCTTTTGATATTGATGGCGTTGTAATTAAGGTAAACAATCTGAAACAACAGGAGGCGCTCGGTTTTACAGCCAAATCGCCTCGCTGGGCAATTTCTTATAAATTCAAGGCGGAACAGGTTTCCAGCGTACTGCTGTCGGTTGCATTTCAGGTAGGTCGTACCGGCGCTGTTACGCCTGTTGCCAACCTTCAACCAGTTCAGCTTGCCGGAACCGTTGTAAAGCGCGCTTCGCTGCACAATGCCGATGTGATGGCAAGTCTCGATATCAGAATTGGCGACACGGTGTTTGTGGAAAAGGGCGGCGAGATAATTCCGAAAATCATCGGCGTTGACCTTGAACAGCGAAAAGCTGATTCAGAACCTCTCTCATTTATCAATACCTGTCCTGAATGTGGCGCTGCCTTGATAAAGCAGGAAGGAGAATCGGCATGGCGCTGCCCCAATGAAGCCGGATGTCCGCCACAGATAAAGGGAAAACTGGAGCATTTCATTTCCCGGAAAGCCATGAATATAGACAGCCTTGGCGAGGGGAAAATTGAAATGCTTTACGATAATGGCTTGGTTCATAATCTGGCTGACCTGTACGACCTGACTTTTGAAAAAATGATCGGCATTGAAAAGACCTATTATGGCGCTGAGGATAATAAAGAGAAAAAGATTTCCTTCCGGGAGAAGACAGTATCAAACATACTGAACGGTCTGGATGTTTCGAAAAATGTGAGTTTCGACCGTGTTCTCTATGGCATCGGAATCAGATTTGTTGGCGAAACCGTTGCGAAAAAACTGGCGTCCCATTTCGGTTCCATCGCTAACCTTTCATCCGCCGATTACAGCGCGCTTGTTGAAGTTGAAGAGATAGGCGATAAAATCGCTCAGAGTATTCTATCATGGTTCTCTTTACCAGGAAACCTCGAATTAGTTGAACGGTTAAAAGCTGCGGGGCTGCAATTCACCCTCGAAGAATCTCCGGGCGCGCGGGTTAGCGTTAAACTTGAAGGTTTGACTTTCGTGGTTAGCGGCGTATTTCAAAATTTCTCGCGCGACGATATTAAGAAAACCATCGAAGCTCATGGTGGAAAAAATGTTAGTTCCGTCTCCGCTAAAACCAGTTACCTTCTTGCCGGTGAAAAAATGGGACCTGAAAAACGCAAGAAAGCGGAAAAGGTTGGAGTTGCTATTCTTTCCGAATCAGATTTCCTTGAAATGATTCAAACTTAAATCCACAAATCGCCGAACAAACATTTCATCTTTCAAAATTCTTTGATGCTATTCATATTGTTCATATTTTTGCACCCCTGATTCGTTTCGGAGAGATGCCAGAGCGGTCGAATGGGGCGGTCTCGAAAACCGTTGATCCTCGTAAGGGGATCCCAGGGTTCGAATCCCTGTCTCTCCGCGCACTAATTTAAAAGCGTTATAATTCATATAGTTATAACGCTTTTTGTTTTGTTTTCACATTACGGACGCTAATATCGTTCATCGGGCAACAACAAATACAGATATTCCATTCCCGAAAATTTAAAACCATGAGAAAAGTCATTACTGTCAGTATTTTTGCATATCTGCTGATTTCCGGTTGCACCGACAACCACTTCATCTCCGACCGCGCTTACCGCAAAAAGGTGGAAGCGCAGTGCGAAAAGCAAAAAGAACTCGCGAAAAACCGGTCGAAACAACTATTTTCAGTTTTCGATCAGAAAATATCCACCTCTGAAAAAGAGGCGCTTCAATTTTTATATGCTTACAGTTCGCTCAACGACCTTGCCGATTATGATGGAGATTTTTTCCTGAAAAACATTCGCGCCTCATTCGCTGCAAGGGATACATTCAGTTGGGGGAAAAAAATACCGGAGAACATCTTCCGCCATTTTGTGTTACCGGTACGAGTGAATAATGAAAATCTCGATTCGTCCCGATGGGTTTTCTTTAACGATTTAAAAGACAGAGTTAAATCGCTTCCAATGAAGGAAGCTGTTCTGGAAGTGAATCACTGGTGCCATGAAAAGGTCACTTATCGCGGCTCCGACGGGCGCACATCTTCTCCACTCGCCTCCGTAAAAACAGCCTTTGGACGTTGCGGCGAGGAATCAACATTCACAGTTGCGGCGCTACGTGCCGTTGGCATTCCTGCGCGCCAATGTTACACGCCACGCTGGGCGCACTGCGACGACAACCATGCCTGGGTGGAGGTTTGGGTTGATGGCAAATGGCGTTTCATTGGCGCGTGCGAACCTGACGCAGATATCGACCTTGCCTGGTTTACAAAACCAGCGAAACGCGCCATGCTTGTCAACACAACAGTTTTTGGCGATTATGAAGGACCCGAAGATGTACTGCAAAAAGATCCGCTTTTCACCAGGATCAATGTCCTCGGAAACTATGCGCCCATTAAAAAAGTGACTGTCAGCGTGGTTGACATATCAGGGAAACCCTGCGACAGCGCACAGGTTGAATTTCAACTTTATAACTACGCCGAATTTTATCCCTTATTCAAAACTGTAACTGGAAAAGATGGCAAATGTTCATTTACAACAGGACTGGGCGACCTGCTGGTGTGGGCAGCCGGAAAAGGGAAATATGGTTTTGCAAAGTTGGACGTCAGAAAATCTGACACAGTTGAGATCATTCTCCACCGCAACGAAAGCGCTTCAGTGGTCATGGATATTGACCTGGTTCCCCCGGTGGAAAGAGAAATAACCGCTGAGGTCAGCGATTCTGCGAGGAAGAAAAACAGCGACCGCCTGGCGTTCGAAGATAAACTTCGCAGCGCTTATGAAGCCACTTTTATTGATTCATCAAAGAGCGCCAGACTGGCGGCTCTCTTAAACCTTAACCCCGATACTCTTTGGTCATTTCTTCATAAAAGCCGCGGAAACTGGCGTGAAATCACTGAATTTATCACCGGTACCGCGCCGGTCTCAAAACATCTGATCTTCCCGTTGCTGGAGAATATTTCTGAAAAAGATTTACGCGACATCATTCCCGACGCGCTGGAGGATGTGATTTCAACAACCGGCAAATATCAGGCGTTGACGACGAACAACACTGATTTCAACAAATATATTTTATCTCCGAGGGTGGACAATGAATGGCTGAAACCATGCAGAAACTTTTTCCAGTCAGCGTTTGACGCTGCCTTTATTGATAGCGCGAGAAAAAGTCCTGACATTACTGCAGGCTGGATACGCAAAAATGTGGACATGAACAATACTGACAACTACAGCAGAGCGCCCATTACTCCCATCGGCGTATTTGAATTGAGGGTTGCCGATGAACACTCTGCCGCGATTTGTTTTGTCTCCATCTGCCGGAGTTTTGGAATCCCTGCGCGTCTCGACCCTGCCACCAAAGCGCCGCAATATCTTTTCAATGGAATTTGGAAGGAGGCGAGGTTGTATGAATCGAAAAAGCAGGATATTAAAAAGGGCATGCTGACTCTCGTCAACTTCCCGGAAAATGAAAAAAAACC
>JAPLDO010000229.1 GCA_026391715.1 Bacteroidota bacterium
AAAACAAAATTATTCTTCAAGTCTCATGTGAAGTACTCAGAAAAACGACAAAAGATTATCTTTGAACCTTTCAAAACGTAAAAATATGTCAAAGCGTAAAAATATTGAAATTGCAGAAATCATTAACTATCTGGAATCAGTTGTTCCGTTATCCTTTCAGGAGGATTACGATAATTGCGGTTTATTGACCGGAGATCCGGAATGGCAGTTCCGAAAAGCGCTTCTTTGCCTTGACGTTACCTCTGAGGTGATTAGTGAGGCAATATTTAAGAAATGCAATCTGATTATATCTCACCATCCTCCGATCTTCCATGGACTGAAAAAACTTACCGTCAATCAGCCTGAAACTGAAGCAATTGTTGGCGCTTTGAAAAACGACGTCGCGCTTTATGCGATCCATACAAATCTTGATAACACTTTTCATGGACTTAACGCTCATATATTATCTAAACTTGGTATTAGTGAATATATAGTTCTTAGTCCAAAAAACGGGATGATGGTCAAACTTGCAACATTCTGTCCGGTTGCTTATGCAGATAAAGTAAGGGACGCTTTGTTTAAAGCAGGCGCGGGGTACATTGGCAATTATGATTGCTGTAGTTTTAGCGCGCCGGGTAATGGAAGTTTCAGAGCTTCTGAAAAAGCAAATCCATTTGTGGGCGAAAAAAATAAGCTTCATTTAGAAAAAGAAGTCCGGATTGAAGTTGTTTTTCCGAAATATCTGGAAAGAAAGATCATAATGTATTTACGTACTGCACATCCTTATGAAGAGGTTGCTTATGATCTTTATCCATTGAATAATATTTCTTATTCGTATGGATCAGGGTTAATAGGTTTGTTGCCTAAGCCCCTTGAAGAAAATTATTTTCTTGAATTTCTGAAATCCACCCTGAACCTACAGGTAATTCGCCACTCTGCAAAACGATCAAAGGAAATAACGAGGGTTGGAATATGTACAGGTTCAGGTAGCTTTTTAATTCCAGAGGCGATTAAATCGTTTGCCGATGTGTTTTTAACAGCAGATCTGAAATATCATGATTTTTTCACTGTTAAAAACAAACTTCTTCTTGCCGACATTGGGCATTACGAAAGTGAGACCTGTGTAAAAGAATGGCTCCATGCTGTGCTTGTCGAAAAATTTCCTAATTTTGCATTCCTTATTTCAGAGGTTAACACCAATCCCGTTTATTACCTATAAAAAATTATTTATGGCAAAATCAACAGGCAAGCCTATTGCTACTTCAAAGCCTTCAAAATTGATGAAGAAAACTGAGTCCAGCGATCAGACCGTATTAAAAAAAGAGGTCGGAATGGATGCTTCAGAAGTCGAAGCAGATGCAGTAGCCGGAATAGCGCCAGATGTTCAGGCGGAGAATGTAGAGGATAAAACAGAGTTGACAATTGAAAAGAGGTTGATTGCCCTATATACTCTTCAGCAGGTTCACTCTCAGATTGATAAAATCAGAATCATCCGGGGTGAATTACCGCTCGAAGTTCAGGATCTGGAAGATGATATCGCCGGGCTGGAAACGAGGGTTGATAATTATATTCAGGAAACAATTGCACAGGAAAAATCAATCACTGATAAGAAAAATGCAATCAAAGATTCTCACGCGCTCATCAAAAAATATGAAGACCAGCAGATGAATGTCAGGAATAACCGCGAATATGATTCTTTGACAAAGGAAATTGAGTTTCAGAACCTTGAAATTCAACTTTCCGATAAGAGAATCAGGGAATTTACTGCAAATCTTGAACAGAAAAAAGCAGAAATTGACAGTTTGCAAAAATTGCTTCAGGATCGAAAAAATGATCTCGAAATAAAGCGCAATGAACTTGACGATATAATTGCCGAAACTGAAAAGGAGGAGAATGAACTCGTTAAAACATCGGAAAATAATAAAAAATACATTGAGGAACGGTTATTGACCGCTTACACCCGAATCCGTAAAAATGCCCGAAACGGACTTGGCGTGGTACAGATTGAACGCGACGCCTGCGGCGGTTGCTTTAATAAAATTCCTCCCCAGCACCAACTGGATATCAGAATGCACAAAAAAATAATCGTTTGCGAATATTGCGGCAGGATTCTGGTTGATGACGGAATTGTAAATGCCACGCAGTAACAGTATCTGATACCATCATAGTGAAGGCGCTTCTGATCAGAATTTTGATGGTCTCAGGCGTCTTTCTTTTTATAATTAATCCTTCCTTTTCCCAATACAACTTTAATGAAAACTGTCAGCTTTCATATCAGGCTGCCATATCCCTGCAATTTGCCAAAGCCCGGCTGTTGATTGAAAAGGAGAAAACATCCGACCCTCAAAATCTTATTCCGGTTTATCTTGAAAACCTCATTGATTGTATAACTTTATTTATCAGCGAGGATCCCGCGCTTTATCGTCATTTTAAGGAGAAAAAATCACGGCGGTTATCGCTGTTGGAAAAGGGTTGGGATGGTTCTCCGTATTATCGTTTTTGCCTGGCTCAGGTTTACCTCCAGTGGGCTTTTGCAAGGTTAAAATTTGAAGACTATGCGGCGGCGGCAAATGAATTAAGGCTGGCATATAACCTGTTAAAAACCAATGATGAGATTTTTCCAGACTTTTTATTGAATAAAACCGGTCTGGGAATTGTTCATGTAACTTTCGGAGTGATTCCTGAAAATTACCGTTGGATTTCTTCGATATTGGGATTAAAAGGTTCAATTGATCAGGGTATTGACGAGATTCGTCAGATTGCTATGTATTCCGGCGCCGATAAACTGGTTTTACTTTACAAGCCGGAAGCCACTTTCTGTCTCGCTTTTATAACACTTAACCTTCAGCAAAACAAAAACGAGGCGAAAACAGTTTTGAAAATTCTGAATTGCCTCGACACAAATTATCTTGAGCATAGCCCTTTAACGATTTATGCCAGGGCTTCCATCCTTATGAAAACCGGACAAAATGACGACGCGATTAAAGCATTACAACAAAGATCTGAATTGCAGAACCGTTTTCCTTTTCTCTACCTTGATTATCTTGAAGGAATTGCCCGTTTGAATAAACTGGATTTTTCGGCGTCGGATTATTTTGAAACTTTTTTAAATTCGTATAAAGGTCATAATTATTCAATGTCGGCGCTTCAGAAATTGTCTTGGATTGCCTGTCTCAAGGGTGATTCACTTCAATATCGCCAACTCGCCAACAGGATGCGAAAAAAGGTCGTTTTTCAGGTTGACGAGGATAAACAAGCGGTAAAGGAAACAAATGCGGTTGATTATCCAAACCGCGCTCTTCTCCGGGCGCGGTTATTGTTCGATGGCGGTTACTATTTTCGGGCGCTGAGCGAACTTCTCGATAAACCGGTAAATTCCATAGTTAAAACGAAGAAAGATTTTATCGAATACTCTTACCGTTTGGGGCGAATTTATCACGAGTCGAACAAAACAGAGAAAGCCATTGAATATTATCAAAATACTATTGATCGCGGAAAATCATTGCCATATTATTTTGCGGCAGCCGCAGCCATGCAGTTAGGCTTGATCTATGAAAATCAAAATGAATGGGGCAATGCCGAAGCTGCCTATCGGTTAAGTCTTTCCATTGACGCCACGGAATACAAAACCAGCCTGAGACAAAAAGCAAAGGCTGGTTTGGAAAGGGTAAAGAAAAAAATTAAAACCTGATTCCGAAAGTGGTTGAGATGGTATTGCTGTAACTACTGATTTCAGCCGGGTTAACCATGTTTGCATCGTACAGGTAATAAGCCTGTTGCATCTTTGACCAAATATAGGTTACATCAGCAAAAAAATGCTGAGACCGGTATCCAAACCCACCTGAAACCTGGTAACGAGGGCTGCTGTTGGCATTCGTAGCGTAGGGATCGCTGAAATAGGCAAAACCGCCTCTTACTCTGAAATCCAGTATTCGCCATTCAGTCCCTAACCGGATGTTTCCCCAGGATTGAAAAGATGATTTAATATCATTATTTACGTCCGTATAGCTGTCCTGGGATGAATTAAAACGCGCCTGCGAATAGTTTACATATTCATAATCAGCGCTTATCAACCCATATTGACCGATGATAAAAGCAAGACTTCCCATTGCCCTGAATGGCGTTGTTAAACGGTAATCATAATAACCAACGGGAGAATAATTTGTTTGATTCCACGAACTATTTGTAAAGGATGATTGCATAGCCGACGACCACTGGTCATTCATACTTGGATACCATGTAGGCGAATGGATGCTTGCGCCCAGTCGGAACCAGTCGGCTGGCTTGTAAATCAAGCCGAATTTCACATTAACCCCGGTTCCCCGCGTGTGAAGACTATAATCGTATTTCAACGAATTGAAATACCTGATAGTGTCTTTTGCGTCGGTTTCAGTGTAAACGCTGTTTTCATAATAGTTAATGGAAGGAACCCCTATGGTAAATCCAAGGTAGAGTTTATCGGCAAGGTTAGCGCTAATGGCAAAGTCAAGCTCGTTTATTGAGCCATAAGTACTGATGCTTTTATTTTGAACCACTCCGCCATATTTAGCGTCACAGGAATACATGCCTGAAGCTGAATCAATAAAAACGAGGTTATACCCATCCCCAAAAGCAAGTCCTATGTCAAATGGATAATCATCATTAACATAATCAGAAGGCGTTTGATTTTCATTCAGGATATTGGCGTAGCTCTTCATAAGTGAATTTTCGTTATTAAGCCCATGAATAACAACCCGGTTGTTAAAATCATTCTGACGGTTAAAACCAAAACCGATATTTATGCTTTTTAATATCCCGAAATTACCCTGATTCGCAGTGTTGATATTGAAGACAACTCCAAAATTGCCCAATCCAAAGTTAACGCGGTTATCGTTTGCTGTTGAACCGTTATAGGTTGTTGATGAGTGTCCAATAGTAGGGGAGATGGTCAGCGTCATTTCAGAACCTCTGTAAAGTCCCAGACCGGCAGGGTTTGTTGCCAGGGTTGAGAAATCGGCGCCAACTGCTCCAAAAGCTCCGCTAAGCCCGTTGAACCGGGCAGTTCCACCGTAGTAGACTCGCGAATATCGCAGGGCGTCTTCGGCAGTTTGGGAATGAGTTGTAAAAGCGGCTAAAAAGATCGCCATTAATATTGTGCATGATTTTTTCATTGCTCAAAGAATTTGAATTAACAAAAAATTACCTGCGACGCCCGCCTCCGCTACCTGACGATGGAGAACTACCGCCGCTACCGCCGCTGCCGCCGCTACCTCCGCTACCTCCGCTACCGCTGGAACGGGAAGGAGCTGAATAATTCCCGCCACCCGAAGGGGCGCTCGTGTTATTTCCGCCGGAACGGGCTGGGGCGGTATAATTTCCGCTTCCCTCTGATCGTCTGGGCGCTGAATACGATCCGCTGTTTCCCGACCGCGTAGGCGATGATACGCTATTATTTGACCTGACAGGCTCAGAATACCCGGAAGTTCTCGTTCTGCCTGCGTTGGTTCCCGATCGGTTAATTTCGGTTGACGGGGAAGTCCGGCGATTGTCAATTGTGCCAGAACCTGCGCTACCGGTATTTCTTGTTTCATTGCCGGTTGTCCTCGCGCTGCCTTGTGTTTGCGACCGGGGAGCAAGATATTCCTGGCTGGTTTTTGGTTGCCTGTAAACCGGCGAAGAGTAACTTTGAACAGATCCGGATCGTTGGGCTGCTGCATTTTCGGGCTTTACATATCTCGGCGCCGGCTGTGTTCTTGGAACCTGGCTTTGACGTTGAACATTTTGAGTTGTGCGTTGATTCGGGGCTTGTTTTTGATTTTCAGTGCGCGTGAACCTGTACTTTTCCTGTGAAGCCGGAGTTGTTCGTGGAGCGGGCTTAACATTTCCACTTACCGATCTGTCTGACTTTGTGTATGCCGGAGATGTCTGAGTCCTGGCATTCGGGCTTAACGAACTATTTACAGCATCTCGCGTAGTTCTGGAGTTCAGCGCGCTGGCGCCATTATCTGAACGGTACAACGATTGCCTTGAACCATAATAGGTATTTGTTGAATAATAGGGTGTATAACCACCGCCGTACCAGTCGTTATATCCGTAGCAATAGCAACATGGATTATACCAGGGATTATAACCGTAGTAAGGATAACCCCAGCCCCATGACGAATAGGGATTCCACCAGCCATAATCCCAGCCCCATGATGAATATGGGTATCCCCAGCCAAGTCCAAAGGATGATCCGTAATATCCACCAAAACCTGCTCCAAAGCCAAGGTAAATGTTCACATTCGGTTCGCTTCCATTTCCTCCCGACTGACTTGCTGAGGAAGTATAGGAATCATCGAAATAACCTTTTGTAGTGTCGGTAGAATTGAACTTCTGAATACGACTTGAATAGGAATAGTCGTTGTAATCATCGGCAAAGGTGGAGGAACCAGGGTTAGAAACCGACGCATTATCGGGCGAAGTGACTATCTGCGTTCCTTTTTCGTTTGGCTGCGAGGTTGCAACCTGGGTAGAACCATAAGATGCAGGTTTACCGTAAACATCATCATTTGAGTATGATGTTGCTTGTTTCTGTGTTGTACAGGCGCTTATGGCTAAACCGATGAGCGCGAGAAACCATGCTGAATTTTTCATAATACACTGTCTTTAAAAACCTTTAACTCTTACCTGAGTGATAGATCGGGTTAAAATTTGTATTTTCGCAATCTAAAACCAACTGAAAATTAACAAACCTTATACCAAACTCAAGTAATGGCAAAAGATTTTTCAACTCGTGCAGAAAATTATGCTCAATGGTATAATGATCTGGTAATAAAAGCCGATCTGGCAGAGAATTCGGCGGTGCGCGGATGTATGGTTATTAAACCTTATGGTTACGCGATATGGGAACGTATTCAGGCTGTTCTGGACAGAAAATTCAAAGACACAGGTCATTCTAATGCCTATTTTCCTCTTTTTATTCCAAAGTCCTTTTTCAGTAAAGAGGCAAGCCATGTTGAGGGATTTGCCAAGGAGTGTGCAGTTGTGACTCATTACCGTTTGAAAAGTTCACCCGATGGGAAAGGCGTTGTTGTGGATGAAGACGCCAAACTGGAAGAAGAATTGATTGTAAGACCAACTTCGGAAACCATTATCTGGGATACTTATAGAAACTGGATTAAGTCGTACAGGGATTTACCGATTTTAATCAACCAATGGGCAAACGTTGTACGGTGGGAAATGCGTACCCGACTATTTTTGCGCACAGCCGAATTTCTCTGGCAGGAGGGGCATACTGCTCATGCCACTATGGAAGAGGCGGTAAAAGAGGCTGAAACCATGCTGAATGTTTATGCCGATTTTGCGGAAACATGGATGGCAATACCGGTAATCAGGGGTGTAAAGTCGCCTGCCGAAAGATTTGCCGGCGCAATTGAAACTTATGCCATTGAAGCCCTGATGCAGGATGGTAAAGCGCTTCAGGCTGGCACTTCACATTTTCTTGGACAAAATTTTGCAAAGGCATTCGATGTTAAATATCTTAACAAAGAAAACCAACTCGATTATGTCTGGGCAACTTCGTGGGGCGTATCAACGCGATTGATGGGCGCTTTGATTATGGCTCATTCCGATGATCATGGTCTTGTTATTCCTCCAAAACTTGCGCCTATTCAGGTTGTCATAGTTCCTGTTTTTAAAAATGCCGAACAACTTACTCTAATCTCTGAAACTGCGCTTTCAATAAAAAGTTCACTGGAAAAAAGGGGAATTTCTGTTAAGTATGATGACCGGGATACTCATAAACCAGGCTGGAAATTTTCGGAATATGAGTTTAAAGGCGTGCCGATTCGGGTAATTATCGGACCGCGCGATATCGAGCAGGGAACAGTTGAAGTGGCTCGCCGCGATACGCTTGAAAAAGAGGTTTTGCAGATTACCGATATTGATATAAAGATTGAGCATCTTCTCGATCAGATTCAGAAAAATCTCTACGATCGCGCTCTTGCCTTCAGAGAAGAAAACACTTTCAGAGTTGACAACTGGGAAGAATTTAAAAAAGTTCTCGACGAAACAGGCGGATTTCTCTCCGCTCACTGGGATGGCACTGCCGAAACGGAAATAAAAATCAAAGAAGAAACCAAGGCAACCATCAGAGTCATTCCCCTGAACAATCCACGCGAAACCGGAAAATGTGTTTACTCAGGAAAGCCATCTGATCAGCGCGTGATTTTTGCCAGAGCTTATTAGCGAGGAGTTTTATCAGTTGGGAATTAATTGTCCCGCGCCGGTGATACTGGCTTTAATTTCTTTAGGATTTCCGGAAAAGTATATATTTCCAATAGAGGTTATTTTTGCCTCCAACGCATGGGTGGCATTCACGTAACAGTCGTTGGAACCGCTATTGGTTGCAAAAGTATATCCGGTCTTCAGCCCTTTGAGTTGGAGTAAACCGAAATCGCCGGCATATACGCTGCTGATATTACAGATACCATTTAATATAAGGGTGGCGGTTCCCAGATGTAGAAGAAAAAATCCATCAACTACGTTGATTTTCAAATCAATTGTGCCACAGCCGCCCCAGACGTCAATTTTCAGATAACCCGACCTTATGGTGTCGGCGCAGGTAATATCTCCTGAAGATTCATAATGAATTTTCAATAGATTTCTCACAGAAATATAGACATTGACAGGTTTGGAATAATCGCGGAGCCAGTTACAATTATTGGTATTCCGTATTACAAGTTCTCTTCCCGACAGCTCGGTGATAATGCCTCCGATAATGTTTTCGCCCGCTTCTGCTTTAACGCTGTTTACCGAATCCTGTAACAGGATAACGTTTACATAATCCAGAACGCGGATACTGTCAAACTCTGAAATGCGACGATCCTGGACAACTATTTGTCCGGTGGAGGAAACACATTTACCGCCATCTTTACTACATGAGATCAGAATAATTCCAGGCAGACAGATGGATACCAGAAATAAATAAAAAGATTGTTTCATTTCACTGTTTTTTTACCATAAGAAACATCAAACCTGTACCCAAAACCCCAGCCAATATAATCAGCTCTTCCCCAGTGGACTTTAAGCATGACTGCGGCGTACAGGTTTTTTGTAAAACCATATTGAACAGAAATCTTCTCGTAAAACGGACCATTGCTTTTTTCTTTTCCTCCAAGATAACAACCCAGATTGAAGATGAATCCCAGCCGCGACATCACCAGTTGATAAGCGCCGTTTACGCCGGGACGGATAACGCTAAGTTTGTTGGATACCGGGGTTCCACTCTTCTCAAGCAATGTAACCTGCGACGGATCGTAAGAAAGATCAAGACCAATCCCGAATTTACTCTTTGGACTAACCCGCAGGAAGGCGTTGCCGTAAAAATGTGTAACGAGATAATTTTTCCCATAAACAGCCACCATATTTTTAAATCCCAGAAAACCGCCAATGTTGACTTCAACGGATCTTCTTACAATTGCCGAGTATGGCTCAACAGGAGCAAAGAACCTCCCGCTGATATTCAGGTTTTCCTTAAAAGGACGATAAGCAATCCCAATATTCAGCAGCGGCAGGTTAATACCGTAGTTCGGCAGTTTTAGCGAACCATTGGAAAAATGCTGCAAACTCACCCCGGCGGTGACGGTGAGAAAATAGTTAATCCTGTAACGCGCTTCAACCATAAGGTTAATGGCTGCATTGAGATGCGACCCAATTGCAAGGTTTTTAAAGTTTGAAATCCGGTCGAAAGGCTTGGTAATATACCCAATTCCAAGCGCGAGACGGAACCCGGCTGTAAAGTTTTTGGTTTTAAACAAAGGGAAGTTTATAAAAGGCATAAGACCATAAGCGCTGCCAAGCGAGGGATTATTGCCAACTCCCGAATAAAACATTGAAACGCCGATTAGCGGGAAGTTATAGTCGCGTTCCCACTTATTTTTACCGTAGGTCAATTTCTGAATAATGATCTCAAAAGCCGGGAAATGTGCGTTGAACAATTCCAGCTCAAGGTGTTGAGCATAAAGAAACCCATAATGTATTTTACCTTCAATGATAAGATTTGAAGAAAACAGTTTGTGCTCAAATTGTGCAGAAGCCTGGTTAACCCCAGCCATGATTATCAGGAAAATGCTGGTAATTCGCAGTATGGCGGAAATCTTTCTCGACAGTTGATTCAAGTATGGAGGCGATATGAAATAAAGCTCAAATTTATGGCGAATTGTCATTTATCTTACACAGTATTTTTTCCAATCCGGTTAATAAAATCAAATCGTAGTAAGACAGGGCATTTAAAAAATTTAAAGACCCGAAGTAAGTCCACCGGTTCCCCTTTCCATCTGACCCCCTGACCCCCCCTGACCCCATCCCCCCAACCCCCTTCCCCAAAAAGGGAAGGGGGAGCTTGTGCTAATATGCCATAAATCTGTTAATTGTAATGAACCGAAATATTTTGCTACGCCCCTCCCCCTGACCCCATCCCCCCAACCCCATTCCCCCCTGACCCCATCCCCCCAACCCCCTTCCCCAAAAAGGGAAGGGGGAGCTTGTGCTAATATGCCATAAATCTGATAATTATAATGAACCGAAATATTTTGCTACGCCCCCTCTCCCCCTCCCTTTTTGGGGAGGGGGCAGGGGGGTGGGGTCATTTGGGGAGGGGGCAGGGGGGTGGGGTCATTTGGGGAGGGGGGCAGGGGGGCGG
>JAPLDO010000098.1 GCA_026391715.1 Bacteroidota bacterium
AATGTAACCTCTTCGCCCGATTCAACATCAGATCCCACAGATAAAAACAATCTCCCGTTCAAATCGGAAACCGGATTTGCCATTCCCCTTAATTCATCTCCCACGTAAGCATAAACCACATCGCCGGAATTGGTTGACGTACTTCCATCCGGTAAAATGATGGTTGATATTAGTTGCATATTGTACCGCAGACTAATTACGGGATTATCCCCGGTGGGCGATGACAATACTACCGGAGGATCTTCAATTGTTATTCCGGGGTTATCCATGCCTGTAGGATAGGTCAATACTGATGAGTTTGCAAGGTGGATGATGTAACCTTTGCCTTTCTGCAATGTTGAAAGCGTGCCTACCCATTGGGTTCCCGTTGAGGTTGCAAAAGAAGATTGTCCGTTGAACCGGTCATTCGAAACTGCCGCAGGAACTAATCCGGCAAGAGCGGTATTGATTGGAAGGTCGCTTTGCGGCAAATATCCAATCCAGGGATAACCGCTTGCAATGGTTATTGGTTCGATACTCACCGGCGAACCCTGTTTGCACCATGATTGCTGCGTACACAACTTCATTTTGTACATCGCTTTCGGATCAATCGCGCTCAGACTTCCGACCCATTGGGTACCAAAATAGGTGGCGAAGGATTGCTGGCCGATGATGCGGTCATTCTCGCATGGCGTAAGATTGCTGAACAGTGAATTCAAAGCCATCGAACCCGGATTGACATTTACCGAAAACCATGTATAGCCCGCGCCGAATGTGGTGCATAACTGAACCATCCCGCAATGAAATTCAAAAGGACTGCCCACCGTACCAACTTCCGACTGGTTAGCAAACGGCATGGTTTCCGCCACGAAACACTCTTCGCAAGTTGCCGATTTCCACGCTTTGAAAGTTACCGTTTCACCCGTTTGGACATCCGAAGTTATCGTGAGGAAAATGATCCCGTTTAAGGCAGGATCGGGATAGCCAATCCCACGACATTCGGCGCCCACAAATGCGCCGATTGCATCGGAAGGATTGGTGGTTAGTACATTTGAGATGTATAGCTTTGCAATGACGCTCATGTTGAATTGCTGGTTTGGAACCGGGATCCATGGGCATAGTGCAGGGGAAACAAGTCCATTAGTATATGATACAGGTATATTAGTAGGTGGCGTTGTTGTCAGGATTACACAGCCAACGCTAAAATTTACATTTGTTGAAGAAGAATTAATGTAATTAAAATTAATATTAAACATACTGGCAGGATAGTTAATATCTTTACCAACACCACTGGTCCATGTAATTGTAAGTATTCCTGCCGTTAAATTTACATCAAACCCAACAGCAAGATTTCCCACACCTGTTACCTCAATAAATGTAAGTTTTGAAGGATCGTAAGAAATACGCTGAGTAATCGATCCCACATTACCGTTGAAACCGCCATATTTCAAATGAACCGTAGTTGTGCCGGGCGGAACATTTAACAAACTATCCAATTTCGCTTTAGCCTGATTACCGGGAAAAGGACTTACTGACCCATTGGTAAATGTTCCAGTAAGCACAACAGGTATTCCCCCGACAAGTTTCAGAACTTCACAATTCAGAGGTATGAAGGATACTGGACTTGTTAACCCGTTGTATTTAAAATTCAACGTTAATAGTCTTCCATCAGGGAAGTTTTTAGGACTTGCGCCAGTCCACACCATTGTAATAGTATTTCCATTGATGAAACCCACCATCAAACCTGATTGTTGAAAATTTGTAATATTTTGAAATGTTAATGCCGCCGGGTCTATCTGAATATAAAATTGGATAGAAATAATATTGTTTGTATTCAAACCTGTCACATTCATATCCATTGCCACATTCTCATTTGGACTTGAAACCATGCTCGGTAGCATGGCGGTAAATTGTCCATAAGATATTGATCCAAAGATCAAAAACACCAGAATAATTAGAGTAGTTTTTCTCATAATTGTAAATATTATTATTAGTTAATTACTATAAATGGATTTGACAATATGATAATTATTCTTTCGCGCGTGCATGCTTATGCTTATAACGGGCTAAAAATATAAATTGCTCAAACGCTCGTATAAGAATTACCAATTACCAATGCTCTGTTAGTAAATTTGTAATTGTACGGATAAATTATGACATTTTGGTCACAAGTTCAAAGTTCAAAGGTTCCAGGTTCCAGGTTCCAAAGCGGCGGTTTCAAGGCTTTTTAAACCACAACTCACTCTCATTTCTCCCTTGGGATTTGGACCTTGGAATTTGAGGCTTGGAATTTTTTAAACGTGCGGCTTTATTACGGTTTGAGCATAAATAATGCCAACAAAAAAATATTAGGTCGTAAAGTACGAAGTTTGCATTTCAATTATTGAGCCTACTCCGAAAAGGAAACAATTTGGACTAAAGTCCAGTAGCTATCTGGTTATCAATTGCCACTACCTTAAGGTAGTGGCAATTCAAGTTGCTGATATTCCGGGCTTTAGTCAAATTCTTATTTTCTAACTACTTTTCGGAGTGGATTCATTATTTGTCTTTTATTAACCAGCGATTTTTTGATAAAATTTTTCGTCCAAAATAAACGGTTGTTTTATTATCGGAAATAGTTGGTCAAGCGCGATCATTTCAGATGCGTCAAGTATTTCTATTCCAATAAGTTTATTTTCCTGGTGATATCAAGCATAATATTGTCGTTTACTGCAACATTTGTTATCGTTTGCTCCGTATTATCAAACCTGATATAAAGCAAATCGTTAGTTGTATCATACGTTATTTTCATAGCTACTCTGTTTTTGTCCATTTACCCCACTGTACAATTACTGTTACTGTCGTAATGATTTTTTCTCTGATTACGAAGATAACACGAACTAATTTTTCTGGAAATATTTTTCCATTCCATTCTTTGTGTGCGCCCCACCCGAACCCACACCCGGCTTGTATTGTAATCTTTAGCAAAAGACAAAAATACAAATCTTATTTCCGACAGCCAAAAACGAGTGTGAATTTTTTCGAGGGTGAAAGTCCCTTGTATACTAAAAAAGGTTTATATGATGATATTCTGATCGCAAATTCCAAGAGCCAAATACAAGGACTCAAATATTGTTTGGGATTAAACGGTATAAATAGGTTAGGGTGTGACAATGCGGAATCTAATAGGCCATTTGGTAGCAGGTTTTCCGAGGAACAATCCGGTAAAATCTTTATTATCCTCCGGATGGGGCGGAGGCAATGGATATGACAGGAACAATTTATTTTATCATTATCAATTTTTTTACAAATTCAATTGGTAATGTAAGCCCTATAATTTCTATTTGACAAATGGGGTTTTTATAAATTTTTTTCCTTTACCATAGGCTAAAGCCGAAGGAAATTTCTTTAATTCTGCCATTATTCACATAAAGATGTATTTCTTCATTTTTTGTGAATAAAACAGGTTAATAATTGAGCCTACTCCGAAAACTAAGAAAAATTTGGCTAAAGCCAACTAAGAAGCTGATTATCAATTGCCACGACCTTAAGGTCGTGGCAATTCAAATTGCTGACATTCCGGCCTTTAGCCAAACTTTATTTTTTCACTACTTTTCAGAGTGGACTCATGATTATTGTCAATATATTCGTATAGTTGTAATAATACAATTATATTTGTGATTTCAATTAAAAACCATGTCTCGGTGAAAACCTGGAAAATAAAAGACGATGAGAAAAGTATTAGTAACAGTAGAACTGTCAGATAATAATTACTCTTCGTATATCGAGGAACTGCCGGGATGCGTATCAACCGGTAAGACATTTGAAGAACTGAAAAACAACATACAGGAAGCTGTTGAATTCCATCTCGAAATAAGTCGCGAGTTTGGCGATGAAATTCCGGCAGTTTTTAATGCCGGTTTTGAATTGATTTATAAATTCGAAACCACAAGCTTACTGCAACATTACCGTGGGATTTTTACCAATTCGGCTTTGGAGCGCATCACAGGCATCAATCAGCGGCAGTTGCAACGCTATGCATCGGGAGAAAGCAAACCTCGAGCGGCGCAAATAACAAAGATATCAGATGCTTTACATGCCTTAGGTCGTGAGCTGATGGTTGTGGATTTGTAATTTTGATTCCGCTTCGAAAATTAGTCGGAAAAATCAAAATTTGGCTATGAATCGGTATGTGAGCAACTTGAATTGCCCCGACCTTAAGGTCGGGGCAATTGATAAACTGATAGTTACTGGACTTTAGTCCAAATTGTTTCCTTTTCGGAGTAGGCTCAATTTTGGAATTTGGAATTTGGGGTTTGGAATTTTTTAAAATGATTGGTTTTATTACATTTTTAGTAAACAATTACTTTTCGTGCTTCCTCGAGTAATCCGCACTAAAAATTTAAAGTGGATAACAGGGCTATTTCAATGTCGCTCTCTCTAAAAAGAAAAGCCCAAATCAATATTAAGAGTGCCCAAATTTGAACCATTTGCTATTTGCATAAAATACCCAAGACCAAAATTCATTGCAGATTTTTTACCGATTTTAACACTTGCGCCTACCGATGGATTTAACATAAAGCCAAGCCCCCGGAATTCAGGCGAGGCTTCAATTGTATATCCAATTCCTAAATCGATGTAAGGAGACACTATATAGTCGATGAAATGTGCCCTGAAATCTGCAAACAAAGGAATTACTAAACTGGAACTTTTGTATTTGTTAAAATAAAATTTTAATCCGGTGCCAAACCCAAGTGAAAAATAGGGATTGAATTGATAACCATTAATAACCTCAAGTTTAAGACAACTTGTTCCTTTTCCATAATTGCCTAATCCAAAACCAAAACCAAAATTTATTATTCTAAGATAACCGGAACTCAAACCGGAACTACTATTTGACTTTGAGGTATTTGCCACTGTTTCCTTAGTCATTTTTTCAATTTCGTCCATTTGATAAACAAACACATTTCTATCGGCAGTTTCAATTTTAATGGACTTATTCGGAACCTGTTCGATAATGGTGCCTCGAATAATGCTGCCATTTTTCAGATAAACAACATCCTGGAAATTCTGTTGTGCGATAGCAACAATACCAAGTGCAATAAATAAAATCAATGTAAAAATCAGTTTCATAATGTTGTTGAATTTGTGTTACCTACTCGTTTGGCTTTTCGGTGTCGCCCCGTTTTTATGGTGGTTTCTGGTCTCCACTTTTATTTTTGGGTAATAATATTCAGGATAATTATTCAGAAGATATTTTAAAGAACTAATAACTTGAGATTAATTTGCATTTACTAATTTTCTTCCTGGCTTTTTCCTGGTCCGGTAATTCTAATGATGGATTTCCCATCCAACCTCCCATTCCTACTGACCCCTCAACATAATAGGATTTACTTTTTTCAACTTCAATTATTAAATCAGTTGTCACACCCCCTATCGCTGCCGAAAATGCCACCCTGCCTGGTTCAGCATAGTAAACAAAATATCCTTTAACATATAAATACGAATCACTTATTGGGTTACCATTAGCGTAAACAATAAAATGAACGCCACTACCAACGTATTTATATGGACGATAAACATAAATAATTGCTTTATCCGTAGGAATTTCAGTTATATCCTGAAAATCAGTTGTGAGATGTTTTTTACTGCCTCCAATACTAACGATATAGCCTTTTTGTGAATCTGGATTATTTGTTGAGTTATTTAATGGTTCCCGTGAAACCTCTTTCGTCATTTTTTCAATTTCATCAATTTGATATACAAAAACGCTTTTACCCGCTGTTTCTAATTTTATTGATTTATTTGGAATTTGCTCTATAATTATGCCTCTGATAATGCTGCCATTTTTCAGATATACCACATCCTGATAGTTTTGTTGTGCAAATACTATTATACTAATTGAAATAACAATAGAAAAAGCTATAAATTTTTTCATCGAAAAGTATTTATTTTTGTACTTGTTTGGCTTTTCTGAATCGCTCAGTTGAGAAGGTGGTTTGTTCTCCACTGTTTTTAATAATTTTCTACCCGGACCACGCTTTAACTTTCAACCGATTTTTTAATTTCCTGTACGTCCGGTTTTCTTTTCATTGAACCAGTTTGTCCCGCTAATAATATTCCCTTCTTCGTCAATGCGACCAGTTTTTTCTTCGTTAAACCAGTTTGTACCTTTATTTATATTCCCTTTGTCATCAATTCTACCAACCTTTTCTTCATTTGTCCATGAAGTTCCTCTAAAGATTGTTCCATCTTTATCAATCCTGCCAATCTTTTCTTCGCTAAACCAATTCGTTCCGCTGTAAATATTTCCATCTTCATCAACCCTGCCTTGTAATTCTTCATTAAACCAATTTGATCCTGAGTATATTTTATTTCCCTTGAGACCAGCCATTTCGGTAACATCTTTTTCGTCAGATCGTTGGAAAACGCTTTTTCCTTTTTCATAACCTTGTTTCACATTATCGTTGGAGTTAACCAAAAGTTTAAAAATGACATAGAGAATACCAATAGTAATAGCGCCTATTACAACTATCATAAATGCTGCATAAAGAAGAAAACACCAGGCTGCAATCAAATATAAAGTTGCAGCCACTCTGACACCGTTTTTTATGCCACGATGTGTAAAAGAATCAGTCCAGTCGCAGAACTTGACAATTATCCAAAGAATCGGGTTAATGATAAAACTGTAAAACCAATTGCTTTTAGTTGAAACTTTTGTTTGTGTACGTCTTGTCCATGCTTCAACATTTTCTGTTGTATCATTTACCGAAGTGGCGTTAATAGCTGCAATGATTCCACCAATAATGAGCGGTGAAACTAAAATCAAAATGTTTATTATATCCTGATTCATGGGTTTTGGTTTTATTTTTAGGCTCTATCTGTTTTTCTGTTTTTTAATATATCCTCCTAAGAGCCAAAATGGAATTTTTAATGCTTCCTTAAAAATCAACAACAAAACAAAATTAGATTATTCAGCGGTTAATAATCCACAATTCCCTCCGAGTTATCATTGGGTTATTATTCATGAAAATTCCGTTATTATCCCATTGGATTCCGTTTTGATTGTACGGGATTTTGGTAAAAGGAAACATTTTTGAGCAGGGTTTCCGGGCAACAATCCGGTAAAATCTTTGTTATCCTCCGGTTAAAGTGGGAGACAATGGATGTGAAAGATCTATTCGCTTGACGGGTTTTTAAAGTGGAAGCATGAAAACCGGGCGTAACTATCGCATCAGCCTTGCCAAAACCTCGCTTTTCCTGTCGCGGGCTATTTCGAGGATCGTGCCATCCGATAGAATTAATTCCCTGCTTCCTTTTTGAATCTTCCTGATTTTTGATTTGTTGACGAGGATAGATTGATGAATCCTGACAAAATTGTTCAAACAGAGTTTCTGTTCAAAATGGAAAAGATTTTTTGAAGAGAGTATCGTTTCTATATCTCCCTTTTCATTTGAAACGAAAATGTTGGTGTAATTTCCCTCTGATTTGCAATATAAAATGGTTTGGCATGGGATGAATGTATAGGAATCGCGCTCTGAAATACAGAGACAATTTTCAGCGCCGGGTAGTTCGTTCAACGATTTGGAAATTTCGGACTCTTTGTTATTAATCCGGTCGGTTACTTTGTTAACCGCAACTCTTAATTCGTTCACATTGAATGGTTTTAAGAGGTAGTCAACGGCATTTGATTTGATCGCCTGTAAAGCATAGCTCTCAAATCCGGAAATAAAGATGATATGAAAATCAATTTGGGGAAGCTGTTCCAGCAATTCAAAGGCATTGCTGTTTCCGAGTTTAACGTCGAGAAAAAGAAGATCAAAAGAACGTTCGGTAAGCCGTTGAACAACTTCCGATTCGGAATGAATTGTATCAACAACCCGCACCTCAGGAAAAAAATCGTCAAGCAGATTTTGAAGATATGCAATCTGAATCAACTCATCTTCTACAATTATTGCATTTATCATGGTGGTATCTGTAAGGCGCCCCAATAAAAACAGCGTGTACGAATTGCTTACCGCTATTGAGGTACGACCAAGGTACCTGTGATGCAAGTAAAGCAACGCACACGCCGTAACGTGGCGTTTTGCTTACTAATCTGCATCACATTGAAGTTTTTGGTCGGTTTCAATAGCAGCGATCGGCGAAACGCTATATCATTTATTTAGGCTGTTTTTCTACATTTTCATTTTTTAAAATATGCTTTAGTGCCTTAATGTTATTGATCATTCCCGTCAAATATACAAAAAAATTAATTTCGTATTCTTTAAATCTTCATGCTTAGCCTTGATCCAAAAGCTGAATAAACTCCTGTTTATCGGGCAAAACAGTATTATAGCGGCTGGCAAAAATCTGGTCGTTGTTTTCCGGAAGGGTTATCTCTACCAAAGTCTGGCTTTTATCTTTACAGAGGATGATTCCGATGGTTTTGTTTTCGTCGGGGAGGCGCACAAAACGGTCATGGTAATTCACGTACATCTGCATCTGGCCAATATCCTGATGGGCAAGTTCCCCGATTTTCAGGTCAATCACCACGAAGCATTTCAATATCCGGTTAAAGAAAACGAGATCAACTTTATAATGTTTTTCGTCGATGGTGATGCGAACCTGCCGCCCGGCAAAAGTAAAACCCTTTCCAAGTTCGAGGAGGAAATGTTCCAGCTTGTCGATCAGGGCTTGTTCTAAATCGCTTTCTGAATACTTGTGATGGTCGGGTAAATCCAGAAATTCGAGGACATAAGGATCTTTGAGCAAGTCGGTAGGTTTTTCGATGATTTGTCCTTTTTCGGCAAGCTGTTTTACTCCTTCTTTATCGCGGCTGAGCGCCAACCGTTCATACAAGGCACTGTTGAACTGACGTTGCAATTCCTTCAAACTCCAGTTGCCGGTGGCACATTCAATTTCATAAAATCTTCGTTCACCGGGGTTTTCAAACCGCATGAGTTTCAGGTAGTGCGACCAGGAAAGATTGAATTTCGGCAAAGGCGTTGCGGAAATTGTAATCATTTCATTTTCTGATTCATGTAATTTCGCAGACGATTTCTGCGAAATTGAGTAGGTCAAATAAAATTGCCGCATTTGTTCTAAATTTCTTTCTGAAAACCCTTTACCAAATTCCTTCGTAAGCCGTTTCGAAAGTTCTTTTAAAACCTGCTTGCCATATTCGGCCCTTTCTTTGCCCTGTTGCTCGTCTTCCACGATCATCCGCCCAATTTCGTAATAGGTGTAAACCATGGTTTGGTTTACGGCGCGAACAACATTTTGCTTTGCCGCCTGTAAAAGTCCGGCAATTCTTGAATAAAGATTTTCGGGTGCAATTTCTTTTGTCATTATCAATTCTTTTACAAATTCAATTGGTAAAGTTAGTCCTATAATTGATAATTTGCAAATGGGATATATTCCGGCTACGACCGGATATTCTTATAAGTATTTCCGGTTATATACCGTATTTTTGAATTTTTGTGAATAAAAAGAGGATTATGGTTAAAAGAAAACCGGAGTCGGTTATTCTGGGCAAACTATTTACCGGCAAAGCAATTATCCTGCTTGGGGCGCGTCAAACCGGAAAGACTACGATGCTAAAAGAGATAACAAACCTACAAAATCAGAAGACACTTTGGTTAGACGCTGACGAGCCTTTTGTAAGAGCGCAACTTGCCGGCGCTAATATTTCCGACTTGAAAATGCTTATTGGCAGCCATAAAATCCTCGTAATTGATGAAGCTCAGCAAATAAAAAATATTGGTCAGACATTAAAACTCATAACCGATCATATTCAGGATGTCCAGCTTTTGGCGAGTGGTTCCTCGTCGCTGGATCTGGCGGAAGCGATCAGCGAACCGCTTACGGGACGAAAGTTTGAATACTTTCTTTATCCTCTCTCTTATGAAGAGTTGGTTGATCATCATGGTTGGATGGAAGAAAAAAGGTTTCTTGAGCAGCGATTGATTTACGGCTCATATCCCGATGTAGTTTCCAGGGCAGATAATATGAAAGAAACACTTGGCTTGCTGGCAGGAAGTTATCTGTACAAGGACATTTTCAAATACAAGGATCTCCGCCGTCCCGAATTACTTGAAAAACTGCTTCAATCGCTGGCTTTGCAACTGGGCTCACAAGCGTCGTATAGTGAATTAAGCCAAACGATTGGGTCTGATGCAGAAACTGTTCAACGCTACATAGAACTTCTCGAAAAAACATTTGTCATTTTTCGTTTGCGTTCTTTTAGCAGAAATCTTAGTTCTACTTTGGTAAAATGAAAAAATGTTAATAAATATGTTGATAACATTGGTGTTTCAACAATGATTTGAATGGT
>JAPLDO010000125.1 GCA_026391715.1 Bacteroidota bacterium
AGGTGAAAAGCGTTTATGATACGCTTCCAAATAAACTTCCCGGCGACGAAAAAGTTGTTTGCAGAAAGGCGGCATATCATTTTGGCTGGGATTGGGGTCCAACACTTGTCACCAGCGGCGTCTGGCGTCCGATATTCATTCGTGAATGGAATGCAGTGAATTTGCTGGGCGTTCAGTTTATTCAGAAAAAACTTACCGATTCAATCGCCACAATTTCCGCCCAGGTAACAATGTTTGCAGAACTGGATGACTCAGCGCAAATACGCTTCTTTATTGATTCCACCGAAGTTTTTCGCCAGTCGGTAATTTTGAACCAGGGACCAAATGTTGTTCGCGGCGATATTTCCATTCGTAATCCAAAGCGCTGGTATCCTAATGGTATGGGTTTTCCAACTCTCTATAATTTCGGATATGAGGTTTGGTTCAATGGGGAAATAGTTGGTCGCGGACGCCAGAAAATCGGTTTACGCACTATTGAACTTGTTCAGGAAAAGGATTCTGCAGGCAAGTCATTTTATTTCAAAGTGAATGACCAACCGGTTTTTATCAAGGGAGCCAATTATATTCCGCAGGATAACTTTTTACCCCGCGTAAAGGATTCAACATATAAAGCTCTCATCAACGATGTTAAACAGTCCAATATGAATATGTTGCGCGTTTGGGGCGGCGGTATTTACGAGAACGATATTTTTTACGACCTGTGCGATGAGAATGGTATAATGGTGTGGCAGGATTTCATGTTTGCCAATTCAATGTATCCCGGAAGCAAAGAATTTTTAGATAACGCGAGGGCAGAGGCGGTGCAGAACATCGTCAGGCTCAGGCGACATCCTTGCATTGCCTTATGGTGCGGGAATAATGAGATTGATGAAGGATGGAAAAACTGGGGCTGGCAAAAACAATATGGTTACACACCCGAAGATTCGTCCAAAATTTACCGCGATTACCGCATGTTGTTTACCGTGATCCTCCCGAACAGTGTAAAACGGTTTGACACTGCACGCGCTTATATCCCAACCTCGCCTTTACATGGCTGGGGCAGACCAGAAAGTATGACCGAAGGAGATTCCCATTATTGGGGCGTTTGGTGGGGCAAAGAACCGCTAAGCGCCTACGGTAAAAAAGTGGGGCGGTTTATGTCGGAATATGGTTTCCAGGGTTTTCCTGATCTTACTACAATTAAAAAATTTACCAATCCCGAAGACCGGACACTCGGTTCAGTTGTAATGAAAGCTCATCAGAAACATGCTGTAGGCTTTGAAACCATTGACGAACACCTGCTTCGCGATTACCGGAAACCAAAGGATTTTGAATCATACGTATATGTAAGTCAGTTGCTGCAAGCAAAAGGCATTATCTCGGCAATCGAGGCGCATCGCAGGGCAAAGCCCTATTGCATGGGAACCATGTTCTGGCAGTTGAACGATTGCTGGCCCGTAGTTTCATGGTCGTCGCGCGATTATTTCGGAAAAAAGAAGGCTCTCCAGTATGCCCTTCCTGCGGCTTATAGTCAATTTCTTATTTCTCCGGTAGTTGAGGATGGCAGAATAAAAGTTTATATATCTTCGGATGACCCGCAACCGTTTGCCGGCGTTATGACCGTCAAGTTAATTGATTTTCATGGCAATATGTATTCCGATGAAGGGTTTACGGTAGAAATTCCCGGAAACACTTCACTGGTGTATTATGATACAGCCCAAACCGCTTTGCTTGGAAAGCTGAATCCCGCCGAGGTTTTTTTACTTGTTACTTACAAAAGTAAAATGTTTTGGGAAAAATCGGTGAACCTGCTTTATTTTGTCGCTCCTAAGGATCTTCAGCTTCCGGTTCCGGAAATTTCAAAAAAGGTTATCGCTTCGCCAACCGGGTATAAAATTAAGCTTTCGAGCGAAAAACTGGTGAAAAATCTATTTCTTTCAACTTCAGTTACAGGCGATTTTTCCAACAATTATTTCGATCTGCTACCTGGTGAATCTGTGGATATTGAATTTGTCACGCGGAAAAAAGATCCAAAGATGGAGGAGAAGATCGTGGTTAGAAGTTTAGTGGATACCTATTAGAGCCACTGCCTGGGTTCAATAAATGATAGTGAATGTGACGTCAATAACCGCAATTTGAAACTTAGTACGACTTTCCGAAGGATCAATAATTTTTTTGAACTGAAAAGTTACTAAAATTGAATATAATCCGTTGAGAAACCAGAGATTATGCAACTATTCTATGTTACACACCTGAAAGAAGATACCTGTTTCCTGGGGGAAGAGGAATCATGGCACAGCGTGAAGGTTCTTCGACTTAGAGAAGGCGACGAAGTGAATCTTACCGATGGTCAGGGCTGGTTTTACAAGGGAAGGATGGTGAAAATTCACCCAAAGGAAAGTCTGGTTGAAATAACCGGACGTACCTTCCACCCCCGGAATCCCCGGAAGTTACACATTGCCATTGCGCCCACAAAAAACCTCGACCGTTTTGAGTGGTTTCTTGAAAAAGCTACTGAAATAGGGATAGATGAAATTACACCGTTAATCTGTGCTCATTCAGAGCGGGAAAGCCTTAAAATGCCACGGTTGGAAAAGGTGATGATCTCTGCCATGAAACAATCATTAAAATCCTGGTTACCTTTGCTGCATAATCCGGTAAAATTTTCTGATTTTATCAACCTCGGCATTAAGGGAATGAAACTGATTGCATATTGTGAAACCGGCATGGAATCGGCATTGAAAAAAATTTATCAACCAGATTCTGATGCAACCATCCTGATCGGACCGGAAGGCGACTTCTCGAAACAGGAAGTGGAACTTGCAATTAGCAGTGGTTTTATCGCAGTTAGCCTTGGAACTTCCCGGCTACGGACAGAAACAGCGGGAATTGTGGCATGCGCTACGATTGGGATTTTGAATAGCGAAATAGCGAAATAGATTGAAAA
>JAPLDO010000215.1 GCA_026391715.1 Bacteroidota bacterium
CAGGAACGATAAATTTTTCCCCTGATGGAGAAATGGAATAATTTTGGTCAGTTTTCATTAAAAATTCGTTTATGTGAGTAATATATGAGTTGCAGGTTTCTGATTATTGATCTTCAAGATATCTTTTATAAACATTCTCAATGCCGCCTTCAAGTGAATATTTCGGTTTGAAACCAAGTTTCTGTAACCTTGAAACATCGAGTAATTTCCGGTAAGTCCCATCGGGTTTGGTATGGTCATAACTGATTTCACCCTCAAAACCGATAATTTTTTTAATGACCTGAACCAGGTCGGTGATTGTTTGGTCAATGCCGGTACCGATATTCAGGAAGGTTGTGATTTGCGATTTGTCAATATTTATAAGGTCGTCAATGCTCACATCTTCCATCACTTTGGCACAGGCGGATGCCATGTCGTCCACATGCATGAATTCGCGGAAAACTTTGCCGGTTCCCCAGAGGGTTATGGAAGTTGGTAAGTTGGTAAGCTGGGAAGTTGGGAAGTTGGCGAGTTGGGAAGTTGGTAAGTTGGCGAGAATGCCATATTTATTGAGGATGTTGGTTATTTCTTGATCGGTGGAGTTACCATTAATTGATTCAATGGGGCGTTTGTTAAGATCCTTGCGGATTGTCTGCCAGTCGTTTTTCTCAAGGCAATGCGCCAGATGTACTTTGCGGATTATTGCCGGTAAAACATGAGAGGTTTCGAGGTTGTAGTTATCGTTGGGTCCATAAAGGTTGGTGGGCATAACAGAGATGAAGTTATATCCATACTGACGGGTATAACTTTCGCACATTTTAATGCCGGCGATTTTGGCAATAGCATAAGGTTCATTTGTTGATTCAAGTAATCCGGTGAGGAGATATTCCTCCTTTAAAGGCTGAGGGGCATTTTTGGGATAGATGCAGGAACTGCCGAGAAAAAGCAATTTTTTTACGCCGGTTAAATAGCTCTGATGGATGATGTTATTCTGAATCTGCAGATTTTCATAAATAAACTGCGCCCGGTAAACATTGTTGGCATGGATTCCGCCAACTTTGGCGGCAGCAAGAATTACGTATTCAGGACGTTCTTTTTCAAAGAAATCTTCAACAGCCTGTTGCCTCGTAAGGTCAAGTTCTTCAAGTGTTCGGAGAACAAAATTCGAAAATCCCTGTCCAATAAGGTTTCTGTGGATTGCAGAACCAACCATTCCCAGATGACCGGCGATGTATATTTTGGCGTTTTTTTTCATGAGCAAATATGCTATTTCTCTGTTATTCGAAATAATTCAGCGTGTTAAAACCGTTTTCCCGAAGGAATTTTTCTTTTTGCATCAACCGGTAATCGGCTTGTATCATATCTTTGATCAAAGCGTCGAGAGTAAATTCAGGAATCCAGTTTAATTCGGTTCTTGCTTTGGTCGCATCGCCAATCAGCAGCTCCACCTCAGTGGGTCTGAAATAGCGAGGGTCAACTGAAACCACTTCCTTGTTCACGAGATGAGAGAGGTCATTGTTGATGCTCGCGGCAATAATTCCTTTTTCATTGGCGCCTTCGCCGCTAAACTCAACTTGAAGTCCAAGTTCCAGGAAAGCTTTCCTGATGAAATCCCTCACGGGAGTAGTAACTCCTGTTGCGATAACGAAATCATCGGGTTTATGATGCTGGAGAATTAACCACATTGCCTTAATATAATCCTTTGCATGTCCCCAGTCGCGTTGCGATGATAAATTGCCCATGTAAAGCTTGTCCTGCAATCCCACAGCGATACGCGCAACGGCTCTTGTGATTTTTCGGGTGACAAAAGTTTCGCCTCTGATGGGAGATTCGTGGTTGAAAAGTATTCCATTGCTTGCAAAAAGATTATAGGCTTCGCGGTAATTAACCGTAATCCAGTAGGCATAGAGTTTGGCTACTGCATAAGGACTTCGGGGATAGAACGGAGTTTTCTCGCTCTGGGGAATTTCCTGAACCTTACCATACAATTCGGATGTGGAAGCCTGATATATTCTGGTTTTTTCACCCAGACCAAGCAACCTGATGGCTTCAAGAATCCGTAATGTTCCGGTGCCATCGGCATTGGCTGTATATTCGGGAGTGTCGAAACTCACCATTACATGGCTCATGGCAGCCAGGTTATAGATTTCATCCGGCTGGGTTTCCTGAATAATCCGGGTGATGTTGAGTGAATCGGTGAGATCGCCGTAATGCAAAAACAGGTTTTGGTTTTGTGTGTGCGGATCCTGGTATAGATGGTCAATACGGTCGGTGTTAAAAAGAGAGCTTCTTCTCTTTATTCCATGAACCATATATCCTTTCTTCAAAAGAAATTCTGCAAGATAGGCGCCATCCTGACCGGTGATACCGGTGATCAGAGCAGTTTTTGGGTTTGTCATACGAAGTTTTTTTGTTGTTCAGGGTGTTGTTTCACTCGGTTGGTTTTTCCATATCAATAATGACTGAGGGTTGTTTTTAATAAAAGGATATTCTTCATCAGGGGGCAGTATTTTGGCTACGAGATCGCGTTTTATCAACATTGCCGATTTATTTGTCAGCGCAGTGAGGTAATCAAGATCAACATTTTCACCAAAGATAATTAACTCAAAAGGAGACAGGATCATTTTCGCATTTACCAAACCTATCAGGTATGCAGATTTGATGTCGCCCATATTTTTTACCACTTTGTCAACAATAGTATCAATCCCTGTGTGTTTGCGCATAATACTGCTGATATCGTTGAACAACGGGTGATTTTGATTAGCGCCGAACATTTTTTTATTCTTGTCTTCCCAGCTAACTAAAAGTCCGGCTGCCTCGAACCTGTTTAGTTCAATTCTTATTGCGTTGGTTGACTCTCCGAAGTCTTCTTCGAGTCCACGAAGATATGAACTGGCTTCAGGATTAAGAAAGAACCGTAAAAGCAGGTTCATTCGGGTTTTATTTTTAATCAGCGTATCTAACACAGAGCATTAATTAATCTGATGAATGGTTAATAGCGTAGCTTCGCCCTTTGGGTCACAGTACCTTTAATTTTAAGTTGCTTATTATCAAATCTAAACATACAAATTATGGTTCTATATCGAGCAATAGCGGCGATATAGAAACCGTCAGAACCTGGTTCAGGTGATCAATGCGAATGATCACTTTTTGCTTTCGGGCAATGGAGATAAGTTCGCCGCAAACGCCGATTAGCGGTCCGGAATTGATCATCACTTTAACCCCTGGTTTGAAGGTATCGGGCAAACAATCAACCTCAATCTTCGCTCCGGTTATTACTTTAAGGGTATTAATCTGACGCTCCGGAATTGTCGCCGGTTTTCCCGAAAACCAAATATACCTTACCGCTCCATGTGTGTTAAGAACTTCGTAATAATCTTTAAAATTGACCTTGACGAAGCAGTAAGACCTGATCATCGGTTCTTCAACGAGTTTTTTCCTGTCGCTCCATTGGTGCAAAACCTTTCGCATCGGAACAAAAGCCTCAATCTCCTTTTCAAGCAGAAGTTCCATCAACTTTTTTTCGTGACGTGAGCGGGTATAAACGGCATACCACGAAAATTCATCAGTTACGATTAGCGGCAATGGTCTAAGAATAATGTTAACGGGAGCTATTATTTTATTTTTCTGATTATCCAAATGAGAGACGGCGAGAAGGTTAACAAAATAATCATTCAGTAAAATTGGGATTAACCAAAATTTTGAGTAGCAAATATACTCAAATTATTTATTTTGGACAGTAGGATATATTTTTTTCGGGTTTTGCTTATTAACCACAACTACCGTATATTTGCACTCCTTGTAAAAACCCCGTAAAATGAGTTTAAGAGCAAAAACAACTGAATTAAAAAGGCGGATGCAGGAAGCCTTTAAAGGAGGCGGTGAACAAGCCCTTGAAAAGCAGAAAGCATCAGGAAAAATGACTGCCCGCGAACGGATTCTTGCTTTGCTTGACCCAAGCTCATTTCATGAGTACGACCTGTTTGTTAAACATGCAGGGCAGGATTTCGACATGGATAAAAAATACCTTCCCGGCGATGGGGTTATAACCGGAACAGGTTCGATAAATGGCTGGCCTATCTGTATTTTTGCGCAGGATTTTACTGTTGCCGGAGGTTCTCTCGGGCTTATGCATGCCCGTAAAATAACCAAGATCATGGATCATGCCATGAAGATGAAAGTTCCCCTTATCGGCATAAACGATTCCGGCGGAGCGCGTATTCAGGAGGGTGTGAACTCATTGGCTGGCTATGGCGAAATATTTTACCGCAACACTCAGGCTTCTGGGGTAATTCCACAAATTTCTGTCATTCTTGGTCCTTGTGCGGGAGGCGCTGTTTACAGTCCCGCGCTTACCGATTTTGTGTTTGTAGTTGATAAGATTTCCAAAATGTTTATCACCGGTCCTGAAGTGATAAAAACCGTTCTCGGCGAAGAAATTTCAATGGAAGATCTTGGCGGCGCCAGAGTTCATGCCGAGATAACCGGAAATGCCCATTTTTTTGCAGAAAGCGAAATGGAATGTTTTGAACAGATTAAGCAACTGGTTAGTTTCATTCCCTGGAACAATGAAAAAAAAGCGGAAATATTTCCCAAAAAGGCGCCAAAAACCCGGCAGTTTAAGCTCGACCATGTCTTTCCTACAAATCCGAGGCAACCTTATGACGTCAGGGATGTAATTAGGGCAATTGGCGACGACAGCGATTTTCTGGAAGTTCAGCAACTATGGGCTGCAAACATCGTAATTGGTTTTGGACGAATGGATGGACAAACGGTTGGCTTTGTCGCAAATCAACCAATGGTTCTTGCCGGAGTGCTCGATTGTGATTCAAGCGATAAAGCAGCTCGCTTTATTAGGTATTGCGACGCATTTAATGTTCCGCTGATAACGCTTGTCGACCTGCCCGGTTATCTGCCCGGCGTTGACCAGGAACATGCCGGCGTTATCAGGCATGGCGCAAAGGTGCTGTATGCTTACAGTGAAGCCAGCGTGCCGAAAATTACAGTGATATTACGTAAAGCCTACGGCGGCGGATACATTGCAATGTGCTCAAACCATCTTCACGCCGATTTTGTTTTCGCATGGCCAACCGCCGAAATTGCCGTAATGGGACCCGAAGGCGCCGCCAATATAATTTTCCGGGCGGAAATTAAAGCCAGCGACAATCCCGAAGAAACACGAAAACGATTGATTGAGGAGTATCGCCAGAAATTTGCCAACCCTTATGTCGCCGCAGCCTACGGGTATGTTGATGCAGTTATTGAACCCAATGAAACAAGGAACTATCTGGCGCACGCACTTACTCTTTCTCAGGGAAAACGGGAAATTACCCCAACTAAAAAACACGGGGTACCGCCATTTTAACAAATGAAATCCTTTCTATGAGGGTTGAAATTTAACAATGAATTATGGACGATAATTTAGAGTTTGTTGACTTCAAGTACGAGGAAATTTCTTACAGAACTACCGTAACCAGAAAATTCGCCTCCCGTAAACCATACATTCCTCCCGATCCAAAGAAGATAATTGCCTTTATTCCGGGTACAATTCTCAAGGTCAATGTTAAAGATGGCGCCAAGGTTAAAAAGGGAGATACTTTGCTTATTCTCCAGGCAATGAAGATGGATAATCATCTCCTTTCGAGCCAGAACGGGGTTGTGAAAAAGGTGTTCGTGAAATCTGGCGAAGTGGTTCCCAAAAACCATTTGCTTATTCAACTGAAATAGATTTCATCTTATTTCCAGAAGCGCAGTTCCAATAGTTTCTAATACTTCCTCCCGTCCTATACCTTTTGTTGCAGATGTCTGAATGATCATGGGTAGTTCCGACCATTCTTTTGATAGCTCCAGATTGTAAGCAGCCATATTTTCTGCAAGTATTTTTTTTGAGGGTTTATCAGTCTTGGTAAAGACGATTACAAATCCTATTTCATTATCGCCCAGCCATTTTATAAATTCAAGGTCAATTTTCTGCGGCGAAAGCCTGGAATCTATCAATAAAAAAGTCAGAGCAAGATTTTCCCTCTTCTGCAAATAGCCTTTAATTATTCCCTCAAATTTTTCCCTTTCGGTTTTGGGGAGTTTAGCAAAACCAAAGCCGGGCAAATCAACGAGAAACCAATTTCCATCGCCGCCGTTTTTAAGCCCTGAAAGTACCTTAAAATGGTTGATACATCTTGTTTTTCCAGGGGTTCCTGAAACTTTGGCAATACCTTTACGGGCTGCCAGCATATTTATCAACGACGACTTTCCAACGTTCGATCTGCCGATAAAAGCAAATTCGGGGATATCGCCTTCGGGACAAAATTTCAGCGACGGGCTGCTCGAAAGAAATTCAATGCTATCTATTTTCAATGGTAAGGTTTGTTGATTTATAATCTGTTCCGAGGCGGTAAACTATTTGTTTAACCCATTCAGCCCACTGTTTTTCAGTTTTTGAACTATCGAACTGAGAAAATGGAATCGGTTCTCCCACTACAATGGTAATTGTTTTATTTAATTGTTTAATCATTTCATCCACGAGGTACAGCATTTCAATATTTGCCGTAATGCCGAGCCTTTTGCGCCACACAGAAAGGTTGTAAAACCATTCTGAATTTCGCCCATCAACAAAAACAGGGATAATATCGCGCTGATATTTTTTCGCCTTCTTTATAAAAGTATTTTTCCATTCCAGGTCAATGATGTCATTTTTGCCGTTAATTCGCTGTTTCCGGGAAACAAGTCCTGCCGGGAAGTAGAGAATCAGCTTATCCGAGGCAAATGTTTCATCAATGAGTTTCGCATTCTCCTTGTTTCTACCGTGTTTATTGATTGGAATAAACAGCGGACGAAGTCCGGGCACGTTCATAAGCAGATCGTTTACCGGAAAAACAATATCGGGTCTTATCCTGCCCAAAGCATGCATTAGAGCCATACCGTCAATTCCGCCCAGCGGATGATTTGCCGCAACGATAAACCTGCCGTTTGCGGGAATTTCCTGATTTTTATTATTACCTACAATGGTAACATTTACTCCGAATTCTTTCAGAATGGCTTCGACAAAAGGAAGCCCGACTTTATCGCGGTTCCGGTAAATATAGCCATTTATGGCATCCTGGTGGGTAATTCGCTTCAGGTACGAAATAATGAACCGGGGGATAAAGCGAAGAGCGTGCGGATTTTTTGAAGCAAAAACCGCTTCAATATCAATAAGGCGTTCCGGGACGGAAACTGTTTCATTCTCAACCATGATGCAAAATTAGAAAAATGTAGGGAACATCGGAGGTTGGAACAATAATTGTAAATATCATAAGTTTCATTTTATCTTTGTAAAATAAATCAAGATCAGCCGAATGGAACCTATAATCGCTCCCGTTGATAAAGATCTTCTTGAAGCTGAACTGGCGGAGAGTACTTTCCTGAGAAATACCAATAACGGTAGAAATAAAATCTTTGTATTCACTGCCCATGATTCGCCTAATCTCATGAGGGAAATAGGACGTTTACGGGAAATCACTTTCCGCGACGCGGGAGGAGGAACCGGTAAAAGTGTTGATATTGATGAGTTTGATACCATGGAAGTGCCTTTTCAGCAACTTATTGTATGGGATCCTGTCGAGGGTGAAATCACCGGTGGGTATCGTTTTATACATGGACGCGATATTTTATGTAACGCCAAGGGATGCATTCATAGCGCTACGGCTGAATTGTTTGAGTTTTCCAACAAATTTGTCCGCGATTACATGCCCCTGAGTATTGAATTGGGAAGGTCGTTTGTTCAACCCAATTACCAACCTCACGTAAACTTCCGAAAAGGGATGTATTCCCTCGACAACCTTTGGGATGGCTTGGGAGCTATGATTATTGAAAACCCCGACGTAAGATATTTTTTTGGAAAGATGACGATGTACCCGGATTATAACAGGTTTGCCCGCGACATCGTTCTGTTTTTTTTAAGAAAATACTTTCCGGATACCGAAACGCTTATGCTTCCGCGGGAACCGGTTTTGTGTGAAACGCCTGATTCAGTTATTGCTGAAATATTCACTGCGCGAACTTTTGAAGAAAACTACAAAACCCTGATACAGATGATCCGGCGAAACGGCGAGAATGTTCCGCCGCTTGTGAATGCCTATATGAATCTTTCGCCTACCATGCGTACTTTTGGAACTGCAATCAACCATGAATTTGGCGACGTTGAAGAAACCGGCATTCTTATCCATATTGCCGATATATACCCCCGGAAAAAAGAACGCCACCTGAAAACCTATATCCAGCGACTCTCCTCATTGAAAGGATTGCGGTGGCGCATTCGAAAATAATAAGGTAAAGGAAGGGCTTCCCGAAAAAAAACCTGGTTTACTGAGCGGCAGGCGCGGCTGCGGCGTTTGCCTTACGCATAAGTTTACTCTTCAGGTTGGAGGCTTTGTTTTTATGAATTACATTTTTCTTGGCTAATTTGTCAATCTGGGAAATAACTTTTGGAAGTTCCTTTGCAAGATTTTCCGGTTCAGTGATTTCACGTACTTTCTTAATTGTGTTACGAACGGTCTTTCCCTGATAACGGTTCAGGGTGCGTTTTGTTTTTGTGCTGCGAATGCGTTTTTCTGAACTTATGTGATTAGCCATGAGGATAAAATATTTTCAAATTGGGGTGCAAAGATACAATCTTTACATGAATAAGCAAAAGAAATTGAAAGATGAATTCGATCATTTAAAGTTAACAATTGTAATTCCGGAGCCGCCCTGTTCAAGAGGCGCGTCGCGGGCTGATTTTACCTCTTTCAGCGAGCGCAGATACTCACGTGTGATTTGCCTTAAAATACCATTTCCTTTTCCATGAAGAATGTGCACTTCAGGGATCGAAAACATCACGGCGTCATCAGTATAACGTTGAAGGAGAGCGAGGGCTTCTTCCACGCGTTGTCCCCTGATATCAAGCGTTAATTTATAGTTGTTGAGTTTTGTGTTTAATTCATTAACGTATTGATTAAAGCGGTTTGGCGCCGACGCCGAGCCGACCGCCACAGGTTGAGGCGCGAGTGGTTGAACGGCAGGAGCGGAGGCGATCTCTTTCTGAAGATTTTCTTTTACCGTTGAAAGTTCAGCCCGTATCTCTTTCGTGCGATTTTTTTCTGCCTGTGATTCGCGGATTTCCCTGATGGTTTTTTCGATTGTTTTATTGGCATTGTCAAGTATTTCCCTCGCTTCGATCCGCGCTTTTTCAATGATTTCTCTCTTTTTCGACTCCAGGTCGCCGTTTAATTTCTGATATTTTGAAATTAACTCGGCAAGAAAATCATCCGCCACTTCAATTTCGCTTTTTTGTTTGTTTATCTCTTGTTTTTCAACTTCGAGTGTCTGTAATTCGCGGTCGAAATCGAGTTGGCTTTTACCGGTTTTTGTTTTTGCATTTTTCAACACCAATTCCGGAAAACCGATTTCCTGAGCAATTTCAAGTGCAAACGAACTTCCGGGATATCCGGTTTTTAGTTGGTAAAGGGGTTTCAGCTTCTTCAGATCAAACAGCATGGCGCCATTTACGATACCTTGTTCACGCCCGGCAAGCAATTTGAGATTGGAGTAATGGGTGGTGACAACTCCCAAGGCTTTTCTCTGATTCATCGCTTCGAGAGAGGCTTCGGCAATTGCACCGCCAAGCGATGGATCGGTGCCTGTGCCAAATTCGTCAATCAGAAAGAGCGTGCGATCATCAATGTTTTCGAGAAAAAATTTCAGGTTGAGTAACTTGGAAGAGTATGTACTCAAATCATTATCTATTGATTGCTCATCGCCGATATCAATAAAAATTTTGGTGAAAATGCAAAATTCAGAATCCTCGCGAACCGGTGGAAGCAGGCCACACTGAAACATGTATTGAACCAATCCTGTTGTTTTGAGGCAAACTGATTTTCCGCCTGCATTCGGTCCCGATATAATAAGAATCCGCTGATTCTGGTTAAGCGCAATATCAAGAGGAATTATGCTTTTTTTCTGTTTCTGATGCGACAGGAAAAGCAGTGGATGCACAGCCTTATGCCAGATAAATCCATATTGTTCGGGCAATGTATCCTGCTGCGGATGATGGATTGGATTTTCTGCATTAATTTCTATGGCAAACATTGCCTTGGCTCTGATAAAATCAATCTGTCCAAGCAAATAGTATCCATGAACCAAACGGTCAATATCTGGTCTGATTTCAGCGGCAAAAGCCATCAGGATGCGAACAATTTCGCGGCGTTCGGCATATTCAAGTTCCCTGATTTCGTTATTCGTTTCAAAAATCTCTGTCGGTTCAAGGTAAACTGTGTGACCGGTTGCTGATTCATCGTGAATAAACCCCGACAACCGGCGTTTATGGGTATTTATCATTGGAATTACCAACCGTCCGTTTCTTATGGTTACTTCAGCGTCATCGGGCGTCCAGCCATTTTGTTTTGCTTTTTTAAAATGCTGAATAATTTGCCGCTCCACCGAACCAATCAGCGATGCTTTTTCTTTTCTTATTCTGTGAAGTTCGGCAGAGGCTGAATCTCTGACTTCAGATTTTTCATCAATAATTGATTCAATTTGTTTCGCTATTGAAAAGAAAAATGATGAATTTTCGACAGCCGTTTTTGCTGAAAGCATTGGAAATTTCTCGTTCCTGGCGTTAAAAAAAGAGATCAGGCTGGCAATGGTTGTTACAGAGAGTTTTAATTCCGAAAGCTGATCGGTTTCCATAAATGTTCCCGGCAGCCTGATACGCAGCAATTCCGTAATCATGTCATAATAATCCTGCGACGGAAAATTTTCCTCAAACCTGATTACGCGCATCAACTCATTGGTTTCGGCGAGCCATTGGTGGATTTCATCTGCATCTGTTGAGAATCCAAGTTTTTCGACCAACGCCCTGCCAAGCGATGATAAGCAACGATTACGAAGGTGTTGACGAATGGCGTCAAATCCTAGTTTATGTTCAAAATTAGCCGGGAAATACATCTTCAGCAAGGGTATATACTGACATACTTACATTTTTTTGCGAAGCAGTTTCCGCGGGCGCTGAAATTAAAATTCATCCGGGTCAATTGGTTGCTTCTTACGATTGCCTTTTGATGGCGTTGCATTGTTGTCGGTACCGCAATCAAAGTCAACCGAAAGCGGTTTCAGCGGTACGTCAAAATCGCGTTTTGTATATTTTAAGGTTGGATCGGCGTAAATCTTTTGCATGTAAATACCCCAGATCGGCAAAGCCATATTGGCGCCCTGACCGAGCGCAATAGTTCTGAAATGTGCTGCGCGGTCTTCACAACCTACCCAAACGCCGGAAACAAGGTCGGGGGTGATTCCCATAAACCAACCATCGCTTTGGTTCTGGGTAGTTCCGGTTTTGCCGGCAATCGGATTATCAAGCCCGTATTTATAACGTAGCCTTATGCTTGTGCCTGCGTCAACAACGCCTTTCATTAACTGAATCATCAGGTATGCTGTTTCTTCGCTGATTGCCTCCTGCGATTTCGCGGTAAAAGACTGTAAAATATTACCGTTTTTATCTTCAATGCGCGTAATAAAAGATGGTTCGATATAAACCCCTTTATTTGCATAAATGCTCATGGCGCCCACCATTTCGTAAAGGCTTAAGTCGCATGAACCAAGAGCGATGGAATATACAACGGGGATATCGCTTGTTACTCCCATTTTATGAGCCAGGGCAACCACTGCTTTTGGAGCATATTTTCTGATCAACTGACCCGACACCCAGTTGTTTGAATTGGCAAGCGCCCATTTCAATGTTACCTGCTCGCCGCGGCGTTCATCGCTGGCATTTTCAGGCGCCCAGACTTCGCCGTCGCCGAGATCAATAATTGGCTGGACATTCGGATAAAGCGAACATGGCGACTCGCCTTCCTGCATGGCAAGCGTGTATAGGAAAGGTTTAAATGTACTTCCCACTTGCCGCTTGCTGAATTTCACATGGTCATATTGAAAAAAGCGGTAATCAATTCCGCCAACATAAGCTTTCACCTGACCTGTATGCGGATCCATTGACATCATGCCAGATTGCAGGAAATACTTGTAATATCTGATAGAATCCATTGGGGTCATCACAGTGTCTATTTCACCCCGCCAGGAAAAGACCTTCATTTTGACAGGAATTCTGAATTCTTCGAGAATCCGCGCATCGGATTTTCCTTCGGTTTTTGCGCGATAATAACGATCCGACCTTCGCATGGCGGAGATCATCAGGTTTTCGATCTCCTTTTTTGCAGAAGTTTCTTCAAAGGCAAAAGGCGCGTTTGGAATGCCTTTCCAATGTTTGAAAAATGAGGGCTGAAGTTCTTTTCCGAGGTATTCGGAGACAGCCTGTTCGGCGTATTCCTGCATTTTATAATTGATGGTGGTATAAACTTTCAGTCCGTCGCGATAGAGGTTATATGGAGTTCCGTCTTCTTTGGGATGTTGGGAACACCATTCGGAGAGAACAGTGCGAATATATTCGCGAAAGTAAGTTGCAATTCCTGTTGTATGATCCTGCAACCGGAATTTTTTCATATCAATGGGAATGATTTTCAAGGAATCGAATTCGCTTTCGCTGATGTAATCATACTTCATCATCTGATGCATCACAGTATTCCTGCGTTCAAGAGCGCGAACCGGATTTCTCACGGGGCTAAACCATGTAGGAGCCTTCAGGGTTCCGATAAGTGTGGCAGCCTCTTCCACATTCAGTTGTCCAGGCTCCTTGTTATAAAATGTTTTTGCGGCTGATTTGATTCCATACGACTGGCTGCCAAAGTCAACGGTATTCAGATACATTGCCAGAATTTCATCCTTGGAGTAGTTGCGTTCAAGTTTGATGGCTGTAATCCATTCCTTGAATTTGATCAGCGCTGTTTCTACCAGCGACCGGTCTTGTTTTCTGGGAAACAGGTTTTTGGCAAGCTGCTGGGTGATGGTGGAACCACCGCCTTTCGACATTCCCGTTGCCATACCCCAAACAACCCGGAAAATGGCAATAGCGTCAATACCTGAATGTTTTTCAAAGCGGGCGTCTTCGGTGGCAATAAGAGCGTTTATAACATTCGGTGAAAGTTCCTGAAATGGCGTATTGGAGCGGTTTTCGATGTAATATTTTCCAAGAAGTTTACCGTCGCATGAGATAATTTCGGTAGCAAGGTTGCTTTTGGGATTTTCAAGTTCCTCGAAACTCGGCATTTTCCCAAAAATACCGAAGGCGACGGCAATAAAGAACAGGGCAATCATAACTGTCAGAGCAATAAAAGATATCCAAAAGCCCTTCAGATATTTTCTGGTCTGCGAATTTGCCGATTTGGAACTGTGCATCTTTAATCTGAATGATTTGAAAAATGGTTTATTGTTTTTCAATTCGCATACCGATATCCCTGATACCCGGGAGTTCGTTCACACGCATAGCCTGTTCAAGTTCAAAACGGTATTTTCCTTTTTGTGTGAACTGAAGTCCCTTTTTTAAAAGAAACCGACTGAATTTCACGCTTCCCATTCCTGAGCCGAGCCACCTGCCGTCGTAATCGGCAAGAGTTAGTTCAAGAGTATCCCGTGATTTTTTTCCATCGGGCATTGAGGTTGTTAGAAAAAGAAACAGATTGCTGTACTGATAATCCGGCGAATTGCGAACATTCAGGTAAATATTATAACGACGGTTCAATTCAGATATTTCAACGTCGAAAACAGCGGGTTTTTTCACATTCCAACTGCCTTGTTCAATAAGGATATTATCTTCGAATAGCCGGCTCCGGTCGCATGAAAAAAACGCTCCTGAAATTAGGATCAGGAATGATAGAAATATTTTTTGAAATGATAGCTTGTTGAAATGACAGACAGGAACCATGAAGGATTACATATTGTCGAAGCGGGTGAGATCATCCTGGCCTGCGCCGTTCTCAAAGACTGACTTTTTTTCAACAGTTTTCGTAAAATCTTCGAGTTTTTCGGGAATAATTCCCTTTTTGTTTTGTTCAATAAGGTCAATAACAGTAGCAACCGGGATTGACATTTGGTTTGAAAGGTCAGTAAGATAGGAATACCACATCATTTTCTGAAGGATGTCGGTTTTCATGTGAACAGCATCGCCGCGTTTTGTTTTGATCTTTATTTCGGTTGAAGGAAATCCCTTTTGGGCGTCGAGATAAGTATCATATTCATAATTAAGGCAGCATTTGAGTTTACCGCATTGTCCGGCAAGTTTTTGTGGATTAAGCGATAACTGCTGAACGCGGGCGGCGGTAGTTGTAACCGATTTGAAATCGCTCATCCAGGTGGTGCAACACAGTTCTCTGCCGCATGAACCAATTCCACCCAAACGGCTTGCTTCCTGCCTCGCTCCAATCTGACGCATCTCGATTCTTAACTTAAATTCCTCTGCCATCAGTTTTATGAGTTCCCTGAAATCCACGCGGTCGTCGGCAGTATAGTAAAAAATTGCTTTCGTATAGTCGCCCTGAATCTCAACGTCGTTGATTTTCATTGATAAACCAGATCTTTCAGCATAAGTTCTTGACCTGAACATTACCGAGTTTTCTGCTTCAACTGCGGAAATCCATTTTTCGATGTCAGTAAGACGAGCCTTCCGGTATATTTTTTTATACTCGTCGGTTGCAAACCTTGCAGTTTTCTTCCTTAGATGAAAACGAACCATTTCACCTACCATGCTTACTATTCCAATATCATGACCGGGCGACGCTTCAACGGCAACGGTATCGCCCACTGATAATTCCAATTCGTGTGGCGCTCTGTAATAATCCTTACGGCTGTTTTTGAAGCGAACCTCAACCAGATCAAATGTAACATCTCCAGGAACGGTAGGAATTTGATTAAGCCAGTCGAATGAATCGTACTTACTGCATCTGTGCTGAAAAACCGTTTCATTTTTCTGATACAGGTTGGGTAGTTGACAACATCCCCGGCTTAAAAATGGGTTATATGGTAATTTTGCCGGTTTAAATTCAAAGATGTCGCTATCATCAGCGGGGTTATCCTGCAAATGTGTGTTATCCGGTGTAACCGGTATGCCTTCTGACTTATCCATGATAAACAATAATGGTTACAAAGGTATAAAATTCGGTTTAAAAAGTCGGACAAATTTCAGCGACAGGTCGAGGAATAGCGTTGAAGGATGCGCATTTCTTTCAATATGGAATATTGCGTCATTAAGCAGAGTGTTGAATTTAATGAGAATATCGCTTTGAATAAAAGGCGCAAAGTCACAGATGAACTTGTTTTCGTCGGCATTAATGGTAGCGGGCAAAGGTAGTCCGTAATTTACGGCGGCACAGTATCCAATGGTTTTCAAAGCATAAGTGAGGAAACTTTTCTCTTTTTCCCGTCCGGTTTTGGAAATCTCAGAAGTAAAGGTAATCAGATCGGCAATTCTGGCGGCATAACAGAATCTCATCCAATCGCGGAAGACCAGAAAATGGTTTTCATCATCTTCGCTTTTACCATGCCAGATGAATTCAGTTTCCGGAATTTTAACCATGAGGGTTCGGGAAATAATGGTGTTGATGATCTGGTCGGGTTCGTCGGAAATGAGGATAAACAGGGTTTTCTCCGGTGGTTCTTCAAGCATTTTAAGCAGTTTCGGAGCTGCGGCATAGTATAATTTTTCAACCATCCAGATAATCATCACTTTGTATTCCGATTCATAGCTTTTGTAGCTTAGGGTAGTGATGATTTCATTGCAATCATCGGCATTGATTATTCCTTGTTTGTTTTCAATACCGATTGCTGTATACCACTCCTGTAATCCGGCATGGTAATCATTTGAGAGCAGAAACTTTCGCCAATCCTCAATAAATAATTTGCTTTGAGGCTTTTTGGCTACACGTTTGGTGGTAGCTACCGGATAGATAAAATGGAGGTCGGGATGGGCGAGTTTCTGGTATTTAACACACGACGGGCAGGCGCCGCAGGAATCAGTCAAATCTACACTTTCCATGGATTGGAGTCCGTTTATCCGGCGGTTGGTACAGTTGATAAACTGGGCGTAAGCAATGGCAAGTGCTAGCTTGCTGCTATTTTCGGCGCCAAAGAACAACTGCGCATGACTGACCCGCTGATCCAGAACAGTTTGAATCAGTTTGTTTTTTATTTGTTCATTTCCTTGTATATCGCTGAATTTCATATCGCGGCAGGTTCCTGATTTTTCTGCAAATTTACCTGATTTCAGGGATTAAAAGATGGCTTTTTAACAAAGCCTTGTTCCTCTTCAATGGGCTGCGCCCATCGTAACATATTACGCCCCTTTCATGGCTGTGTTGAAAACTTACAACCTGGCTTTATGGGATAAGCATGACCAATTTATCGGCAATCAGCGAAAGCATAACGACCATCATAAAAAGGTTGGCGGCAATAAAAATCAATCGGTACCTGATTGCAGCGGCTATGAACAACTGGTATGCCAGAAGTAGCAATAATGAGATGTTTAGCGCGATTAAGGCATACCCCAAAACCGGGAGATGCAGGATTTTAAAATAGATTAGCAGGTATGAAGCGCCTGACGAGGCAATCATCCATGCCATCACCACCGTTTTGATCTGAAATTCATTGAAAAAATCGGTCAGAACCGGGAATCCTGCAGCGCTGTATTCATGTCCATATTTTAGCGTCAATAACCAGAAATGCGGCATTTGCCAGATGAACAGAAAAAATGCAAGGAAAAGAACTTCCGGGGCAAATAGCGACCCTCCTGCTGCCGTCCATCCCATGAAAATGGGAATAACGCCGGTGAGAGCGCCAGGAACTACTGCAAAGGCGGTTATTCGTTTTAAAGGAGTGTAAACGCCGTTGTACCAGATAAGGTTGAACACTCCGAGAATTAAACATAACCCGGTTGATTCATACATGAGAATTACCAACCCTCCGGCGATTCCGATCAGCGCAATCCGAAGTCCTTCGGCAGGACTTATTCTGCGGGAAGGAATCGGACGGCGGCGGGTGCGATCCATCATCTCATCATAAGCCCATTCCTGGTATTGATTAAAAGCGGAAGCGCCCGAAGCGAGTAAGAATATACCGGCAACCGACCATAGCATGCCGACCTGAAAATCGCCTTTAACGATGAACATGGCTGTAAATGCCGTAAATGTCACAGCGAGTGTGACCGGTAAACGGATAAGGGTAAGAATGTCCTTAAAACCGGCGTTATACAAGTTGAAAAGGTTATTTAAGAAAATTGAAAAATTGATTATTTGAGCGTTTTCAGGTATTCGATCACTTTGGTCATCTCCGCATCGGAAATAATTCCTTTATAGGTTTTCATAATTCCTTTCTGAAATCCGACCACTACATCCCTGTCGGGTTCATATACAGAGAATCTGAGATATTCATCATCAACCGTTACAGTACGCTCCTTTCCGTTGGTGATAACTTTTTCGGATTTTCCATATAATCCTTTGAACGACGCGCTCACCAGTTTTGAACCATCGAGCGAATGGCAACCTGTGCAGGCATTTTTCCTTAGAATGGAGAGTCCTTCAGGTTCATTTGTTTTATCAGGTAAAGCCTTGAGCCACGCAGCATATTCAGCATCAGAAACAACCCTTGCTTTCGTTTCCATATATGAGTGCCGAACTCCGCAAAACACCGTACAAAGCACATCATATTCGCCTAATTGACTTGACATGAACCACATGTAATTCTTTTTCCCCGGAACTACATCTTCCTTCACTCTGAATGCAGGGATGTAAAGAGAATGGATAACATCCTCGGAATATAGGTTCAGTCTGATGGGCTTATTAACAGGAACAACCAGTACCGGCGATTGTTTTCCGCCCTCGTATTCAAAGTTCCACACCCACATTTTGCCGATTACCTTTATAGGAATGGCGTCTTTTGGAACATTCCGCATCGGATTGAACGCAACGTAACCATAGTAAAACATAAGAAGCGCCAGGATAAGCGGTATCACAATCCACGTAAATTCCAGCATATTGCTTTCCTTGATCTGCACGGCAACAGGATGCCTCTTGCGGTTGTACCGGTAAATAAACCAGAGCATCACGGTTGTTATTCCGACCAGAAAAAACAAACTGATACCGAAAATGACCTTAAAAGCCAAATCTACACCTTCAACATAGTTTGAAGCGCTCATATAGTTGAATTATGAAATACGAAAGACGAAGGACGAAATACGAAGGACGAAGGACGAAGGACGAAGGACGTTAAACATTGAACATTGAACATTGAACTCGAAACATAAAGTTATCTCAACAAATAATCTGATAATGTAAATAAAATGACAAGAACATAAATCATTAGTACCATTGCCACGAAAACCCTGAATAAAGATGATTCAAATTTCAAATGCATAAAATAGGTAAGAACGATATAGGCTTTAACTGTGGCAATTATTAATGCGATAGCTACAGTAAGAGCCGAAAGGTTAATCCAGGTAACAGTTACTGTGATTAATGTCAGCGTCATCAAAGCAATCAAAACCCAGGCGTAAGTACGATACGGAGTTATATGAACTGATTCGGTTTGCATATTTGTTAAATTTAAAATTATGAATTACGAATTAAAATTGAATTTCAAATTTCACTACCTCGCTAATTTGCTACTTCTACGTTATCAGATACAACAACGGAAAGAGGAATATCCAGATTAAATCCACCAGATGCCAGTACAGCCCGCCATTTTCCAAAAGGACATAACTACCAGCATTTACCGCTCCTCGCTGAACTTTAATTGCTACGATAGTAAGGATGATTCCGCCGACAATAAGATGAAACATGTGCAAGCCGGTCATGAAAAAATAGAGACTGAAAAACATGATGGAGCCATGATTAAGGGTTAGCATCAGTTGGGAACCCGGATAAAGTCCGATTGAGAATTTGTGACCCCATTCAAAATATTTGTTGACCATAAAAACGGCAGCGCACAACAGCGTGACAAACAGCAGGATCACGGCAGTTTTTTTGTCTCCCTTTTGCACCGCCGTAATTGACATGGCTACGCTGGCACTGCTGACAAGGAGCGCAATTGTATTGACGGTACCGATAAAAGCATTCAGGTGGTGAGCACACTGATGGAACTCAACGGAATAACGGTTACGCATAATTGCGTAAACCAGAAATAAACCTCCAAACAGTAAAATCTCCGTGAAAATGAATATCCACATTCCAAGTTTTGCGCCAATGTCATCGCGATGTTCCATGATTCTGTTTACGGTTTAAGATTTACAATTTGATTTCGGATTTCGGATTTCGGATTTGGAACTTTTTATTTATAATCATAAGGTCCTTCATTTTCCTTCAATTCCGGCATCACTTCAAAATTTTCAACCGGGGGCGGCGAAGGAATCTGCCATTCAAAAGTTCGTCCTCCCCAGGGGTTATCCGGAGCTTTAGCGCCTTTTTTACTTGCGAGGGTAATGAGCATGATTACGATGCCGATTACCAGCAGTAACGCGCCGAAGAAAGAAAGCTGGTGTCCGAAGGTAAATTGGGGCAGGTAATCGAAATAACGACGAGGCATCCCCATTATTCCTATAACGAATTGCGGGAAATAGAGCAGGTTGAACCCTGCAAACAGGAAAACAAACGACCAGTTTGCCATTTTAAAGTTGTACATCCTGCCGAACATTTTTGGATACCAGTAATAAACGGCTGCGAAAAAGGCAAAACCAACCCCGCCGAAAACAATATAATGGAAATGGGCAACCACGTAGGCAGTGTCATGCACATGAATGTTGGTGGCGAGTGCGCCAAGAGATAACCCTGTCATACCGCCAATCATAAAGAGAAAAATAAACCCGACAGCAAACAAAAATGGTGGCGCCATCTGAATTGAACCTTTATACATGGTGCTCACCCAGTTGAAAACTTTGATAGCGCTTGGCACTGCGACGAGAAAAGTCAGGAGCGAGAATATCCAGCGGGCTGTTGTGCTCATCCCGGAAGTGTACATGTGATGAGCCCAAACGAAATAACCAACAAGCGCAATGGCAAGACTGGAAATCGCAATTGCCTTGTATCCGAATATCCTGCGTTGTGAAAATGTAGGTATAATCTCTGTGATTACGCCCATAGCCGGAAGGATCATAATGTAAACTGCAGGATGCGAGTAAATCCAGAAAAGATGCTGGTAAAGAATCGGGTCGCCACCGAGTGAAGGATCGAAAAATCCGATTCGCAACCACCGTTCGGCAATAATCATCAGGAGCGTGATTCCGACGATAGGCGTTGCCAAAACCTGTATCCATGCAGTAGCATATAGCGCCCAGGGAAAAAGCGGCATCTTGAAGAAGGTCATTCCGGGAGCGCGCATCCGATGCATAGTAACAATAAAGTTCAATCCGGTAAGGATGGAAGAGAATCCGAGAACGAAAGCGCCGAATACTGCCGCCACTACGTTGGTATTCGTCTGAATACTATACGGCGCGTAAAACGTCCATCCGGTGTCGGGAGGTCATCGCAGCGCCGAGGATATACAGATAGAACGAGAAAAGGTTCAGCCTGGGAAAAGCAACATCCTTTGCGCCGATCATGATGGGCATGCAGAAGTTCCCGAAAACTGCCGCCAGTCCGGGAATGACTACAGTAAAGATCATGATGATCCCATGAATGGTAAAAATCCCGTTGTACATCTGCGGGCCGTAAAACTGCTGACCCGGAAAGAACAGTTCAATTCTCATAATGACGCCAAGAAGTACCCCAACAATAAAGAATACCATCATGGCATACATGTACATAAGCCCGATCCGTTTATGATCGGTTGTCGTCAGCCATGCCATCAGGCCTTTGTACTTCCCTGTGTTAACCAGATAGTTTGGCTCAGGGTGATGAATTTTTCCTTCGGTCATATTATGAATTTTGGATTTTCGATTTTTTTCGCGATGAACGGACAATCAAAATGATAAATAGAAGAACGGCAAAGAAAATAATCACCGTCGCCGTGATTTTTGTTACCTGAAGCGTATATTTTCTTCCTTCCGGATCGTAACTGAAACAATATTCCAGCGCCCGGTTTATTGTGGGCCTTGATTGTCCTTTCTGAGCTTCAATGACAGCCATTTTAACGTCAAACGGAAGGTATGACGTTCCATAAAGGTACCGGGTAACTTTCGCTTCAGGGCTTAAAACCATGATACATGAGGGATGCATGAAGTCATTTCCCTGACGCTGGAAATTGTATCCGAGAGTATGGGTCAGCGCGTAGATGTTGGCGCTGTCGCCTGTCAGGTATATCCAGTTAGAGGCTCGGCTGCGGCTGTGTTTGCCAAGGTAATTTTTCTTTTTTTCGATGGCTTCGGCAGGAGTGTCGAGATCATTGAAACTCACAGTTATTATCTGATAATCCTTACCAAGTTCCAGTCCTATCTTTTCAACTACATCGGATACACCGGAAAGGAGCGCAGGACAAATTCCCGGACAATCATAATAAACCAGCGAAAGAATGGTTGGCTTATTAATCAGGCTTTTCAACTGAACTGGTTGTCCCTGCTCATTGTTGAAGGTGATTCCTGCCGGAATGATTGTATCAAGATGCTCCACGATGCCAACTTCTTCGGGGTTGCCATCCTGGGCGAATATTTTTGCCGGCGTAAATGCGAGGAACAAAAGAAAAATTAAACAAATACAGGGAGAGTTGAATTTTGTCATTTGTGCTGTTTAATATTTATGAATATCATAAAATCTGGTTGGCAAGGTTTAGTTTGTTCACTTGGTAAAGTAACGGATGTGGTAACTCTACTGGCATTTAATTTTTTCAAAGGTAAAAAAAAATCAACATAGATTCAGAAACGCTTAAATGGCGCTTCCGGATAATATTTTTCCCTTTGAATTGAAGTGTTGGCATAGCTTATTTGTTTTTATCAATTTTATATCCAATAGGTTTCCTGGGTTCATTTGCATTTTGGTGCAAAGCATCGAGTTTGTCGAGTAAAAACCTGAAAGCCTGATTGAGCTTGGCGTCGAGTTTCAGGATTTCCTGTTTCAATTCCTCGGTTTCTCGTATTAACGCCCTGTAACGCGCAAAAGCCCGCATGATTTCGATGTTCATTTTAATTGCTCTTTCGGAATGTAATACCGAAGAAAGCATTGCAACGCCTTGTTCGGTGAATGCCAGTGGATTTACAGAAGAATGTTTCAATATTGTTAACCGGTCACAATTTGTGACCAGTTCATTCTTCTCATTCTTAATGAGTTCAAACATAAAATCTTCAGGAAACCGTTCAATATTACGTTTAACCTGTTGCTTCAATGCTTTTGTAGGAACGCCGTATAAAATTGCCAAATCAGCATCAATCATTACTTTGAAACCTCTGAATTGAAAAATCATGGTTTCATATTCAGGTTTTATTAAATTATTCATTGCTCTATCTGTTTCTTGTACTTAAATTGCTATTCAGCAACAGTCAAGGCTTCAAGACAAAATTATTCATCTTGTGGTTTGAAAAATTGATTCGGCGTCATTGAATGAATTCAGGCTTTTGCAACTTTTCTTATTTTTAGGATAGAAATGATTATATAAATGATAAATCCCCAGATAATCAGGACTGAGCCGGTATAGGTTATGGCAAGCCAGATTGGGGTCTTATCGCGGGTTGACCACCACGCGCGGGTTTCGGTTAAACCGGGTTTATCGGTTGGGGCGCCGATAGCGAAACTGCCGGAAGCCGGGGTTGATTTCATGAGGTTTTTCGGGTCATTAACTTTTGCGGTTATATCAACATAACCATCTTTATTCCCAGGAAGGTCAAATGGAAATTCAAATGCCGCCTCGCCTTTGGCGTTTGTTGTTTTCATATCCCCAACCTGCATGTTTCCAAAATACCTTTTTACATAAAGTATTATTTCGACTCCGGCGGCGGGGCTCATACTTCCGTCTTTCAGTTTTTCAGTGGCAGTTGCGATTACTTTTTTCATCGGATCGCTATATTGCAGGGCAAGTGTGACAACACGTCCGGAAAATGAGCCTTTAGCGGAAGGATCGGGCTGAACATATTTTGGATTGAAAGTACGGATGAAGGCGATCACATTCCAGCGGTCGTCATCTGAAAGGATGTTCCGAAATTCGGGCATTGGGGCTTTTCCGGTGGTGATACGGTAGTATAATTCGCCATCGGTTTGCAATTGCGCCTTGTCTTTGGCAAGGTCGCCCGGAGGAGGAGTCAGCTTCATCCAATTGTCTTTACCGGGAAGTCCATGGCATGACTGGCATATTTTCATGTAAACCTGTTCTCCCTGTTTTTGCATCTCCTGCGTAAATTTGATTGGAGCGCAAACTGCTTTCTGATCATCAGGAACTACCCAGGTTTGAGCGGTTGCGATCATCGCGGGAGCCGATGTTAACACCGCAATAATAAGGATTAATTTTTTGAAACGCATAGTATCCGGCTTATTTCTTTGTTAATCAAATTTGATATGCTCAATCCCTTTTTCCTTGGCAGTTTCGTGTAGCGGAATTACAGGAAAAAACTTGGAGATCAGCGTAATTATTATTAGCACAAGGATAAATGGGGCGATTGAAATCAGAGTTTCGATCAGAGTTGGCGAATAGTGCATGAAGTTTTGAGGCACATGCTGAATTGGGAGAAAAGGATGTTCCTGCGTTGGAATTACAATCAGATAACGCTTGATCCAGGCGGCGATTAAAACTGCTACGGAAATCAGCATAATTGGCAAAGGCTTGCGGAAAGGCTTGAACATCATCAGAATAATTGGGATAAGGAGTCCGCCTGTCTGAACCAGCCAGAACAGTAAAGCGTCTTTTCCGGCAAGCAACTCATGCAGATGAACTGCGTCGGCGCGTTTCAGTTTATATCCGGGAACCAAAAATTCATTGATATTAAAATATAGATAAACCAGTGAAACCGTAACGAGGACTTTTCCCATATTGCTGAAGTGCAAATCGGTGAGGTAATCCTGTAGTTTATAGTTCTTCCGGAAAAAGAACATGGCGATAATCACCGCCGCCGAACCTGCGACAAAAGCTCCGGAAACAAAATATGGTCCAAAAAGCGTTGAATCCCAGCCCGCTCTTGAAGTAACTGCAAAAAGCCATGACGTCACCGTGTGAATTGATAATGCGGCAGGAATGACGAGTATCAGGAGAATTCTGATACACCGGTTAATAATTTTGTTTTGCTCAGGGCTGTCGGTAAAATTCAATGATAATGTTTTATAAACCGGTTTCAGCCATCCCGGCAAGGAGGTGGATTTGCGATGAATAATTGCCATGTCGGCAATCATTGGCAGAAACAGCAACAACAGGCTAAGTACAAAGTATGTTGTAATTACTGTAACGTCCCAAAAAATCGGCGACTGAGCTCTTCCGTAGATGAACACATAAGCCAGTCGTTCTGGACGACCCATGTCGGATACGATTACCAGTCCGGCAACTGCGGCAAAGGCAACGGCAATGGTTTCTGCAATACGCGTCAGCGGCGTGATCCATTTCATCCCGATCAAACCCAGCACAGCGCTTATCAACATTCCGATGAGGCTTGACGCAACAAAGAAAACAAAGTTAGACAAGTAAATGCCCCAGGTAATGTAGTCGCGGATACCGGCAACGCCCAGTCCTGTTTTCAACTGAAGCGAGTATGCATAAAGGCAAATAAGCAACGAAACGGATAGAAATCCCATCCAAAGCAGAAAACCTTTATTAATCCTGATATGATGAGTGAGATCGTTGAGGATTTTATCGAAGGTTGGTTTGTTATCTTCCATGTTTGTCATACTTTTTCAGGAGTTTCCGGGTTGATATTCTCAAATGGGAAAAGCCGGTTTTTCGGCGGAAGGTAATATACTCTTGGTTTTGTTCCAAGCTCAGGCATCAACTGATATCCGCCGTTATCGCGTAAAAGTTTACTGAGCCTGACAGTTTCACGGGTAGTTCCGTTGGTGACAGAATCTTCATTTTCATCGCCGAAATAATAAACACCGTTTGGGCAGGCTGATACGCAGTAAGGAAGTTCGCCTTCGCGGAGGCGGTCGGCGCTGAACAGACATTTAGATACAGTTCCCAGTTTCTGAGGAACATTCAGTTCAGCATTGTATTCTTTATCCTGGTATTTCGCAGCGTCTCTCGGTTCAAGCCAGTTAAAAATTCTTGCAGAATAGGGGCAGGCAGCCATACAAAAGCGGCAGCCGATACAGCGATCGTTCTCTATAAGCACAATGCCGTCGGGACGTTTGTAAGTAGCGTCAACCGGGCAAACAGCCACACATGGCGGATTATCGCAATGCTGGCAGTTTTTCGGAATATGATAAGGAGCCGTGGCAGGCGTATCCTGTATCTGGAGCGTGTTGAGATGATATTGTTCAGGGCGAAGCTGATGAGCTTCCTGGCAGGCGGCGATACAACGGCGTGCGTTGCGGCACTTTGACAAATCAGTTACCATGACCCAGCGACGACCCGGGATCCCTCCGCGACAAAGGGATTCACTCAGCTCTTCACCGCTCTTTTCATGCGCTTTAATTTCGAGGGAATCAACCCGAACCAGTTTTCCATCCTGAGTGAGCAGGACCTTGCTATCGCCCGAAACCTCCTTTTTTGCCTCGAAAATGCCGCCGGAATAGAGAGCGGCAGCTCCGGTGGCAACGCCAACTCCTGCAAGTCCCAGGTTTTTCAGAAAGTTTCGCCGCGAAGCGGCTTTTTGATTCTCTGCGCCGTCGGGCAAATGAGAATTATTGTTATATTCCATAAAAGGATTCTGTAAGAAATAATATGCGCAAAAGTAAATAATAATTCAAATCATTTCACAATTTCAATACTTCGCTACTTCGCTGCTTCACTACCTAAAATGGGAATATCAACGAAACCTTAAACGCAAAATTATCCCACGCATTATCAAATGAATATGGTCCCCAGCGGTAGAAAGCGCCAACTCCGACGTTGTAAACCATAAGGTTCATCAGATTGTTGATCAGCAGGCCTGATTCATAATAACCCAGGTCCATTTCACGGGGATTGATGGAGTTACAACTGTAATGTTCTTTGTTGTCAAGCCAGCCAAAACCGATGTTTTGCGCAAGGGCAAATTCGGGATGAAACCACTTCTTTCCTTTGAAAAGCAGGTATCCAAAGTCGTGATACAAATAAACCGAAGCATATTTATTGGAAAGAAATTCGACGCTTCGCATGGTCCCGAAACTATTCGGGGCATAAAGGGCGAACTCCCGGTAACTCGAAGGAGCGTAATAAAGATTGCAGACAGGAATTGCCTGATCTACATACCCGCCATTAACCTGAACGGTAAACTTCCCAAGGTACTTTATGTTGAATATTTTACGTATTTTAAGGTCAAACCGGTCGTAGTCAAATTCTCCGCCCAGAAAGTTTTTAATACCCCTCGTGTATTGGAACGATACCACCGGATACTTTGTCCCCAGAGAAATTTTATTCTTTACGGTTTGAATGAATTTTTCGCCATAAGCCCACTTGAATCCTGCGGTGACATTAGTAAAACGGAACTGGTCTTCCAAAATAACTGCGTTCCCTTCCGTCGTTGCGAAGTCGAAAGTGGTCGTTTTTTTGAAATTGTTTGATATGCCCACATTAAATAGCACATACTTCAATGTTCTGAATCCAATGGAGAAATTGAAACTTTCTGTACGATCGAATTTTTTGAGCAGCAGTTGACGAAAATCACCGGAAAGTATCGAAACATTATCTGAGGGAAAGCTTACCCCGCCCGATTCAGTCAGGTCATTATACCAGGAAGCTGCCAACGTAAAATCATGACGCCGGTTCAGCAGGAAACTAACATCGGCGCCATATTTCGGAGTTAACACAGCAAAGGCATATTGAAAGAAACCGCCAACTTTAAACCATTCCGATAACCGGTCGTTTGTATGAAGTCCCGCGCCAAGAACTAATCCTTCGTAAGTGTTGTAGTTCAAAAATCGGTTAATGTCAATATCAATGTACCCCCACGGAATTCGTCCTGTAAGAATGGATTGCATTGATTTTGCCATTTTGTCAAAGTTGTTGGCTTTGCCCAAACTGTCGAGAACCCGGTAAGTTTTTCGATCTTTTTTGGTCAGGCTGTCAACTCTGAACTCATTCCAGAATTGTTCGTCCCGCGCCGTTGCATCTTTGTCAACTTCAATATCAAGATGGTTGAATTCACGCCTGACCAATTCAGGATTGAGGACAATATCACGGATGTAACTTCGCCCGCGACCGACTGCATTATATTTCCCGATGCGCAGATTTCTGAAAGCAATATCAGTATTGAGTTGCACCGGGAACCACTGGGTTCCATCAATCAGCTCATACATCTGGTGAATCCGGATCATGAAACCGCCGGCGCTGGGAAATGGTTCGGCAGCCACATTCTGAATGCCCCAGTTGTGCGAATTGATGGCGATTATTCCCTTCATGCCATCGAAATTAGTTCCTTTTTTCGGGCGGAATGAAATGATAAAAACGCTGTCCTTTCCAACATAAGCGGTATCTTCAATCTTGAAAAAATATTTTGTCAACCCGCCTGCTCCGATAGGATTTACATAGTCTTTCATAAAAATGGAAATGAAAGGTTTATAAAAGGAAAAGGATTGGATTTGCGTGGCAAGAAAAACGAAAATTGGATCCTTGAAGCCCGACATTTTAGTGGCGATAACATCATTGAAGTTCCTGTCGGGCGCCATAAATTTCCGTTTTGTCACATTTTCCATCAGGAAAAGATATTGCTCGCTGATTAGTTTTTCAATCAACCTGCTGGCGGTATCCTTATGCGAAGAATCCATCTTTGCAGAATCTGCTTTTACGGTAAATTCAACATTTAATCCGTTATATTCCTGCTCCTGGGTTGTATCAATCAATGAAGCAAAATCGTTCCTGATGTTTGTGTCCGTATCAGCAGTGAAAATGGTCTTGTCGTAAGCGGTATATGAAAAACTTTTCACCTTTTCAGGGTCGTTGATATCGCGGTTATCAATGGCATTGCGGATGACGCGATGAGCGGGGTTGATGCCGGGAAGAATTTCAACCTCCCGCAGATCAATATCTTTTCTGACCATCTGAACGACAAGGTCTTTGGTCTGTCCGGAAATTGTCGCGTTTTTAGGTTCGTAACCAACGTATGTCATTCTTAACGATTGCACTGGTATAAATGCCCTGAGTGTGAATTTACCATCAATATCAGTGGCGCCTCCCTGATTGCTGCTATTGATCACAATGTTCACAAAGGGCAAAGATTCCCTGGTGTTTGCATCAATGACCTTGCCGGAGACAAGGTATGAATTCTGTGAGAAAAGACAATTGACAGAGGAAAGCAGGAAAACAATGCCTGCCAGCAACCGAATGTTCATAGAAAACGATTTTTTCCAAAGGTAAAAAATTATCGTAATTTGCAGGATAATTAATCCCAACCATGATCCATGAGTTTAATTAAAACCTTTCCCCTGATTGCCAAGACTATTTCGGGTCTTGAGGATGTACTGTCGGCAGAACTTCTGGAGCTTGGCGCTACCGATATCCTGAAACTGAACCGCGCAGTTTCTTTCATTGCCGACACAGAATTGATGTACAAAGTCAATTATTCCTGTAGGACTGCACTGAGAATTTTAAAGCCTTTGTTTCATTTCGAGATCATCGAACAGAAGGATCTTTATGATCAAATTTATGCCTTTCCATGGGAGGAGTATCTCGACGCCGATCATTCGCTCGCCATTGACGCCGTTATTTCCTATACCGTTTTTACGAATTCACAGTTTGTGGCGCAACGATCAAAAGATGCGGTGGTTGACCGTATCCGCGACAAAACCGGTAAACGTCCTTCTGTTGATCTCGATAATCCCGACCTGAAGATCAATGTCCATCTTTTTAAGGATTTATGCACGGTCGCGCTTGATTCATCGGGTCAATCGCTTCACCGCCGCGGATACAGAAAGAGTACCGGACCTGCGCCGATCAATGAAGTCCTGGCGGCAGGGTTGATAAAACTTTCTGGATGGGATTCCGTTGCGCCGTTAATTGATCCGATGTGCGGTTCAGGCACCCTGCTCATCGAAGCGGCAATGCTGGCAAAGCATATACCTGCCGGCTATTTCCGTGAAGCGTGGGGCTTTATGAGATGGCGCGACTTTGATCAAACCCTCTGGGACAAAGTCAAAGATAATTGTAATGTGTTGATAACAAATCCAAAGTTGCAGTTTCATGGTTCCGACTGGTCGGCAAGAGCCATTGAGTCGGCAGGCGAAAACCTGCGTTTTGCCGGCTTGTACGAGGATGTTTCGCTCGAAGTAATAGCGTTTGAAGAATCAGAGCCGCCTTTCGAAAAAGGGTTCATTATCTCAAATCCGCCGTATGATGAACGAATCAAAATCGAGGATTCACTTGCTTTCTATAAGATGATTGGCGATACGCTGAAGCGTAAATATGCCGGATATACTGCCTGGCTTATCTCCTCCGACCTCGAATCTGTCAAATTCATTGGATTACGCCCTTCAAGAAGAATCCCGATTTTCAATGGTCCGCTGGAATGCCGGTTCCTGAAATTTGATCTTTTCGCGGGGAAGAAGGGGCAACCAATTAGCGGTTAATAAGCGCTCGTTTCTTTAATAAAAAAGCCGTCCGCAAGCGAACGGCTTTTTATTGATTCAGCCTTGTTTTGAATTGTCCGGTACTATCCCATCCGCACAACGAGGTCGGCAAGACGACATGAATAGCCATACTCGTTGTCGTACCAGGCAATTACTTTAACCATGTCGCCGCCGAGGACTTTCGTCAATCCGGAGTCGAAAATGGAGGAGTGCGAATTTCCAATAATATCGCAACTTACCAGCGGTTCTTCGAGATATTCAAGCACGCCTTTCATCGGACCGTTTGCGGCGGCTTTCATAGCGGCATGGATTTCTTCTTTGGTAACCTCGCGGTTCAATACACAGGTGAGGTCAACAAGAGATCCGTCGGGGGTAGGAACGCGAACTGCAAAGCCGTCCATTTTTCCGTCAAGATCGGGAATAACCAAACCAATGGCTTTTGCCGCGCCGGTTTTGGTTGGGATAATTGACATAGCGGCGGCGCGGGCGCGGCGAAGATCCTTGTGAGGCGCGTCGAGGATAATCTGGTCGTTGGTGTAGCTGTGGATTGTGTTCATCAGCCCTTTTTTAATGCCAAAGCTGTCGTTGAGCACCTTGGCAATCGGACCAAGACAGTTGGTTGTGCAGGAAGCATTGGAGATCAACTTCATTCCGGGAGTAAGAGTATCGTCATTTACGCCGAGAACGATGGTGGCGTCAACATCTTCCTTGTTATCGGAAGGCACTGACAGTAGCACCTTTTTAGCGCCGGCGGTGAGATGTTTCGACAATTTTTCGCGGGTGCGGAAAATGCCGGTACATTCAACAACTATATCCACGCCCAGAGCAGCCCAGGGGAGATTTGCCGGATCTCTTTCCGCCATGACTTTCATCTTATGTCCATTAATGATAATCGAGTCCCCTTCAACTGCTACTTCTCCATTAAATTTTCCGTGAACGGAATCATATTTAAAAAGATGCGCAAGCGTTTTGGCGTCTGTAAGATCGTTAATCGCAACCACTTCAACATTGGTTTTTGATAAAAGAGCGCGATAGGTAAGGCGTCCGATTCGTCCGAAGCCATTAATTCCAATTTTGATAGTTCCCATGATTGATTGTTTTAATTTGATGTTTTAAAATCCAGATATTTTGTTGTTTGCTTCATTTTTTAAGAATCGGCAAAATTACGATTTTATAAGGCACTGAAAAATAATGCTGGATTTTTATTTCCCGGCTTATTTAAAAATTATATGACTATCCTTTTTAATACCTAAACAAAGCAAACCTTATAAAAAGTTATTTATGATAGAAAATGAGATTTCAGAAAAGATAATCGGTTGTGCAATTGAGGTTCATAAATCGCTTGACCGGGTTTGCTTGAAAGCGCTTACCTTGAATGCTTGTTTTACGAACTACAAAAGACTGGTCTAAAAGTTGAAAAACAAAAGCCTTTGCCATTAGTTTACAAGGAAGTAAAGTTGGTTGTTGGATACCGTATAGATTTATGACAATCTTTAGCTTTGCGGCTCTCTGCGGAAAAACTCAGCGGTTCTCTGCGGTTAAACCTTTTTTTACCGCAGAGTACGCAAAGAAACCGCAAAGAGCCGCAGAGAAGCTAAATAATTATTAGGTACACAAGCGGATAGTCATAAAAAATTATTTCGCCGGTTAGGGCAAATAGCGTTAAATATTTGGCGCTTGAAGTAAACCATGTTATCTTTGTGCTAAACATTATAAGCCATGACAACTTTCGAATTAAAAAATAATTTTCATCATCTTATTGACAGTATAGAGAATGAGAATCTGCTACAAGAATTTTACGAATTGATGTTACGAAAAAGGGCGTCTAAAGATGGAAGATTATGGGCAATGCTATCAGAAGATGAGGTCGAGGAGTTGTTAAAAGCTAATGAGGAGTCTGAAAATCCAGATAATCTCATTTCTCATGAGGATATGAAGAAAAAATATTCCAAATGGCTTTAAGAATTGTTTGGTCAAAAAGAGCGAGGATAAAAAACGATAAAATATTACTGATATTATTTTTTGATAATCGGCAGAATCCGAGAAAGAAAAAATAACAACCATGATAAATTCAACGCCATGAACAAGATATTCGTTGTTTCCGATGGAACGGGACGGACGGCAAAACAGGCTTTGAAGGCAGCTTTGACCCAATTTCCTGAGCCTCACCCGGAGGTTATCCTTCGAAGAGATGTGCTTGATATTGATCAGATAGAGGAGGTAGTAAGAGAGGCTGCCGTCGAAAAATCGTTTATTGTTCATACTCTTGTTTCTGATAATCTCCGCGAGCAGATGGTCAGAATCAGTCGTATTCACAACGTAAGTTCGATTGACCTGATGGGACCTATGCTCAGCAAGCTCGCCGATTTTTTTGAACATTCTCCGCTGGGCGTGCCGGGATTGTTTCACAACCTCAACCAGGAGTACTTCAAACGCATTGACGCCATGCAATTTGCATTCAATCATGACGACGGACAGCGCGACCAAGAGTACGACAGGGCTGAGATAGTTCTGGTAGGCGTTTCAAGAACTTTCAAAACGCCGCTAAGCATGTACCTCGCTTTCAAAGGTTGGTTTGTCGCCAATTATCCCATTGTGATGGGAATAGAATTACCGGAGTCGCTGATGAATTTACCAAAAGGTAATGTGATGGGACTAATGACGCAGCCACATGAGCTGTCGGGTCTCAGGGAGGCAAGACAAATTTACCTTGGCGGTTCTTCGGGCGAATATACTTCCGTCGAATTTGTCAGGCGCGAATTAAATCATGCCCATGATATTTTCAGGCGGTTAGAATGGCCTGTAATTCATGTAACCAACAAGCCCATCGAGGAGATTGCCTCCGAAATACTGTGTGTCAAACGCAACATTGATCAACCCGGCGTTTGGAAGAAAAAATGCGGTTCCGGGAGAAGGAACCCTCCCATGTCTTGATTTTAAATGTAATTTTGCACGGGTTCACCTGATTAAAACAATCTTTTATTTAATGAATAAAACCAAGTATATTTTCGTCACAGGCGGAGTGACATCCTCATTGGGAAAGGGGATTATCTCCTCTTCCATTGCCAAACTGCTTGTTGCGCGCGGCTTTACCGTTAACATCCAGAAACTTGATCCATATATAAATATTGATCCAGGTACACTAAATCCTTACGAACATGGCGAATGTTTTGTTACCGACGATGGCGCTGAAACAGATCTTGACCTCGGTCATTATGAACGGTTTTCAAACGTCCCTACTTCACAGGCAAATAACGTTACAACAGGCGTCGTTTATCAATCGGTAATTACGAGAGAGCGGAAAGGCGAATATCTTGGCGAAACAGTTCAGGTGATTCCTCACATTACCGATGAAATAAAACACAGAATCAAACTGCTTGCCAAACGCGGCGACTATGATTTCATTATCACCGAGATTGGAGGAACGGTAGGCGATATTGAATCCCTGCCGTTTATTGAAGCCGTGAGACAGATGCGGTGGGAACTGGGGCGCGACTGTGTGGTAGTTCACCTCACGTTGGTTCCGTACCTTGCAGCCGCCGGCGAGTTGAAGACTAAACCCACTCAACATTCGGTTAAAACGCTACTCGAATCTGGCGTTCAGCCGGATATTATTGTTTGTCGCACCGAAAAACATCTTTCGGAGGGAATCAGAACCAAGATAGCTTTGTTTTGTAATGTCAGCCCATCGGCGGTAATTGAATGTATTGACGCTGAAACGATATACGATGTGCCGATTCTGATGCGTCAGGAAAATCTTGATCAGGAGATATTAAAACTGACTAATATGCCTTTCGATCAGGAACCTGACCTTACCGACTGGAACCAATTTTTATATGCGTTGAAACATCCCACCGGTGAAGTAAATATCGGACTTGTGGGGAAATATGTTGAGTTGAAAGACGCTTATAAATCTATCAACGAATCGTTTATTCATGCCGGAACAGTAAACGGCGTAAAGGTGAAAATCAAGAGTATTCATTCGGAGTTCATTGATGAAACAAACGTAACCGAAAAGCTCGGAAATCTTGATGGGATTTTGGTAGCTCCCGGTTTTGGCGAGCGAGGGATTGAGGGAAAAATCACTGCCATCCGGTTTGCCCGCGTACATAAAATTCCGTTTTTTGGGATTTGCCTCGGCATGCAATGCGCCGTAATTGAATTTGGACGGAATGTGCTGGGGCTAACCGGAGCTCATTCCACTGAATTCAATAAATTAACGCCTTATCCGGTAATAGATATAATGGAGATGCAAAAGAAGATCGCGGGTTTGGGCGGCACGATGCGACTTGGCGCTTATCCCTGCCGGTTAAAACCTGGCTCGCTCGTTCATCAGATATATAAAGAGGATCTGGTGCATGAACGCCACCGTCATCGTTTTGAATTTAACAATGATTATCTCGAAAAATATCAAAATGCCGGTATGAACCCGGTTGGATTGAATGAAAAAGACAATTTGATTGAAATCATTGAACTTTCCGATCATCCCTGGTTTATCGGCGTGCAGTTTCATCCTGAATATAAAAGCACGGTAGCGAGACCTCATCCCCTTTTTGTAAGTTTTGTAAAAGCCGCAAAGGAATACAGTAACAGGTAAAGACTAATTTGTACCTTTGCACCCATTTTTC
>JAPLDO010000111.1 GCA_026391715.1 Bacteroidota bacterium
CAGCTCCTTTGCTGGGTTTTTTTTTGCCCTTAACTTTTCCTTGATACCCTTATTATTGTTAATTTTGTTGCAAATTTCTGTTCACTGGATGTTCCCTGTTAAGCTGCGTCTCCTTTTCTTAACCATACTGGTACTTTTATGCTTCTACAATGCTGCTGGATACTCGCAGTCATCTGATGCTTCTTTACAAAGAATAGATACTGTTAGAGGTAAATACGGTCATAAAATAGGGGCGTCGAATAAACCTGATACCACTTCCACATCTGTTGTAACTGAAGCCACTACTCGGAGTAAAATGCGTCAGGATTCATTATTTAAACATCGAGATTCCACGAGGGTCTCCTACTTCCATAGTAACTTTGAAAAACTGGGAAAACTCATCCTAATTACCAATGATACTGCAATAGAAGGATTTCAGAATTATGATCCTCTTTTTAAAAATGATCGCTTCTTTTGCACACTTGGTAATATTGGACAGAGTTACAGGTCATTGACCCCTATACCATGGTTTACAGATAGCGGCTTCGACTACGGCATTCATAGCTTTGATTGCTATCTTTATCAAAATGACAGCGTTAAATATTATAAGGTTGACAAAACCTATACTGAATTGACATATATCCAGGGGGCAAAAAAAGAACAGAACTTTCATGCAATATTCAGCAGAAATTTATACAGAAGCCTTAACCTTGGATTCGATCTTCGTGTTACGAACGCTCCAGGAGCGTACACGCGACAAAGAACCAACCATATTAATTTTGCTCTGACTTCGCAATTCTTTACGAAAAATAAACGTTACGGCGTTATTGCCAATTTTACTATCAACCGTATTCGTAATTATGAAAACGGGGGAATTATATCAGATAGCCTTTTTATAAATAATATTGAAACAAACAGACTCGTAATTCCCGTAAACCTGCATTCTGCCGAAAACAGAATCAGGGAAACAGGATTTTTTATGAAACATTATTTTGATCTTACCAGGCATCAATCCAATTCCAAAGATACGGTTTTAGATAATTCCGCAGGTTTTGACCTTGGTCGCTTGTCATACTCTTTTCAATATAACCGACAAATTCAGAATTTTATAGACAGTCAATCAGATAGTGGTTTCTTCCCCCCTCCTGTTTTAGATTTTGAAAAAACATTTGATTCTGTTACCATAAAACAAATCACTAACATGCTGATATGGTCAAACCCGAGTTTTAAAATTGGCATGAAACCCAGAATTTTTCAGATTGAAGCCGGTATTAAGCAGCAATATACGGAGGTCGATCTTTATGGCATTCGAAACACCTTTTTCCAATACATCCCACATGCCGCTATCAGTTTTACCCCTTTCGAAAGCCTTAAATTAACCGCTACCAGCGACTACGTCGTTGGTGATTATAACGAAGGAGATTTTCATTTGCAGGCAAAATTAATCTCTATACTTGGAAAAATTAAAAGAAATGGAGGAATAATTTCTATCACTGCTTGCATTTTATCTCAGCAACCCGGATGGTTTTACGCACATTACTTAGGAAATAATTTTCAATGGGATACCACCTGGCAAAAACAAAGTCTCATATTTACAGGGTTTTCTTATTCATTGAAGTACTTTGAAACAGGTTTTGACATTAGTCGTATCAACAATTTTATTTATCTTGATTCTACCAGCAAACCCGGTCAGCTCACACAGGAATTTGGACATATTAGAGTTTATTTTAACACAAACGCTGATTTCTGGAGGTTTAAGCTCAACATGAGGTTAATTTATCAGACTGTACAAGGTACTAATGTTTTGAGGCTTCCTGTTTTTATGGGAAATGTAACCATTTATTATACTCAACCACTGTTTAATGGAGCTGCAACCCTTCAGCCTGGTTTGAATTTTTTTTATAACACATCCTATTATGCCGACAGCTATAATCCTGCCATAAGGTCATTTTACATTCAGGATAGCAAAGAGATCGGGAATTATTTATATATGGATTTTTTTATCAATATGAAAATTCAGCGCGCCCGGTTTTTTGTAACATATACTCATTTTAACGCTGGTTTAATGGGACGCGATTACTATACAACGCCTGATTATCCGATGCCGGATGGGGCATTCAAATTCGGGATAGCCTGGCGTTTTCATGATTGAATATTTTTGCCAAAAAGGCTGTTAAGCGGGTATCAGTTTTGCAAATAGTTTATAACACCGAAAGTAGATATTTTTTGAAACAATAATATCCATGAAATACAGACCATTTGGAAATACTGGTATTGATGTTTCTGTTTTAGGATTTGGCGGTGGTCATATTGGCGATCCAAATCAGGATGAGAAGATGATTGAAAGAATACTGAATGCACTTCCGGAACTAGGGATAAACCTCATTGACACTGCAAGATCATACGGCGAATCAGAATACAGAATTGGAAAATATTTGTCCCACAGGAGGAGTGAATTTGTTTTATCAACTAAAGTTGGATATACTTATCACGACAAACCCGACTGGAGTTATGAGGCAACTATTGGCACGATTGAGGAATCGCTAATTCGTTTGAAAACCGATTATATTGACATAGTTCACCTTCATTCCTGTGAAAAATGGGTATTGGAGCGTGGTGAAGCTATTACTGCGCTTGAAAAAGCGCGGGAGCAGGGAAAAATACGCGTGATAGCATACTCTGGCGAAAACGACGCCCTTGCTTATGCCATTGAAAGTAAAAGATTTGGAAGTATTCAATGCTCGGTAAATCTTGTTGATCAAAAGTGCCTTGAATGGGCTTTACCGGAAGCAACTGCTTTGGGTATGGGAATTATTGCGAAACGTCCTCTCGGAAATGCCGTTTGGCGTTATCACTCCCGCCCTGACGGTCATGGACATGCAGAATATTATGACCGGTTTCACAAAATGAAACCTTATGCGCACGGACTTTCCTGGAATGAACTGGCGCTAAGGTTTTCAGCATTTACTCCCCATGTTTCAGCCATTATAACAGGAACATCCAGTATTAAACATTTAAAAGAAAATATTAGCTTTTTAGAGAAAGGCGACCTTCCGTTATCGCTGACCGCACATATCCGAAATTCATTTACAGATATTGGTATCAATTGGCAGGGGCTTATCTGATATCAGCCTTACCGGCATGGAATATTGAGTATTCCTTCCATCTCCTGCTGTATCTTCGCAGCTTCCTCCCTGGCTTTTTGATCGAAATCAATTCCTGCCGAGGCATAAATGATATTCCTTGACGAATTGACTATCAAGCCACAATCCTTTGTAAGTCCATATTTTGCAACATCCTGTAAACTGCCTCCCTGAGCGCCGACGCCTGGAACCAGCAAAAAATGGTTGGGAACAATTTTTCTGATATCGCTTAGCATTTCAGCCTGTGTGGCGCCAACAACATACATCATATTTTCGTTGGTTCCCCAAAGCTGCGATTTTAATAATACCTCTTCGAAAAGGCGGTGATCGGCGTTTCTGAAAAACTGAAAATCGGCGGCGCCTTTGTTGGATGTTAAAGCCAGCACAATGATCCATTTGCCTGGGTAGGAGAGGAATGGCTTTACAGAATCTTCACCCATGTAGGGCGCAACGGTTACTGCGTCGAAATTCATTCCTGAAGCGGCAGGATCAAACATGGCTTTGGCATACTGTTGCGATGTATTCCCAATATCTCCGCGTTTGGCGTCGGCAATAGTGAATACCTTGTCAGCATATTTTTCATTGAGGTAACTGATCGTTCTTGTTAAACTGTTCCATCCCTTTGTTCCGCAACATTCATAAAATGCAAAATTTGGTTTGTATGCAATTGCCAGATCATTAGTGGCGTCAATAATGGCTTTATTAAATTCAAAAATCGGATCTTCTTTTTCCAGCAAATGTTGAGGAATCTTAGACAAATCAGTATCCAATCCAATGCAGAGAAAAGTCTTTTTTGTGAAAATAAGTTTAACAAGCGCGCTGCGATTCATGAATGATTTCGGATTTTGTGATTTGTGATTTGGGATTTTTTCGCTATTTTGCAACCCTAATTGCTTCCAGCTTCCTTCAACCTTTCCGCATTCTCGGCCAGTTGCAATCCATCAATCAAAGGCTGGACTTCTCCATCAAGCACAACCGGAAGATTGTACATGGTCATGTTGATACGGTGATCGGTAACGCGGCTTTGGGGGTAATTGTAAGTGCGGATTTTTGCCGAGCGGTCGCCGGTTGAGACCATTGTTTTCCTTTTTTTGGAAATTTCATCGAGGTATTTCTGATGCTCCAGTTCGTACAACCTTGTACGGAGAACCTTCATCGCTTTATCGAAATTCTTGATTTGTGATTTCTCATCCTGACATGAAACTACGATCCCGGAAGGAATATGAGTAAGCCTGATTGCCGAATATGTAGTATTCACCGATTGTCCGCCAGGTCCTGAAGAGCAGAATGTATCTTTACGCACATCCGACTGTTTTATTTCCACATCAAATTCATCGGCTTCAGGCAATACGGCAACGGTGGCAGCAGAGGTGTGTACGCGCCCTTGTGTTTCAGTTTGCGGAACGCGTTGAACGCGATGCACTCCCGATTCATATTTCATCTGACCATAAACATTGACGCCGGAAATATTGAAAATTATCTCTTTGAAACCTCCCATGGTACCTTCGGTGAAATCAACGAGGTCAACTTTCCAACGTTTCGCTTCCGAGAATTTACTATACATCCTGTAAAGTTCGCCAGCGAAAATGCTGGCTTCATCACCGCCGGTTCCTGCGCGAATTTCAATTACGGCATTTTTTTCGTCTTCGGGGTCGGCAGGGATGAGCATCATGCGAATCTCTTCCTCAAGACGATCTTTATCTGAAACCAGAATATTCAACTCCTCCTTTGCCATGCTGCGAAATTCTTCATCCTTTTCGTTGTGGATGATATCCTTGGCATTGTCAATGTTGGCGAGAATATTCTTGTATTTTTCAAACCCTTCCATGATTGGCAGAAGTTCCTTATAGTCTTTATTGAGTTTGATATAACGCTTCATATCGCCAATCACCGCAGGATCGTTTACCTCTGCCTGAATGGCTTCAAACCGCTCGTGAATAGCCTTTAATTTGTCTAACATATATATAATTGAAATGGGAGTGCAAAGTTAACCATTTCCAAGGGAATAAAAATAATTGCTACCAGGTGAATTTCCCGTATTCCGATTGAATGGTGAGTTTTGTTGAGGATGCAGCTTCGCTGTGTCCAATAATTCGCGCTTCAATATTAAACGACTGCGCAATAGCGATGATGGAAGCGGCGATACTTGCGGGGATATACAATTCCATCCGATGTCCCATATTGAAAACTCTGTACATCTCCTGCCACGGAGTTCCCGATTCAGTTTGAATTAGTCGGAAAAGCGGGTTCACCGGGAAAAGATTATCTTTTATAACATGCAAATTGTCAATAAAATTGAGGATCTTGGTCTGTCCGCCTCCGCTACAGTGAACCATACCATGAATATCGGCACGGTGGCGGTCGAGAATATTTTTAATCACCGGGGCGTAGGTTCTTGTGGGCGAAAGAAGCAGTTTCCCAACATTAACGCCTGAAATAGCGGTTTCGTCGGTGAGCCTTTTATGACCGGCATAAACCAAATTATGAGGAATTAAATTGTCGAAACTTTCGGGGTAAGTGGACGTATATATCCCAGTCAGCACATCGTGCCGAGCCGAGGTAAGCCCGTTGCTGCCCATGCCTCCGTTGTAAGCTGTTTCGTAGGTAGCCTGACCTGATGAAGAAAGTCCCACGATTACATCGCCAGGAGCAATCATGGCGTTGTTGATTACCTTGTTGCGTTCCATCCTGCATATCACGGTTGAATCAACAATGACGGTTCTGACAAGGTCGCCTACATCAGCGGTTTCACCGCCAGTTGACCAAATTCCGACGCCCAGGTTTCGCAGTAATCCCAGAAAATCTTCCGTACCGGAAATTATTTCAGCGATTACCTCGCCGGGAATGAGGTTTTTGTTTCTACCGATAGTGGAGGAAAGAAGTATATTATCTGTTGCCCCAACGCAAAGAAGATCGTCGAGGTTCATCACAATGGCATCCTGGGCAATGCCGCGCCAAACCGATAAATCGCCGGTTTCTTTCCAGTAAATGTAGGCAAGTGAGGATTTTGTGCCGGCGCCGTCGGCATGCATGATATTACACCAGGCTTCATCTCCGGTTAGAATATCGGGAATAATTTTGCAAAAGGTTTTAGGAAACAACCCTTTCCCGATTTTTTTTATGGCTGCATGAACGTCTTCCTTTGATGGGGAAACGCCGCGTTGTTCATATCGGGATTGAGTGTTCATTCAAAGATGATCTCGCCGCTTGCATCATCAATGCTGTATTTTCCGAACTTCTTAAGCGTGTTATCGCCAAAAAGCAACGAGGAAATCTTTTTGTTGACGGTTGCTTTTATTCCTTTCACGGCGTTTTTGCCTATGCGGATTTCGCCAAGAGTAAGTACAGCCTTATCTGCCACAAACCCTTCGCCAATGATCTTGGTAGGATCGCCTTCAAAACTTGTTTTATCAATCACGCCATCTCTCAGAAATTTCAAGGTCAGCGCGGGTGAAATATAGACCTCTTTTTCCTTTAGATCAAAGGCGAAAGTATTTGTCATTCCATTGATATAACAGGTTCCTTCGCGTAAGCCATCCTTGGTTTTAGTGAAAGTCACTTTGTTTTCATCCGGCGCTGTTACCACTTCGATTTTGGGAGCTGGCGTGTTTTTGGAAATCCTTGTTTTGGGTACAAAATCGTTGCGAAGTATTGAAAACTCACTGCGACGGTTTAACTGATGCGCCGCTTCTTTAATATTCGCCGATGCGAGAAGATTGATTACAGAATCATTCAGGATTATCCCTGTTTTAAATGTATATCCTTCCCTGGTAACATCCCTTGAAAGCGCTCGTGGAACGCGTTCGCCATATCCTCTGGCAATGAGTCTCTCCGGGTCAATTCCGCGGGAGATCAGATAGTCAACAACGCTTTGGGCGCGTTTCTGGGAAAGGATATCATTACGTTCATCGCTATCGCGCGAGTCGGTGTGCGACGCCAGTTCAATAACAATGGTTTCATTAGCGTCAAGAGTTTCAATCAATCCCTGAAGGGAATCGCGGTATTGTGGTTTCAAATCCCATTTAGCGAGGTCGTAAAGAATGTCGGGTAATACCACCGGTTTCTTAGGAATTGGTCTAAGAACGAAATTACGAACCAGATCCTTGCTTTTTTCAAGTCCAACCGTAGTTTCCCGTCCCTTTTCATTGAAGTAATCCTTCATCGTAACGAAAATGTCATAAGTTGTATTGATTGCAATTTGCATTTTGTTAAACCCGTAATGACCTTTTTCATCGGTTTTGTATTCGAGAGCGCGACCGTTTGTTCCGACAATCCTGACTTTCGCGCCTTGAATTGGTTGAAGTGTACGGTCGTCGGTGATAATGCCTTCAAGTGTAAAATATACAGGCGGAATAACAAATGAATAAATATCATCACGACCTTTACCTCCGGGGCGGTTTGAGGAAATGAAACCCTCTTCTGATTCTTCGCCATTGAAAACAATCGCAAAGTCATCGGCGGCTGAATTGATAGGATAACGCATGTTTTCAGCCCGGCTCCAGCCTAATGAGCTTGCATTGGTGTTCGCCTCGTATCTGTCGGAAGTAGCGCCGCTAATGGTTGCTGATGATTTCTGAATTTGCAGATGTTCCACTTTTTGTTGTGGCTGGCCACTGGTAATCGGCGCCTTTATTATTTTTGGATTTTATCGAGAAGAATATGTCGAGTCCGCCCATACCGGGACGACCGTTGGACGCAAAATACAAAATGCTGTCGTTTCTGATGAAAGGGAACAATTCATCTCCTTCGGTGTTTATGGCAGGTCCCAGATTGGTTTTTATGTATTTACCGCCTTTTTTATCTTTTCTTGCCATCCATATATCTTTACCGCCATAGCCTGAGGGGAGATCGGCAGAAAAATAGATTGTTTCATCGGAGGCAACACTTGGGTGACCCATTACCCATGTAGAGTCGCCGCCCAGATCAACCATTTCAGGTTCACTCCAGGTTTTCACGCCCTGACGGCTTGCTTTAAAAATTGCACAACCGTTTTTCTTTTTTGGGTCATTCCAGCAACGGGTAAAATAAAAACCTGAGAAACGTGGGTTAAACTGCCCAACGCCGTCGTTAGCTTTTGAGTTGATCATGTCGCCGTCATCTGCCAGCGCGGGCTTACTCCATGCCTGCTTGGCGTCTTTCCGGGAGTAAAAGAAATCGGAAAAACCGAGACCTGTCCAGTTGTCCACATTTCTGCCTTTCGCGCCATTGCGGTCGGATGTAAAAATGATAGATCCAAATTTTTTATCTGCATAAGCGGCGGCAAAATCGTCTTCTTTGGTATTGAGCATTTTCTCCCATTTGACGTCATATTTGGTAGGGTTTTCCATCCATTCTTTAGCCTGTTTACAGGTTTCGATACCAATATCTGCTTTCAGGTCTTTTGGAACGAGTTCTTTATAAGCCTGGTATTGTTTAATTGCCTCTTCGTAGTTACCATTCACTTTAACCATATCGGCATAAGCGAGTAGAACTCTGGGGTTTTCTTTGATATATTTGAGGTTGTTTATCAGTCTTTTATAGGATGATTCTGCTTTTTTAGTATTATTCATCATGCGGTAGCATTCGGCGATACGGAGAGAAATTCGGTCGCGTTCAGCTTTATTGCTTTTAACCCTTGAATATGCCTTCTGATATTTTTGCAGGGCTGTTAAATACAACTGATCACTGAAAGCGGCGTCAGCGGCTTTCGAAAACCTGTTCTGGGCATAGGCTCCTGCCGTTGAAGCTATAAAAAGCAAAATTAGCAGAGAAACTAAAGTATTTCGCATGTCATCGCAAATTGGATTGCTTTATTAACGCACAAATATAGAGAAAAGTCTTATGCCGGTCTGAAAAAAAGGCTGCCCGCAGAAATGGGACAGCCTTTTAAAACTTGCAGCAAAATCAGTTTATTTGGCTTTGGATTTTACCTGAGGTTCTTTTTTAGCTTTTCGACGTTGTTGCCAGTTTAGAATATCGTAGGCAATTGGAGTGGCGACAAATACCGAAGAATAGGTGCCAATTACAACCCCAATGATAAGTGCGAAAGTAAAACCACGTAAAACTTCGCCGCCAAAGATAAATATGGTGAGAAGGGTAACCAAAGTTACGCCGGAGGTATTAATGGTACGCCCAAGAGTACTGTTGATGGCGGCGTTTATATTCAGTCCAAGATCGCGTTTCGGGTAAAGAGACCTGTATTCGCGGATCCTGTCGAAGATAATAACTGTATCCATAATTGAGTATCCGATGATGGTCAACAGCGCCGCAATGAACGATTGATCTACCTCCATGCCAAAAGGCAGAATTCCATAGAAAAGTGAGAAGATACCAATAATGATGAGTGTATCATGGAACAATGACGTTACCCCGCCAACTCCGAATTGCCAGTTTTTAAAAC
>JAPLDO010000056.1 GCA_026391715.1 Bacteroidota bacterium
AGTAGAGTAAAGGGGAGTTCTCCCCAGACCGTTATTGTAACAAGTGAGGTTTCCTGCGCCAGGGCAACCGGGCTTTACCCACTCCACATCATGCTGTTCAAAGTACTTTTGATTATTGACCGTGCCGGCGCCATAAGTCAAAGGATTTCCCCAGCGATATAAAAGATCTCCGCCTTTTCCGAAAGTCCCTCCGGAATGACCGGCTGCCTGTGCCGTTGTAGTACTGTGATCTATAATCCACACCTCGCTATTTCCCCTGACGCTCATGGCGATCTGATCAAATGCAGGGTTGTAATCAATGCTGTTCATGTGATTCCAGAAAAGCGGAAGATTCCGATGATCCCCGTCGCAATCAATTAATTCAGGATGAGCATTTACTACTCCATAGTTTGATTTCGCAGGATCATAATTCTGAATCAAATGATCCCATACATGCCATTCCCATACAACAATTCCCCCGACAGGAAATGTTGGTTGTATTTCAACAACGTAATCTGGCAGCATATATCCTTTTTGCTGAATCTCAGGATTTAGCTTGCTTGGATCAAAGCCAGCAGCCAATACCTCTGCATAACTTTTTTTCTCAACTACCAGCATGATAATATTGCCATTTGGCAGTTTTTTGACGTCATGGTGCTGCATATAGGTCGGCGTTGAAAAATCCAGCGCCCACACAAGATTATCATTCCAGTCATATTCCTCAACCCTTCCACCCTCGCCGCCGCCGGTGCCAAGTTGCCCCTGAGTCATGCAAGTCCGAAGTAAATTCCCGTTTTCCAGAAGATACACCGCCTGACCCGGAGGATATGTACTGGCATCCCACTCATGTACCTTGCGCCCTTCGTTGTTGATAAGATAGGTCATAGTGTTTTGCTTAGGGGCGAACAACGTATAGCCGTTGAAAGCGTTTAAAGTGTCGTTGATAAATAATCCCATCGTTCTGTCCTGGCAGAAACCCTGGACAAACGGGAAAGCAAGCATCGCAATAATTAAGAGTTTGTTTTTCATAAAGAGTTATTTTATAAGAATCATTTTTTTTGTTGATTTATATGAACCGGTTGAAAGCGTACAGAAATATATCCCGCCGCCAGAGTTAGCGGCATCCCAGGTTATTGTGTGCCAGCCGGCGATTGCCTCATTGTCAAGAAGTCGCGCCACTTCCCTGCCAAGCGTATTGCTTATTATTATTGTAACATGCGATGCTTCCGGCGCGTAGAATTTCAGGGTTGTTGAACCTGAAAACGGGTTCGGATAGTTTTGAAGAAGTTTATACGATTCCGATTTTGTTCCACCGGGATCAGTCATTCCCAGTACAACCGAATATTTTCTTACAACCCTGAAGCCGATATGATACCAGGGATGGTTTGGATCCTGCGGTCCGCGATAGTATGAGGGATTCCTGTTTGAAACCCGCGAATGACCGTCATTTACCCCGGCAGTATCATAGCCGTTGTACCAGTTCCCGCCGCGCATTCCCCGGTAAGGTTTTCCATCTGGCATGATAAACCCTTCATCGGGACCTTTCGGATTGTTGTATGGACTGAGACTGTAATAATTCTGTCCGTACCAGTCGTTGATAAGTTCCCACACATTTCCTTGCATATCGTAAAGTCCGAAACCATTGGCTCCATCAGAAGTTTGATAAGTGTTTGCGCTTCCGGGCCAGTTATAATCCGATTTTTGTTTCAGCGCGCCGTCATAAAACCCTACAGGCGTGGTAAGGGGATATGCGCCGGTTTCATAAGGATCTCCCGAATTTGGAAGGTTTGCCTGGTGGGTATCAACAGTATTGCTGTTCTCATAATTCAAATAGGGATCCAAATGTCCTCCTCTTCCTGCATATTCCCATTCTGCCTCGGTAGGAAGACGATAGCCATTTTTCGTAAAATCACATTCCCACGTAATGAGATCATAACATTCCTGCAAGCCGTTCTGCTGGCTCAACCAGTTGCACCATGTCGCAGCGCCGAACCACATAACTCCCGTCATTGGGTGGTTTGCCCGGAAATCTGCCATGGAAAATGCGCTCCCGTCATAACCAATGCTGTACCAGGCTTCAAACTGATTTGTGTAACAAAGTATGTCATTTCCGCCAGTCAGGTAAACAGTATTATTTCTGACCTCTATCAATCCCTGTAACAAATATGAGTTCAGAAAAGCAAGGAACTGCTGGTTCGACGTTTCAGTTTTTGCCATGTTAAACGAATCAACCTTGACAAGGTGAACGGGAAGTTCGTCGCTTGGATGATTGGGATCAATATAACCAAAATGATCGCCCATAATATATTCGCCGCCTGGTATCGCCGCTTCTGATATGTTTAGCGAAATGTTATCCATACCTCCCCGCACAAGCAAAACATTTTCCTTCTGGGTCTTATCATTATATGAAACAATTCCGTAATCAACATTGATATCCCACGCTTTGGTATTCGTTTGTTGCATTGAAGTTGAAGACCAGTAATTACCCGACAGGATGTATGGGAAATAGTTTTTATTGAAGGATGGTTTGAACAAGGCTACATCATTCAACGATTGAAGTTCCTTAACATTTGGCAACCTCCAGTCAGTTTTACCTCCCAGCGACGTCGTTTCTGCGTACAATAGCGCCTCTTCCCAGGTCAACGTAGTGGGCGACTGAATTTTCTGCCAGGTGAGACCCGTAAAATTATCGGTAATTGTTTCATTGCCATTGTCGGTAAAATGGGGCGCGGAAAATACTGTCGAAAACAGATTTCTGACTGCCCTTACATGAAATCTTTTTGTTCCTCCCGCGCTTATTGTCTCTGTTTTCGGATGAGCTCCGATCCCGCCTCCGGCATTCACAACCCATACTTTTGTCGGCAAATCAACCTGCGTTTCACTTGTCCACCAGTATTCTGCCGCAGTGGCGGTGAAATAAACAGTATTTAAAGCAGGATTGAGATTGTTATAATTATTGATGCTGAATAGTTCAATGCCGGTCGGCAGACGCCAGTTGGAATACCCCGACAATGTAAGGTTGCCACAGAAAGTTGCTGCATTTTCCCAGGTCATTTCGCCTCCGTCGCTTTTCTGCCACATCAATCCTGTTGTGTTATCGGTAACAGTTCCATCGCCATTATCGGTAAAAGAGGGAGGATTGATTAGGAAATCGGAATCCTCGCCGTATGTTGAGGTAGAACTTGCGGTTTGTCCGGTATCAGGAAGTCTGAACGGAAGAAGTTTCTGGGCTTTTGTCTCGCTAAGCGACAAAGCGATTATAAAAATGATGATGATTTTTTTCATTGGTAAAAAATTTACATTGGTAAATAATATGACTATCCGCTTGTGCACCTAATTATTATTTAGCTACTCTGCGGCTCTTTGCGTTTTCTTTGCACTCCTCTGCGGTAAAAAAAAACTTAACCGCAGAGAACCGCTGAGTTTTTACGCAGAGAGCCGCAGAGCTAAAGATGGTAAACCAATCTATTCAATCTTTTCAATCTTTTCAATCTTTTCCGACACAAATCATTTTCATCGTTTTCGAATAATTGCCAACGATCATTCTGTAATAGTAAATACCGCCGGTGGGTGATAGTTTTCCGGAATTTAACGAAACGGTATAAGTTCCAGCCTGCTGATATTGATCAACAACCGTCATTATTTCCCTTCCGGTTATATCAAAAACTTTTATCTGAACATTGGCTGCCATTGGTATTGTATATCTGATTCCGGTTTCGGAAGTAAACGGATTCGGATAATTTTGTGCCAGTTGAAACGTTCCTGCGATTTCATTTTTTTCTTCAACTCCGGTGACGGTTGATCTGATTGTATAAGAATATGCTATCTCTCCGTTGCTGTGACCGCCGGTTACTTCATTCGGAAGATAGGTTTTGATGTAATCAACCGTTGCGGTTGAATCTGAAACAGTTACCAGAAGAAATCCCCGGCTTGGCAACAAAACGCCATCCACATAACCATACTGGCTCCCGACAAAATTGGTGATATTTCGGGATGAAGGCTGTGGGACTTCCTGATAAACCATTCCGTCTTTATCCTGCTTTGCGTAGCAATGATCGTGTCCATGGAAGTAAATATTTGCATTGTTTTCCACCATAAGGGCGTGAATCGGTTTACCCCAACCGGGGCGGTTTGTATCAAACCCCCAGGTTGAATCTGCATTTTCACCTCCGTTTTCAAAAAAACCGGCAAATTCCGATCCTCCGCGGGCATCGTTACCTTTTCCGCCGACCAACTGATGACAGAACACAAATTTGAATTTGGCGCCGCTTGATGTGATGACATTTTTAAACCAGTTGTATTGCTCCTCGCCAAGCGTCCAGCCCCAATCGGGTTTGGCGGTGGTAAACCAGTAAGGATCCAGGACGATGAACAAGGCATTTCCCCATTCCCATGAATAGTAATTTTCGCGAAGCCCTACAAAGTTTTCAGGCGTTGTATTCCCTGAATAAAATGAGTTGGGATAAGGGTTCGGATAAAATAACTTTCGCGTATTGGTTGCCATAACCGGAAGACAATCGGGCGTACCGTTTAAAACCCAGCCATTCTCCCCTTCATGGTTTCCAATTACAAGATAGAGCGGCGCCGAATGGCATAAAGCGCCTAAGTATGGACGGTAAAGCAGATGCCGCGCCGTTATATTAGCCTGGGTTTTGACTGCAAGCTTTTCCGACATGAAAATATCGCCAAGGTCAACAAGGAAATCGGGACTTTTTGCGAGGACATTCTGAAGCGTCAAAGCATAAGCCTCGCCAATTGTGTTAGTGTCAAGATGCGGATCTGCTTCAACGGCAAAAGAAAAGGCGCTTCCCGGCGATCTTTGGGTGTGAAAAGTTCGTTCCGGACCTGCCGAAAAAGCGGTTGTTGTTCCGAACGGTCTGTATCTGGTTCTGTAAAAGTATTTCGTATCAGCGGTCAGATTGATAAAATCAACCTCGATGGCTGTATCTGAAACCGTAGTAAAGGTGGAAGTGGTAAAAGTATAGGTTCCCGCCGAAACGCCATATTCCCAAAATGCCTCTGAAGGCTGATCAAACAGGGCGCTCATCGTAACAGATGAATTGGTTGGTCTGCCCAATATTTCCGTATAATTCTGACCAAAAAGTAAGTGACTGAAGAGACAGATGAAAAAACCAAATCCGATGGAAAATTTCATAAGGCAATTTTAGTGGTTAACAATGCTTACTATACACAAAGAAGCCTCATTACCCTTATTGAACAATCATTCATAAGCTATTTGCAGTAAATCATCTTTTTGGCGAGTTGCTGATTATCTGCTTTCAGCACATAAATGTACATCCCGCTTGCGACTTGCGTGTCATGGTCATTTTTCCCATCCCAGTTCCGCGAATAATTTCCCGCAGTCAGATTTTGACTGACCAGTGATTTTACCTGATTTCCTGAAAAATCATAGATTATCAGACTTACCATAGCCTGTTCAGCAATGTCGAATTCGATTGTCGTGGCTTGATTGAAGGGATTGGGATAATTCTGATCCAGGACGTTACCCTGTTCGCCGCTACCTTTATTTTCCAGAACATCGGTGATAGTTTCAGGAGTCCAATAGCTTGGAGGATCGCCCGTCATTGTAGCTCCGGGGGTAAGATCATGTCCAATCAGTCCGGGATCGGTTGCAGCGTAACGGTAAGCTCTGAAAACCCCGTTATATGTAGGATAATTATCAACCTTAACCTTTTTTATACCATTCCTTGTCATTGGGTTGGTATATTCCCAAACTATGGAGGTGTCGGATGGATATATCTCAAAAAAATGTCCGTCATTCATGGCGCATACAAGTGTGTTTCCGTTTGGCAATCGCTGGGCGCTTGAGCCAATAGTGCTGTAAAAGGAGGTGTTGTTTTTGCTGGAGTATTTCCAGACGATTTGTTTTGAAACCTTCTTGTTTTCCTTCATCAGGTTCGGGTCGGGAGAGCCGACAGTGTTATAACCGGCATCGGGAGGATTTACAAACTGACCGGTGTTCACTCCGGCAGCATTCAAATAGGGATTGATCTCCATTATATATGACTGCGGGGTAAGTTCAAACAGGTTTTGGGCATTATTAAATACCAGGAAGTTCCCTTCGCCGGGAAGACCGGATTTAATCCATTGAATGTCGTGGGAGCCTCCGAGTTGTTTGTTGCCGGCAGTTGCTTTCTCCCAATTATCCAGTACCGAAGGAGGATCGCCCTGGTCGTATTTTGCCGGATCGCCGAAACGGTATTTGAAGTCGCCCAGACTGCCCGCAGCAAGCGCTATACTGCTCGCCGGATTGTTTGCGACAAATGTATTGCCATGATCAATAACATAGAATTCCCCGTGTACCGAATTGATGACAATTAAATCGAGGGTTTGGTTATAATCAAGCGAATTGCAATGCATCCAGTCGCTTTTCACACGATTTCCGCGGATATTCAGGTCAATCCTGCCAGGGGTATTCGCGATGACGCCATAAGTGGGTTTGGACGGAAACATATCCTGAACCACATGGTCAAAAAAACACCATTCCCAAACCACATTGCCCTGCTGGTCAACCTCAACAATGGCGTCCATTTGCGCTCCCGTGTAATCATACTGCGGATCGCATCCGGCGTCGAGGCACTGCTGCGCCGTCAAATCTTTGTTTGCAATATAAAGAAATGTCGAGTCGCCAAGTTTTGGGTTATAAATCTTTGTGAAATCATGATGTCCATGATAGAGTGAACGGGTTTCGGTATATTGCCATACTGTATTCCCGTTCCAGTCAACCTCTTTCCATACATTCTGATTGCTTGGGTTGCCGCCAACGGCGTCGAGCAGCGTACCTCCTTCTGTAAAACGGGGATTCGTCCCGATGTTCCAGGTATGGATCACATGTCCTTCCAGGTCAATCAAATAGGTTGTTCCCCGCGTGCCGAAAAGCGTATATCCGGCAAAGGTTTTTGAATCATCCCAATATCTTGTTTCTGTTTTGACCATGAAACTTTCCTGGGCATGAACAGCAAGCGAAACAAATAGGAGAGCTGAAATTAATAGTGACTTTTTCATATTTAACTGGTTTTATAGTTTGACAATCATTTGTGATTCAATTCGTAATCCTTTCGTGATACTTATCATATAGATACCTTTTGCCTGGTTTTTCAATGAAATCTCCTTTGTTGTGATTCCGGTAAACACCTCCTGAATCACCTCTTGTCCATACAAATTGAAGATTTTCATTGTCGTTTTCATGTCGTTTTCCCCATCGTCAAATATTTCGATATAAAGTTTTTCCGAAACCGGGTTGGGGTAAATCCTGAAAAATGGATGTTCCGATCTGGCGCTATTTGCAACTGGAGTAAGGTTATCAGTGAATGCAACATTGGAAAACATTGACGCCATTTGGGAACCGCAGTATTGTCCGCTGCTGGTAATTGACGCTTGCAGATAACCTCCTGAAACGACAACGGCAGACGGCAGAATGACAATTTTCTCTCCGGCTATCAACGTTACTGATCCACCGCTATGAACGGTGAAGGTTTTCCCGTTTCCTGCAACGGTAATGGTTTGCGTTGCGTCGAAACAGGTATCTTCCCCATTTATGATGTTCATGTTGATAAGGCTTTGTTTATCCGGCGCGGGATAACTCCTCGCTATACGGAAACCGATGTGATACCAGGGATGAATAGGATCCTGCGGACCGCGGTAGTAGGAAGGATTCCGATTCGAAACGCGGGAATGTCCGTCGTTGACCCCACCGGTTGTCAGCCCGTTATACCAGTTGCCGCCGCGCATGCCCCGGTAAGGTTTGCCGTCGGGCATGATGAATCCTGATGTGGGTCCCGTTGGATTATGGTATGGACTGACGCTGTAATAATTTTGTCCGTACCAGTCATTGACGAGTTCCCATACGTTTCCCTGCATATCATACAACCCGAATCCATTGGCTCCATCGGAGGTTTGGTAGGTGGTTGCGCTTCCAGACCATGAATAGGTCGTTTTCTGTTTCAGCGTTCCGTCATAAAATCCTACCGGTGTTGTATAGGGATAGGCGCCCGATTCAAAAGGATCGCCCGAATTTGGCAGATTTACCTGAGTTATAACAATAGCGTCTCCGTTTGGATACCTGTAATATGGATTTTTATGTCCGCCCCTGCCGGCATATTCCCATTCCGCTTCGGTTGGCAGGCGAAATCCGTTTTTGGTGAAATCACACGCTCCGGTAGACAGGGTGTAACATGGTTCATACCTGAATTTCGCGCTGAGCCAGTTGCAGTAAGCTATTGCGCCATGCCATCTGACGCACACCATCGGATGATCCGATTTATTGGCAGTCACGCTGAAAGAGGTCACGTTCCATTGGATTCTGCTGAATGTTCCCGAAGGACCAACTTCACAGATCAGGTTGGTATCTCCGGTAATAAAAACATTGCTGTCGCTTACCGTGATCGCGCCGTCGTCGTTCATTTCATTCAAAAACAGGCAAAACTCCTGATTTGAAAGTTCTGTAGCCGATATCATAAATGAATCCAACTGCACAGGATGAACAGGAATTTCATCGCTCGGATGTCCCGGATCTATAAATCCATGATGATCGCCCATGCTGAATGTGTCGGCTGGGATAACAACCATTTCGCTTTTTGAATAGAGTTCGATGAAATCTCCGGGCGTCATGTCTTTTCCGGCGAATGCAGCAAAATCGGTTGGATACCGGTAAACTCTGAATACAGAATTCATGGTTTCATCCGATCTTACGGGATTAACCGGGAGCGTTTCTCCCTGCATTAAAGGACCGTCGTCGTCAACCGGACAGATATATTTCCATACAAGTACGCCCGCCGCTGTAACCTCGGTGAAATCGCCGTGTCCGCCTTCGCAGATGAGCGTATTGCCGTTTGGCTGCCGTTGCGCGCCTGAGATGTTTGTCGAGAACAGCGACGCCGGCGGATTGGCTGTGTAACTCCAGGTAAAATTGGTTGGACCAAAAGCCGACCCTGAAACGATAGTGTAATTTCCATTTGCATCAATCGGAGGGGTGATTTCATCAACCGTTGAGTAATTTGGATTACGACCAAGACCATTGTTGTAGCATGTCAGATTTCCGGCTCCCGGACAATTGGGTTTCACCCACTCCACATCGTGCTGCTCAAAATATTTCCGGTTACTGATATTTCCTGTGTTGTATGTCAACGGATTTCCCCAGCGGTACAGCAGGTCGCCGCCTTTTCCCCTGTTGCCCCCGGAATGACCGGCTGCCTGCGCCGTGGTTGTGCTATGATCAATAATCCAGACTTCGCTGTTGCCTCGCACGCTCAAGGCGATCTGATCCAAAGCCGGGTTGTAATCAATGGAGTTAATATGATTCCAGAAAATCGGAAGCAGCCTGCGGTCCCCGTCGCAATCAACCAATTCGGGGTGAGCGTTCACTAACCCATAGTTTGATTTCGAAGGATCGTAATCCTGGATCAGGTGATCCCATACATGCCATTCCCACACAACGGTTCCGCCAGATGGATAGATTGGCTGGATTTCCACAACATAGTCGGGCAGCATAAATCCTTTCTGGGTAACTTCAGATTGCAGTTTGGACGGATCGAACCCTGCTGCTATAACTTCGGCGTAGGTTTTCTTCTCCACAACGAGCATGATGATGTTGCCGTTTGGCAGCTTCTTGATGTCGTGGTGCTGCATATAGGTACTTGTCGAAAAATCGAGCGACCATACAAGGCTGTCGTTCCAGTCATATTCCTCAATTCTGCCACCTTCTCCACCGCCGGTGCCAAGCTGGCTCTGGATCATGCATGTCCTGAGTAAATGTCCGTTTTCCAGAAGATAAACCGATTGTCCCGGAGGATAGGCACAAGCCGTCCATTCGTTGATCTTTCTACCTTCGTTGTTGATAAGGTAGGTCATGGTGTTTTGTTTCGGCGCAAACAAGGTGTAGCCATTGAATGTCTGAGCCGTATCATTCAGAAATACTCCCATCGTTCTTGTTTGTCCGTTGGCAGGCAAACATCGCAAAACGATCAGCGCGAGAAATAGAAGTTTAATTTTCATATAAGTTCAAATTTTAATGATAATAAATTTCAACTAATTTATTTTCAATAGTTTAATGGTTTCCGCTTTTCCCCCGGAGATAACTCTGATAACATAAAGTCCTGCCGGAAGATCATCAAGAGAGAATCGGTATTGGCGCGACCCGGTCATTGTGAAGGAAAGTAGCAGGACGCCCTGCGCTGAATAAATTTTGGCAATAGTCATTTCAGATAGTCCGATTCCATTGGTTTCGAGTGTAACCGATCCCGGTGTTGGATTTGGATAGACGCTAAAAGCCGTGGAGCCAATCTTCATTTCATGTTCATCATCTTCGGATATTGTTGTCGCCATGGATGAAGATTGCGCGGCGCAGTATTCCCCGCTTGTTGTGATGTAGCCTATCATGTATCCGCCCGGTTTAACCTTAACCCCTGTGCGGAACAGGATGTTATGACCTGAAATAAAAGTAGCGGATCCATTGTTTTGAACCACGAAGGTAGTTCCGCCGCCGGCTACCGTTATAGTCTGAGTTGCATCATAACATTCTGTTTGTCCGCCTGAAACAGTTACATTCTGAATGGCGCTGGTTGTTGCAAGCGTAAGATCAACAGGAGTAAGATAATCGGGAATATTGCCGGTCATTGTTGCTCCGGGCGTAAGATCGCGACCTGCAAGCGCCGGGTGATCGCCTGCATACCGGTATGCCCTGAATACTCCGTTGTAAGTAGGATAATTATCCGACTTAATCGTTTTTATCCCATTCCTCGTCATCGGATTGAAATATTCCCAGACTATGGAAGTGTCGGCAGGCGCAACTTCAAAAAAATGACCGTCGTTCATTGAACATACAAGGGTATTCCCGTTTGGCAATCGCTGTGCGCCGGAACCGATTGTACTGAAAAAGGAGGTGTTGTTTTTACTCGAATAGCGCCAGACAATCTGTTTCGATACATTCTTCCTTTCCTTCATCAGATTGGCGTCCGGCGAATTCACGATATTATAACCGGCAGATGGCGGATTCACAAAATTTCCGGTATTTATTCCCGAAGAGTTTAAAAACGGATTTATTTCGATAATGTACGACTGAGGCGTTAGCTCAAATAAATTCTGGGCATTATTAAAAACCAGGAAATTTCCTTCGCCCGGCAAGCCTGTCCTGATCCATTGAATATTGTGCGAACCTCCGAGTTGTTTGTTGCCGGCAGTTGCTTTTTCCCAATTATCCAGTACCGAAGGAGGATCGCCCTGGTTGTATTTTGCCGGATCGCCGAAACGGTATTTGAAATCTCCGAGACTTCCCGCGGCAAGCGCAATACTGCCGACTGGATTGTTTGGAACGAATGTAGTGCCATGGTCAATAACATAGAATTCCCCGTGAACCGAATTAATGACAATTAAATCGAGGGTTTGGTTATAATCAAGCGAGTTGCAATGCATCCAGTCGCTTTTTACGGGATTGCCGCGTAAATTCAGGTTGATTTTTCCGGGCGTGTTTGCAATAATTCCATAAGTGGGTTTAGTTGGATCAATATCCTGAACAACATGGTCGAAGAAACACCATTCCCAAACAATATTGCCCTGCATATCAACCTCAACAATTGCATCCATCTGGGCGCCGTTGTAATTGTTTGCGGGGTCGCATCCGGCGTCGAGGCATTGCTGCGCGGTAAGGTCTTTATTGGAAATGTAGATGAAAGTCGAATCGCCAAGCTTTGGGTTGTAAATTTTGGCAAAATCATGATGCCCATGATAAAGTGAACGGGTTTCGGCGTATTGCCATACCACATTTCCGTTCCAGTCGAGTTCAGTCCAAAAATTCTGATTGCTGGGATTGCCGCCAACGGCGTCGAGCAAAGTCCCGGCTTCGGTAAAACGCGGGTTTGTGCCGATGTTCCAGGTATGGATCACATGCCCTTCCAAATCTATCAAATAGGTTGTTCCCCGCGTTCCGAAAAGAGTATATCCGGCAAAAGTTTTTGAATCATCCCAATATCTTGTTTCTGTTTTAACCATGAAACTTTCCTGGGCAGATGAAGAAAGAACTACCGCGAGCATGACGGAAAATAATAGTAGCTTTTTCATTTTTTGAGTTCTTGGGAACAGATTATTCACCAAAAGTATTATCTCCGAAGGCAAGGATAAATAATTTTCAATGAATTGGCGCTTTTCATCAGTAGAATTGGCTGTTTGCAAGGTTAAGTTTATTCCGAAAAGTTAAAAATACCATAAACTGCTGTTTGTCGTATCGTCCTTTATTGGACAACACCCCCAAACCCAATCCCCAAAAAGGGATAACTGACCCCACCCCCCAACCCCCTCCCCAAAGAAGGGATAACTGACCCC
>JAPLDO010000083.1 GCA_026391715.1 Bacteroidota bacterium
CTCTGCAACTTCAAATTCTGTTTGTGCAGGCGCTTCAGTTACCTTTACAGCCGCAGCGGTAAACGGGGGTTCTTCTCCGGTTTATAAGTGGAAGGTTAATTCAAGCGAAGTTACCGGCGCTTCAAACGCAACTTATACTTATGTTCCTGCCAGTAATGATGCAGTAGTTTGTGTGCTTACTACATCTGAAACTTGCGCTTCCGGTAGTCCGGCAACTTCCGGCGCCATTACAATTTCAGTTAATCCGTTGTTACCGGTCGCTGTTGCCATTTCGCCTTCTGCTAATCCTGTTTGTACCGGTTCTTCGGTTACTTTTACGGCTACTCCTGCAAATCCAGGACAGAATCCGGTTTACCAATGGAAAGTGAACAACAATATCGTTGGCAATAATGACTTTACTTATGCTTATATCCCAGGAAACAGCGATAATGTATCTTGCCTGCTTACTTCAAATGCTTTGTGTACAACCGGCAATCCTGCCAATTCAAATGTGATTCCAATGACGGTAAATACACAGTTGTATGTGGGATCAATTAGCGCTAATCAAACAATTTGCGTTAACGCTATAGCTGCGCAGTTAAATGGAATAGCGCCAACAAATGGTATTAATCCAATTTATCAGTGGGAAAAATCATTAGATAATAGTACTTTTACTTCTATATCGGGCGCTACTGCACTAAATTATCAACCTGACTTGCTACCGGTAAATACTTACTACCGGCAATTACAAAATGCCTCCGGTACTTGCGGAGGTCCATTACCTACTAACACAGTTACTATTACCGTTACCCCGCTTCAAACCGTGAGCGTATCAATTTCAGCCGACCCGGCTGGCGTTGTATTACCGGAAACAAGCGTTACCTATACTGCAACACCTGTAAACGGAGGAAATTCTCCTGTTTATCAATGGAGGGTGAATGGGTTGGAAAAAGGCGGTAACAGCAATATCTTTGTGTTTGCTCCGGTGAATAATGATACAATTATATGTACGTTAACCTCAAACGAAGCCTGTATCTCCACGAACTTTGCCACCTCAAACGCCATCCCTGCTCACGTATCAAACCACCCTCCTGTTTCAGTTTTTATTACTGCTAATCCCGCTGGCGCCGTTTGTCAGGGTACTGTGGTAACATATTCTGCAACCCCCGGAAATGGAGGAGAATTTCCAATTTATCAATGGAAAGTGAATGGAAGCATTATTTCAGGCGCAACAAGCGATACTTACACCGACGCTCCGGAAAATAATGATTATATCGTTTGTAAATTGACGTCGAGTATCCCGAATATTCCCGGTAATCCCGCCACATCAAATACGATTCACGACACAGTAAACCCTGTGTTACCATTAAGTGTCTCCGTTAGCGCGTCAGCAGACACTGTTTGTGTCGGAACTTTGGTTACATTCACGGCTACGGTTACGAATGGTGGGGCAACCCCGGCTTACGAATGGAAAGTTAATGGGGAAAAAGTTAGCTCCGGTAGCGCAGATTATTCATATATCCCTGAAAATAATGATGCTATAACATGCGTAGCTATTTCAAGTGAAAATTGCACGAATGGAATTCAGGCGATTTCCAACGATGTTATTATGGTTGTAAACCCTACGCTTCCTGTGAGTATTTCTATAATTGCCTCACAAGATTCGGTTTGTTCAGGATCCACTGTAACCTACACTGCATTTCCTGTTAATGGAGGCGACACGCCAACATATCACTGGAAAGTTAACGGGATAAATGTGGGTTTAAACCTACCGGTCTTTGAATATAATCCGGTAACCAACGATCATGTAACTTGCGTATTAATATCAAGCGCCTCATGTGTCGTAGGGAGTCCGGCTTTATCCAATACAGGCAACGTCAAAGTGAACCATACGCTGCCGGTTAGCGTTTCCATTTCTGCATCAGCCACATCGGTTTGTGCGGGAACAACAGTTACTTTTACAGCTTCATCAAACAATGGAGGATCTTTACCTTTCTTTCAATGGAAGGTAAATGGTAATAATGTTGGTCCAAACAGCGATACCTACTCCTATACTCCTTCAAATACCGATGTTGTTTCCTGCGCGCTTACATCAAACGCTACTTGCCCATCCGGAAATCCTGCAACTTCAAATGCAATTACTATCATGGTGAACCCTTTGGCGGCTGTAAGTGTTTCCATATTGGCGTCAGCTAATCCGGCATGTGCAGGAACTTCCGTTGTATTTACTGCAGCGGCTGTAAATGGAGGAAATTATCCTGTTTATCAATGGAAAATCAACGGAATTAATGCTGGAGTCAACAATTCAACCTTTTCATATATTCCCGGCAATACCAATATTGTGACTTGTGTTTTGACCTCTAACGCAGTCTGTGCCACAGGCAACGATGCTACTTCAAATCCGATTGTAATGACGATAAACCCAATACTTCTGGTTTCAATTACAACAGTAGCATCTGCAAATAATGTATGTGGCGGAACCTCTGTAACTTATACGGCAACGGCAAATAATGCTGGAACATCTCCGGTTTATCAATGGAAAGTAAACAGCATTAATGCCGGAACAAACGCTGCTTCATTTATATATACTCCTCTAACTGGAGATTCGGTAACTTGCATGGTTACTGCGGCAGGTAATTGTTTTACAAATAATCCGGCAACATCAACGCCGATAACCGTGATTGTAAAGCCATCGCTGCCTGTTAGTGTTTCAATAACATCTTCAGCAAATGTTGTATGCGAAGGAACTAATGTGACCTTGACGGCTTCACCGGTAAATGGAGGTACAATTCCTACTTATCAATGGAAAGTAAACAACGCTATTGTGGACGCAACCGCATCAACTTATACCTATATACCCGCAAATAATGACGTTGTAACGTGTCAGTTAACCTCAAATGCTGTGTGTGCAACTGGCAATCCTGCTGTTTCTCCGGCAAAGATTATAACTGTAAATTCTTTGTTGCCTTTAGGTGTTTCAATTACCGCATCTGCTAATCCGGTTTGTGCAGGAATTTCGGTTACTTATACAGCGATACCGGTAAATGGTGGCGCAAGCCCGTTATACCAGTGGAAAGTGAATGGAAACGACGTTCCTGGCGCCACAAATTCCACTTACTCCTATGTTCCCGTTCATAATGATGCAGTATCATGTGTATTAACATCAAGCGCAAGTTGCTCAACAGGTAATCCTGCCACTTCAAATACAGTAACTATGACTGTTAATACAAATTTTGCAGTAAGTGTTTCAATTAGTGAATCACAAAACAATGTATGTGCAGGAACATCTGTTACCTTTACGGCAACTCCAACCAATGGCGGTACACTTCCGGCTTATCAATGGAAGAAAGGTGTAACAAATATTCCAGGAGCAACCAACGTTACATATTCATATATTCCGGCAAACAATGATGTTATAACTTGTGTACTTACGTCAAGCTTACCATGTGCGACGAATAATCCCGCAATATCAAATTCTATCCCAATGGTGATAAATCCAAGTCCGCCGGCAGGCGTCACGATAGTGGCGTCGGCAAATCCTGTTTGCAATGGGACTTCCATTACAGTTACAGCAACCCCGTCTAATGGAGGATCATCTCCATCTTATCAGTGGAAGGTAAATGGGGTAATTATGGGAGCCGGCCCAACATATTCATTCACACCTGCAAACGGAAATGTCGTTACATGCATTATGACTTCCGACTTACAATGCGTTTCGGGAAATCCTGCAACATCCATTCCGTTGCCAATTGTTGTCAATTCGGTATTACCCGTGTCCGTCAGCATTGCTGCGAATCCGTCCGGGGCTATATGCCAGGGGAGCAGCGTTGCTTTTACCGCAACTCCTTCAAATGGCGGAACCTCGCCAGCTTATCAGTGGAAAAAAGGAGGAACCAATATTACAGGCGCAACCAATGCTATTTATACATATACTCCGGTAGATGGTAATGTTATATCTTGTTCGCTTACGTCATCCGACGGTTGTATCTCTGGAAATCCTGCTATTTCAAATACTATGACTATGACGGTTAATCCAAGTCAGGCAGTGAGTGTTTCTGTTGGGGCGTCAGCTTATGCCGTGATGCCTGGCGACACAGTTACTTTTTTTGCAATACCGATCAATGGTGGCGCTGCGCCATTATATCAATGGATTGTAAATAACATTGCAGTAGGCTCTGGCGCCACAAGCTATTCTTACACTCCCGCAAATAACCACAACATTAAATGCACCGTTACTTCCAGCCTTACCGGGTGTCTTTCAGGAAATCCTGCTTCATCCAACGTAGTTAACATGATAGTTTACACAACAGGAACGCCATGTGCTGAACCCACAGTGGTTCACGGGGGGCAGACTTACAACACTGTTCAGATTGGCGCTCAATGCTGGTTGAGGGAAAATATAAATATTGGCACTAAAATTATTGGCGGTAATAATCAGACCAATAACAGTATTGTTGAGAAATACTGCTATAATAACGATACAAATAATTGTAATGTCTATGGCGGTTTGTACCAGTGGGCTGAGATGGTTCAGTATTTGAATGGCATAACCAATACTACACATTGGAACCCTTTACCAACAGGCAATGTACAGGGACTGTGTCCCACCGGATGGCATATTCCAACGAATACTGAGGCTACAAACCTTATCTCTTTTCTCGGTGGTCAACCATTTGCAGGGGGTAAAATGAAAGAGATTGGCCTGGCACACTACGGACCCTATAATACCGGCGCTGCCAATTCCAATGGTTTTACAGCGCTGCCATCGGGAGGTAAGTCCAGTTCAGGATTCTTAGATTTATATGGTTATGGTACTCTTTGGACGATAACAAAAGGTGTCCAAGACTCAGATGCATGGTATTATGGAACCGCTTTTAATTCTATCAGTTCCAGCAGTGGAAAAACTGGTAAAGCTTTAGGCTATGCGGTGAGGTGCTTGAAAGATTGAGTAGTTCCGGGTGAGAATAATCCCCGGATGAAAAGCAGATCCCTTTTTTCGTTAGGTCATTCAGGAAGGAACAGTGGAAAGAAATTTTCCATACTGTTCCTTCCTCATTATAAAAGTTTGTATTTTTAACAACTTTTTAAAAAGCTATTGTTGTAAACTGAATGATTTAATTAGTTGAAATTCCATATTGAATATGTTACTTGGTAAAAAAATCGTTGTAGTGCTTCCCGCATTTAATGCCTCAAAAACTATTGCACAAACAATCGCTGAAATTCCTCTTGATTTGGTTGACGAATACATAGTAGTGGATGACGCCAGTACCGATGATACTTTCGAGGTTGCCAGTTTATTGAATATTAAGTATTTAATCAGGCACGATACAAATAAAGGTTATGGAGGCAACCAAAAAACATGCTACAATGCCGCTCTTTCCTTGCAGGGTGATATTGTCATTATGCTGCATCCCGACTATCAATATACTCCAAAACTAATTCCATCTATGGCATACCTTATTGCAAGCGGGCTTTATCCTGTTGTAATTGGTTCCCGCATATTAGGAAAAGGCGCGCTGAATGGCGGTATGCCATTGTATAAATATTTTTTTAACCGGGTACTGACCTGGATTCAGAATTTAATTATCAATCAAAAATTATCTGAATACCATACCGGTTATCGTGCATTCTCACGAGAAGTATTGGAAACAGTTAATTATAATGCTAATTCAGATGATTTCGTTTTCGATAATCAAATGATTGTGCAGATTTTTTATGCCGGTTACGAAATCGCCGAAATTACCTGCCCCACGAAATATTTTGAAGACGCTTCATCTATTAACCTTCGTCGTAGCGTCAAATACGGTTTTGGCGTGCTAACGACTTCATTTGCCTACTTTTTGCAGAAAAGAGGCTTTATTTCATCACCGATTTTTATGCATAAACTTATAACTTCGGGAAAACCAGTTACAGGTGAATAAAAACATTTGCTGAAATTGACAATTTGACGCATGAAATGGAACCTTAATAATCGCCTGCCTCAACTGCTCATTGTGCTTTTTGCCTTTTTACTCTATGGCAATACATTGTTTTATGATTATACTCTCGATGATTTGATGGTTGTCAAAGAGAATAAATTTACAGTCAAAGGCTTTTCCGGAATACCCGCAATTTTTTCGTATGACTCATTTACCGGTTTTTTCGGCAAAGAAAAGAAACTCGTCGTAGGCGGTCGTTATCGTCCTTTATCCATCGCTACATTTGCGGTTGAATACGCACTCGTTGGTGGTTTCAATCCTTTTTTAAGTCATTTGATAAATATATTACTCTATGCTTTAACCGGAATATTCATTTTTCTGATATTAAAAAAACTCACCAATTCCCAACATAGTTCCACCTGGTTATTTACATTGCCATTTATCACAGCTATCCTTTTTCTTGTCCACCCCATTCATACGGAGGTGGTTGCAAATATTAAGGGTAGAGATGAAATTCTATCTTTTTTATTTTCCCTTATTTCACTTTGGTTGGTTCTAGTTTTTCTCAACAAACAGAAATTAGTTTACTTAATCCTTGCTAATCTCTCTTTCTTCTTTGGTTTGTTGTCGAAGGAAAATGCCATTGTTTTTGTGCTCTTAATCCCTTTAACATTGTACTACTTTACAAAAGCGCCAATCAGGCAAAATTTGTCGCTGGGTATTTCACTGTTCTGCACTGCCTGTATATTCGTATTTATAAGATTTCTCGTTCTTGGATATCTCAGCGGAGGAAAATTACCCGATGAATTGTTAAATAACCCTTTTCTTGAAGCCTCAACCAGTCAGAAATACGGAGCCATATTTTATACTTTGGGATTATACATTAAACTCCTTTTCTTTCCTTTATCTTTAACTCATGATTACTACCCATATCATATTCCGCTAATTCCATTCTTTGATCTTAAATCATTGATTCCACTCATTATTTATATTTTTTTGATTGGATATTCATTTGTAAAAGCCCCAACTAAAAGTTGGTTATCATATTCAATACTTTTATATCTCTTACCACTGTTTATTGTATCAAACCTGCTCTTCCCCGTTGGTACATTTATGAATGAACGATTCGTTTATATGTCTTCTTTCGGTTTTGTGTTGATCCTGGCATGGTTTGTTATGGTGAAACTTCCGATGTTGATTAAAGATAAAATCAGATATTCAAAAGTTGCAGCAGTAATTTTGTTAACTGTGATACTGCTTTTTTCTCTCCGTACTGTTTTACGAAATGAAGTGTGGAAAGATAATTTTACTTTGTTTACAAGCGATGTTTTAGTTTCCAGGAACAGCGTAAAATGTAATATTGCCGCTGGCGGCGAATTGATGAAAAAAGCAGAAACTGAAACAGATTCTATTAAAAAGCAAAAAATGTATCAACTGTCATTCAGTTACCTTGAGAAAGCAATTGGACTCTATCCAAAGGCAACAAACGGACTAATCTTATATGGTAATGCAATTGCCACACACAGGAAAGACCTGAAACTGGCAATTACACAATATTTAAAGGTACTGGCTTACAATCCTTATGAAGATAATGCTTTTGGCAATACGCTTAAAGTACTTAATTCAATTGATAATGCTCAGGAAAGTGATTATAAAATATCTATTTATTCACGACTGTTTGCAATCAATCCCAACAACAGTGATGTGAATTATTCACTTGGGAAAATCTATGGGCAGTACAAAGGTAATCTTGATACGGCAAGCTATTTTCTTGAACGATCAATACAATTTTCACCCGATTATTTGCCTGCCTATAAAGACCTTGGCATTGTTTATAGTTTAAAGCGAAACTATCAAAAGGCTTTATCAACCTTTTCACAAGCTCAAAAATTCGCCCCTAATGATCAGGAGATAAAGAAAAATATCACGACAACGCTTCAGATCATGCAGAAAAATTAGAAGTAGCGATGACCTGCTAATGAAATAAAAGTCCATTTTGAACAGCAATTTTAACAAGATGAGCGGTGTTCCTGAGTTTCAGTTTCTTGAGCAGGTTTGATTTATGTCGCTCAACAGTCTTGTCGCTGATAAATAATTTTTCTGCAATCTCTTTTGTCGTGCATCCCTCAGAGAGCAAACTGATTATTTCAATCTCTCTTGGTGTGATAGTTCTGAAATCAATCCCTGAATCAATTGGGTTGCGAACAAAATCACGGAGTAATACATTCGAACAAAAACTACAGAAATAGGTCTTTTCTTTGTAAACTGTCCTTATCCCCTCAAACAGTTCCTCAGCGGTACAGTTTTTTGATAAAAAACCTTTTGCGCCGTACTTTAGCATCTCCTTTATATAAAATGGATGATTGTTCAGAGATAAGGAAATAACCTTCACCCAGGGCGTCTTTGCGTCAATAATTTTTGTAACCTCCAGCCCATTCGGACTGGAATATTCGATATCAAGTAATATAATATCTGGTTTTGAAATCTCAAGAAGTTCTAATAATGCATTACCATCATTAGCTGTGGCAATAATTTCAAAATCATCCTCCTGTTTCAGAAGGGCAATTAGCGCATGTTGTACGAGCGCCTGATCTTCGGCAATAATGATTTTTATCATTTCTGTTTGTGACTAAAATTATTAATTTTGTTTGAACAGAAGAAATTGTGAAAGATTTTATAACCATGTTCAAAACCTGCTTAAGAAAAGCTTTATCCGACGGATGTAAAAATAAAAAGTTTATTTTCGACACTTTTATGTTATGTAGTTCTCAAACCCATGTCTAAAATAAAGAAGAACTAAATAAAATATACAAGAAAATGGTCATTTATTGTCGTAAATCTCAAAATAATATAAAATAATTTTTTACCAAAGTTTGGATATTGTAAAAATAGACTTAATTTCGTCTGATATTTAGAATAAAAATCAAAGCTGTAGGAGTAAAAAAACGTCTGACTTTAAAATATGGTATAAACGATTCTGCATTATAATATTGAAAGAATATTTTTATACTGCAATTTTTTTTCAAGAGTAAATAAAAATTCTGATTAATTATTAACAACTGAAAACATGCAACCATCGAAAATTTACATCCTTCTGGAACCACCCCCTTAGATAATTGTGGTGAATAAAAGGTTAAAACCAAAATTAAAACTCAATTATATATCCCCTTTTATTTAATTAACCTAGTTTAAACTAATCTGAAAATTATGAAAACATTTTACATGAAAACTACAATGAAGTTTTTAAAGCTACTTCCTGCTTTAATTTTCTTCATGCTGGCTTTATCTTATACTGCCAGTTCTCAAAGTGTTTACCCTGTGCCTATTTGCTATGGAAATACGATCTATTTAGAATGTTCGTTCCTGGATGGTGGATGCGCGCAGCTTGACGCTACATTCAATTGGCAAAACCAGAGCGGTTCCTGGATGTCGAACGAAAAAAATCCAATAATTTATGTTGACAATCCTGGATATGCTACTGATTATTTTTATCTTAGTATGCAAACCGCCCAGGGAGGTTTTTCCGCTGGTAGAGTAAGGGTTGTTATTCTTCCTAAAATAATTATAACCCACGTTATAACTCCGGTAACATGTTTTGGAAATTCCGATGGTAAAATTGAAATTACCGTTACAGGCGGAACTCCTGCATTTACCTATTCATGGACTGGTCCTGGCAGTTACTCTGCTACAACGAAAAACATTTCGAATCTCGCCGCAGGCACTTATACTGTGATTATTACCGATTCGAAAGGTTGCAATAATTCTCAACTCAATGGTCCTTTAAATACGTTTGTTGTCACAGGACCAACTACACCGTTCTCTGTTTCAGCCGCTGTAACAGATTTAACTTGTTTTGGCGTCTGTGATGGAAAAATATTAACTACTTTAAGTGGAGGAACGCCAATTTTTAATTATGTCTGGAATGACGGATCCACCTTACATGATCGCATAGGCCTTTGCGGAGGTACATATTCGGTATCAGTTACTGACGGTAATAACTGTCAGGCTACTGGTTCATGGAGTGTTATTCAACCTACCGAAATAACAGTTATACCAACTATTGACTCCGCTTCATGCAACAGTTATCCGGATGGAAGTATTAGTCTTGCAGTCACAGGAGGCGCTGGCGGGTACCTATTTAGTTGGAGTAATTTCGAAACTACACAAAATATCTATGGGCTAAACGCTGGAGATTATTCTGTAACTATCACTGATGCTAACAATTGTATAAAAAATTACTCTTATACAGTTGGTCAACCTGACCTACTTTTGGTTTCAGGCGCTAAGTCAGGGTTAGCATGTCATGGTGTTTGTGATGGAGCTATTGCTCTTACCGTTAGTGGCGGTACTCCTGTTTACACATATTTATGGAGTACCGGAGCAACAACTTCTGATATTAACAGCCTTTGTGCCGGAACCTATTCCGTAACTGTTATCGACCATCACAACTGTTTTACTACAGGTGAATGGAGTTTTGTTGAACCAAGCCAAATTGGTATTTCTTCTTATACCGTTGGCTCAGTTTCCTGTAATGGTTATTCAGATGGAAGTATTGATATTACTGTAACCGGAGGTATTGGCTCTTACCATTTTATATGGAGTAATCTTGAAACAACACAGAATATCACAGGATTAGTAGCAGGTACTTATACAGTGAACATCGTTGATGATAATTCTTGCACAGCTCAATCTTCGTGGACGGTGGACGAACCAAATGAACTTACTATTTCTGGTTTCACCTTAATCAAACCATCTTGTAAGTCGGTTGACGATGGCGCTATTAACATCACGGTTGATGGTGGCACTCCTCCTTATTTATTCGATTGGGATAATGGAGCTACAACTCAAAACATCAGTGGACTTTATGCCGGTTCATACCAGGTAGTGATTACAGATGCGCATTCCTGTTCCTTTGCAGACGGCTATGATCTGGAAGAGCCCGGCGAAATCTCCTGGCAAGGCGTTGTGGATAGTGTAACCTGTTTTGGATTCAACGATGGCAAAATAACTGAGACCGGGGTCAGTGGCGGTACTCCACCATATTATTATATATGGAGTAACGGAGCCACTACTAAAGATCTGACCGGACTTTATGCAGGTACTTATTCGGTTACCATATCTGATTATCATTCATGCGATGCCTTTACATGGAGAATTGTTCCCGAACCCGCATTGCTTGTAGTAAATACAATAGCTGACATAGTTATGCCAAAATGTTTTGGA
>JAPLDO010000142.1 GCA_026391715.1 Bacteroidota bacterium
TGGTAAGTTGGTAAGTTGGTTTTACAGCTAATAATATAAGTCGCGGGCGCCGGTTTTTATTTGGGTGATTTTTTCGATTAGTTGGTTTTTGAAGGTTATATCCTCAATTTCACTCAGTTTTTCCTGCACAAGTTTATATCCTTTTTGTTTCGTTTCTGCGGGAGCATAATCTTCAAGGTATTCAACAAGGGTTATAATGGCGTTCGGCTGACAAAAGCGTTTAATGAATCCGGGTACTGAAAATTCCATAAAATGCTCTCCGGTTCTTCCAAGACGATAACAGGCAGTACAAAAGGAAGGAATATATTTCTTTTCGATCAATTCCTCCATAATTTGGTTGAGGCTGCGGTTATCATTGATCTGAAACTGTTCAAGGTCAATGTCCTGCTCTTCAGTTTCTTTCTTTTTTGAATAACCGCCCATTTCTATGTTGGTTCCTCCGTCAATTTGAGAAACGCCAAACTGCATGATTTCATCGCGAATGGCAGCAGTTTCTCGCGCTGTAAGAATAAGTCCGGTGTATGGAACCGCGAGACGCAGAATTGCCACCAACCTGGTAAACTCAGAATCGCTGACAATATATGATTTGTCAAGGTTGAGTTGAGAGGCATACTGAATTCGGGGGAATGAAATAGTGTGCGGTCCTACGTTATAAACAGCTTCAAAATGGTTAGTATGTCTGACAAGGGCAAGTACCTCAAAACGCCAGTCGTAAAGTCCGAACAGCGCGCCAATGCCAACATCGTCAATACCTGCTTCCTGAGCGCGGTCGAGCGATGTAAGCCGCCAGTCAAAGTTTCGCTTCATTCCGCTCAGATGCACTTTCGAGTATGTTTCTTCATAGTAGGTTTCCTGAAAAATCTGGTATGTGCCAATTTTCGCATCCTTTACAATTCTGAAACCATCAATATCGAGTGGGGCTGCATTAATATTGACGCGCCGTATTTCACCGGGACCGCTTTTTACCGAATAAACAGTTCTTACGCTTTCAGCTATAAATTTTGCATCATATTCAGGATGTTCGCCATAGACCAGAATCAGGCGTTTATGACCGGCATCCTCAAGCGCTCTGACCTGGGCAACCAGGTCGTCATGGTCGAGTGTAACTCGTTTTATGCTTTTATTGGAGGCTTTGAATCCGCAATATGCACAGTTATTAGTACAGCGATTTCCAATGTATAATGGCGCGAAGAGTACAATCCTTTGTCCATATACCTTTTCTTTAAGGGTGCGGGCTCCTTGTTTGATCTCTTCAATCAAGGCAGGATCGTCAGCCTTAATCAGTACGGCTGTTTCTGCCAGTGTCAGCCGGTTTTTATCAAGTGACTTTGCAATTACTTCCCGCACTCGGTCCGGGGTTGAACCGGTTTGGTTGATAATCTCCCAAATCTCATCAGCATCAATGAATGGCTTCATCCGCTGATCTTTAATCTTCAATTTTTCTGGACTGAATTTCATGAATTATTTCAGTTTATTTCGTAACAAAATTATGAATTTTTCATGGTTCCTGCTTCGGTTTTTTTGAACGTTCCGAAAGATATACGCCTCCGATGACAATGGCGATCCCTGCAATTTTTCTCAAGGTGAAAGATTCGTTCAGAAGCAGAAATGAGAAAAATGCAGTAAAAACTGGAATCAGGTTTGAAAAAATATTTGTTTTAGTAATCCCTAATAATTTCATGGAATGAGCAAAACAGACAAATGAAACAGATGATGCGAGAATAGCGAGTAGCAGAAATGAAGTAACGATCTCGGTATTCAGTGGTATCATAAATAAATTATTGACTTCAAAGATCAGGAAAATAGGGAGAAACATGAAAATTCCGATAACATTCTGATATGCGACCACGATGACTGCGGAGTACCGGCTCGTAAGTTTTTTCAACGTGACGGAATATAAAAGCGCTGCTATCACGGCAAAAAAAAGGAAAATGACGCCGCGTACATCGGCTGTCAGACCGAAGTCATTGTTAATCAGGATTAAAATGACTCCAATAAATGATACTGCTATTCCAATAAAATTAACCGTAGTGAGTTTCTCTCTGAAGCTCAGGTAAGCCACAATCGGAGAAAAGACCGGGATAGTGGCAATTATTACGGCGGCAATAGTTGGGGTGGAGTATTTTAATCCGTAATTTTCGCCGAGGAAATAGAAAAAAGGATTAAACAACGCGCTTAATAAAATCAGTTTGACGTCGGAACGGGCAATTTTTTGATTCAACCCTAAGCTGTAAATGAACAAGAACAAAAGTCCTGAAGAAATTATCAATCTGATAAAGATGATTGTAACCGGTTGGTAATATTTCAGCAACTGCGAACTCCAGATAAATGAGAGTCCCCAAAAGAGCGTCGCAGCGAGAGCCCAGGAGTAGTCGGGTATGTGGAATTTTTTCAAACGGTTGCAAAGGTAATTGAAAAAGCATATCGCAACTTAAAGTCCCTTCAGGGTTTCCTATTCACGATGGATGTAGGATTTTGAACCTTGAATTTAATTTGAAAAGAAAACAATTTTGAACTAAATTCCTGTAACTATCTGTTTATAAATTGCCACGACTTTAAAGTCGTGTGAATTCAAGTTGCGGGCATCAGAATTTTCAATTTATTTTTCTGAATTTGTAACATTTCGCAAATCACCCAGTCCATTGTCTAAAATCCGGAGAATTGGAAAGTAAATACGTCAATATTCACCAGAAACTGATTGACGACTGCGTTACGGGCAACTGCAAAGCGCAATTCGAAATCTATAAAAAATATTACAAAGCCATGTTCAACGCCAGTCTCCGTATAGTGAACGATACCGCCGAAGCAGAAGATATTCTCCAGGAATCTTTTCTCGACGCTTTCAGGCGAATTGGAAGTTATACCGGCGAAGGAAGTTTCGGCTCATGGCTGAAGCGTATTGTAGTCAACCGTTCGCTCGATTACCTTCGTAAAGCCAAAAACTTTGTTCCGCTCGATGAAGTTGGCGCCGATATTCCCGACGATTCAGATCAGATCAGTGAGGAGCAGCTTCAATATCGTGTAGCCGAGGTGAAAAAGGCTATTTTGCAAATGCCGGAAGATTTCCGGGTAATCCTGTCGCTGGTTCTTTTTGAAGGATACGACCATGATGAAATCTCCCGGATTCTGAATATTTCCAACCAGTTGTCGCGAACCCGTTATTCGAGGGCGCGACAGAAGTTGCTGAGTCTTTTAAAAGAAACAAGTTTTATAAACGCCTTTAGCGAAAATTAACATGACGAATCTTCAGAAATTCATCAGAGAACATCGGGAAGAATTTGATGATTCCGAGCCTTCAAAGGACCATTTTGAACGGTTTGCAGTATTGCTGGATGAACAGTCCAAAACTCATATCCCTGCCTATAATCGATCCCAACTGTTGAAAATTGCCGCGCTGATTCTGCTCCTTATCGGACTGAGCGCAATTATTTTTGATTTTGCTACGCAGCAGATTCGTTCCAGGTTTGCCTCAGTCCAGAATAATACGGAACTTCCTGAAGAGATCAGAGAGGTAATCCAATATTACGATAGCCATGCCAATGTTCAACTTGCCGCGCTTGGAAATCTTACCGTCGGGAATAAAGACGCCGTTGCATTGAATGAATCGGTTTTACGGGAAATTGGCTTTCTCGACGCTTCAACGGCTGAATTGAAAATCAACCTGGCAGACAATCCCGGAAATGAAAGAATTGAAGCAGCCATTATCAGGAATCAGCAAATGAAGGAATCTATCCTGAATACTATTATTAATGAAATATCAAATAAATCAAGATAACTAATATTTATCGCTATGAAAACAATACTAAAAATTGTCATTTTTACGCTGATGTTCATTTTTCTTCTTGGAATTAAGGGCGCCAAAGCTCTCGATGAATACAAGAAAGTGATTAAAAAAGAGTTTCAGGTAAACGCTGACGCACAACTTACGATCAATAATCGGTTTGGCAAAGTGCATTGTGAGAATTGGGATAAAAACGCGATAACCGTAGAGGTAACTATAACTGTTGACGCATCCGACCAGGAATCAGCCGATAAGAGATTAAACCGAATTGCTGTTGATTTTACCGACTCGCCTTCTCTGGTAACGGCTACAACCAATATGAATGAAGGGAAAGGTAGAAACGATGGACATTTTTCAATTGACTTTATGATAAACATGCCCACTACAAACAACCT
>JAPLDO010000190.1 GCA_026391715.1 Bacteroidota bacterium
GATCATGGCGCGCCGCTTGATGGTTTGTACGATATGTCTATTGATTATAATCATACGCCTCTGATATTCTATGCTCCTGAGATTTTAAAGGATCACAAAACATTTAACAGTATGGCAGGTCAAATTGATATTTTTCCAACAATTATGGGATTATTAAAATTGCCTTACTCTAATAATACTCTTGGAATAGACCTGTTAAATGAAAGTCGTCCGTATATTTTTTTTAATGCTGATGATAAATATGGCGTGATTGATAATGAATGGTTTCTGATAGTTAGAAATAACAACACTAAAAGTCTTTATAAATACCGAAATAAAGACATGCATAATTATGCGACAGAAAAATTGGAAATCGTTGAAAAAATGAATGTTTACGCAAAATCAAATTTGCAAGCATACCAAAGCTATATGGTAAGGGGTCATAATAACATTGGAAATGAAAAGATGAGACAATGATTATTTTGCGTAACTCACAGCCCGTGTTTCCCTGATTACAGTAATCTTAATCTGTCCGGGATAAGTCATTTCATTCTGGATTTTCTTTGACAAGTCAAATGAAATCTGATTTGCTTCGATATCTGTCACCTTGTCGGCGCCTACGATTACGCGTAATTCCCGACCAGCCTGAATGGCATATGTTTTTACCACGCCAGGGTAGCTTAGCGCAAGTTCTTCAAGATGTTTCAATCTCTCAATGTAAGCTTCAACCACTTCACGGCGTGCGCCTGGTCGTGCGCCAGAGATAGCGTCGCAAACCTGAACAATTGGGGAAATGAGGCTGGTCATTTCAATTTCGTCGTGATGTGCGCCAATGGCATTGATGATTTCCGGTTTTTCCTTAAATTTTTCTGCCATCTTCATTCCAAGAATAGCATGTGGTAATTCCGGTTCAGTATCTGGAACTTTACCTATATCGTGCAGTAATCCGGCGCGCTTTGCAATTTTTGGATTCAAACCCAGTTCGGCAGCCATTGTTGCACACAATTTGGAAACTTCGATAGAGTGTTGAAGAAGATTTTGCCCATAAGAACTGCGATATTTCATTTTGCCGATCATCCTGATCAACTCATGGTGCAGGTTATGGATTCCCATGTCAATGCTAACTCTTTTACCTGTTTCGATGATCTCCTGTTCAATCTGTTTTTTTGTTTTCGCAACAACTTCTTCGATGCGCGCAGGATGAATGCGTCCGTCAGTTACCAATTTATGAAGCGATAACCGGGCAATTTCCCGGCGAACAGGATCAAAACCTGATAAAATGATAGCATCGGGGGAATCATCAATAATAATTTCAACTCCGGTGAGCGATTCAAGTGTCCGGATATTACGTCCTTCACGACCTATAATTCGTCCTTTGATTTCTTCACTTTCGATGTTAAATACAGAAACTGTGTTTTCAATGGCATGCTCGGAAGCTGTACGCTGGATAGTTTCTATGATAATCTTTTTAGCTTCATTGTTGGCTGTCATTTTAGCCTCATCAATAATGTCGCGCATCTGGATGATAGCTTCGTTCCTGGCCTCTTCTTTCAAAGTTTCAATCAACTGCGCTTTGGCGTCAACAGCAGAAAGCCCCGACATGGTCTCAAGCTTTTCTATCTGTTGTTTGTTCGCTTTGTCAAGATCAGCTTGCTTTTTATTGATGATTTCGAGTTGCTGGGTAAGGGTTTGTTTAATGGTTGCATTTTCCTTCTGCTTCTTTACATACTCCTCAACTTTCTGATTCAGAGTACTCTCCTTTTGTTTAAACCTGTTTTCATTGCGGTTAACTTCTTCATTTTTTTCCTGAACAAATTTTTCATGTTCGGTTTTAAGTTGCAGAAATTTTTCCTTTGCCTGAAGGATTTTTTCCTTCTTAACTACTTCTGCCTTTTCCATAGCTTCTTTCAACAAAGCGTCGCGTTTACGTTCAAGCGCCCTGTTTAAAACAGCTCCTGTAATAACACCACCAATTATGACGCCTGTCACTGCAATGATGATATAAATAAATATTCCTTCCATCGGTATATGTTGTTTTTGCGAAATCAGGTTATGCGCTGACTCCTTATGGTGAATAATGGCGAAGGAAAGTAGGTAAAAGAAAAAACCCGCATTAACCAGCGAGGTATTGATAATCCTCATACGACACGCTTAGGGTCGCCAAACTTTTCGAACGTCCACTGTCAGGGTTAACCCTGTTCTCATGAAGTACATGAGTGAGGCCTGTCCTACAAGATTCTGAGCGAAACCCTGATATTTGTAATGTTAGGATTACAAACTGTCTGAATTAATGCGGGTAAGTCATTGTGGTTTTTCAAAGAACGGCATAGGCTTAATACTTCAATTCCTCGTCAAGCGCATGGTCAATTGCCGCAAGTTTTTCCTTCCATTTTGTTTCGTTTTCTGATAACAAAAGGTCATTCTGCAGATATCCCGTGGCATATTCCAATGCTACCATGGCGAGGAGGTCTTGCTTGTCTTTATACGCATAACTGGTCGAATAATCCTTAATACGTTTATCTATCAGTTTTGCGGCATTACGAAAAAGCTCCTCATTTTCTTTGGCAACCGCTAAACGGTATGTTCTTTCAGCGATTGGCAGCGATATGGAAAGTTCATCCATCAGCCAACAATATATTTATTAAGTATTTAAAAGCCCGATACATTTATCGATTTCCCGCACAAGTTCGTTGATTTTCAATTTTGCCTCAACATTTCCTTCTTTTGTTTCAAGTGTTTTAGATAGTCTAAGTATTTTAATCTTTTCCTCAAGTTGTTTAATATTCTCTTTAAATTTTAAGTTTTCAGTCTTTAGTATCTGAATTTCATTTTTTAATGTTTGACTCTCTGTTCGAAGGATGTGTTGATTTGCAACAACTTTTTTTAATTTAAAATCAATGACTGATACCAGAGTTTCAACATCCTTCATGGCATGTCTGAACTTAATATTTCATGCAAAGATATATAAATATTTTATTTTTTTATTAACAATGTATATTACCTTTTGCCTTCCTGACCGATTAACCAGTTTAAACAATTAAAACATCATATTATATGAACGAAACATTTATATCCTATCTGTGGAAGTACCGACGTCTTAACGTTGATCTTGTCACAGAATCTGGCGAACCTCTGGTTGTTTTACATCCAGGAGAACAAAATAGTGATGGCGGCCCTGATTTCTTTAATGCCAGATTGAAAATTGGAAATACCACCTGGGCGGGGAATGTTGAAATTCATCTACGTTCCTCCGACTGGTACAAGCATGGTCATCAGGGTGATCTTGCTTATCGGAATGCTATTCTTCATGTTGTTTTTGAGGACGATTACCCGGTACGGTATCCTGATGGCGTCTTTCTCCAAACTCTCACTGTAAAAGATCGCTTTCCAGAATATATTTTTGACCGCTACCTTATACTGCTGAAAAATGAGCAATGGATTCCTTGTTACAATCAATTGAAAACCATTACCGTGAATGGTTTTAATTTGTGGGCGCCTGGTTTGGCAATTGAAAGGCTGGTCAATAAATCGGATTATATCCGCCAGCTTTGGGAAAGTTGTCTTTACAACTGGGATGAGGCATTTTACCGTCATCTTGCCTGGTGTTTCGGTTTCAGAGTCAATAATGTTCCGTTCGAATTGCTTGCCAGGTCGTTGCCATTAAAGGTCGGCAGACAACATTTTGACAATATATTTCAGACTGAAGCATTATTGTTCGGACTGGCCGGTATGCTTGAGGGACGTTTTTCGGATGAATATCCAAATAGGCTTTGTGTAGAATACCAATTTCTGAAATCGAAGTATAAACTGGAACCGGTTGCTTTCCCATCATGGAAATATCTCAGAATGAGACCATCCAACTTCCCGACAATTCGGATTAGTCAATGGGCTAAATTTTTAAATCTCACCGGCGGTCGTTTTTTTCATCTGCTTGAACATGGCGACGTACATCAAATAGTAGAACAAACTGAAATTTTCACATCTGAATATTGGGATACCCATTATATGTTTGATAAACCATCGGTATTCAGTCGCAAAACTCTGGGGAAAGATAGTATTAAACTTTTGATAATTAATGGCATAGCGCCATTCTTGTTTTTTTATGGCTATGAGAAAGATCAACCTTCCTGTCGGGAAAAAGCGCTTGGGTTTCTGGAGCAGATCGGTTGTGAAACGAATGCAGTGACAAACCGATGGAAGGATGCCGGGTTGAAGTGCGAAAATGCAATGCATTCGCAAGCGCTTTTGCAATTAAAACGGTTTTATTGCGACCGGAAGCGTTGCCTTGAATGCAGAATAGGTAGCGAATTACTGACAAGTTAAAATAACTTAGACCTTTTATATGAAAATGAAGAAAGTAATGACCGGGTTCAACCGGATTGTCGGGGAATACCTAACATATAACCGGTCGGAACAGCGCGGAATTCTGGTCTTATGCCTGATTCTGCTGGGGTTGATCATCACCAACGCAGTTATCCCTTCGGGTACATTGCAGAAATCGCCAGATTTTTCAATCCTGACTAAGGAGGCTGTTGAGTTTGAAGCAGCATGGCAAAAGGCTGCAGATTCCGACAGTATTGCACGGGTAGTCAGGTATTCGCGGAAATACAATCAGTATTTCAAAAGCAAACAGGATTCTTCGGGTTACAAAAAGGCGCCTGCTAAGCCGCCATTATTGATAGAATTAAATTCGGCTGATACTTTTGATCTCCAGCAACTCAGGGGAATTGGTCCCGCCTTTGCGCGGCGGATTGTGAGTTACAGGGAAAGACTTCGGGGATTTAGTAACAAAAATCAGTTACTTGAGGTATTTGGAATGGACAGTTTGCGTTTCAGGGCTATAGAAACAAATCTTACCGTGAATACTGATTCGGTGCAAACTATTGATATGAATACAGTTACTTTCAAGGAATTGCTCCGGCATCCATATTTTCCTTTCCCGGTTACAAAAAACATTATCGTTTACCGGCAAAAACACAAGGCGTTCAAATCAGTGGAGGAAATTAAAAATATTGAAGGAATTAGTGACTCATTGTTCAGGAGGATTATCGTCTATCTGAGGGTTGGACCATGATTTATCATCATCATCTTTGTCATCGCCCCAGTCCCATTCCTTGCGCTGAGGACCGAAATTGCGGTAATAAACAGCGAGAACAAAACCTGCCATTAAGCCCATCAGGTGCGACTCCCAGGAAATGGGTTGATTTGGAAAAAGCTGAGGAAACAATCCCCAAATTAACCCTCCGTAAAGAAATGCAACCAGTAAAGTGATAACCATCAGCCCTTTTTCTCTTCTGATAATACCACTGAAAAACAGAAAGGATGCAATTCCGTAAATCACGCCGCTGGCGCCAATGTGAGGTGCAGCGCCTCTTGCCAGAACCCATACCCAAATTCCGGTGATGATATACAACAGTCCAAGCATCATCCAGGCGATTTCATGATAGAAATAAAAAAGCAGCGATCCCAAAATGAGCAGTGGAATGGTGTTTGCAAATAAATGAGCAAAATCGGCATGGAGAAACGGCGAAGTGAAAATTCCCGGCAAACCTTTTATTTGCAATGGATATAGTCCGAAACGATATAGCTCCAGATTGAAAACAACATCGGCGCCTTTTATTGTCCATAGAATGACAACAAAGAGCGCAGGATAGAATAAACTCCTGAAAATCTTTATCTTTTCTTCGTCGTGCAAAGTATAATAATTCCAGATAAAAGTAGTTAAAATAGAGGTTGCTTAACTCCGAAAAGTAAAATAAAGTAACTTTGTCACGTCAATTATCAGTAAAACAAGCATTTTATGTTGAATACTCGTAAAAATATCACTATGCCAGAGTTAAAACATTTGTTGGTTTTAACCTTTTGTTCAATTTTTATCATGCAGGCAGGCGCTCAGCGAACCGACCCCAATGCCGGTATAAAAAAATTCGACGCCGCCATGCAAATGATAAATTATGCTTATGTGGATACGGTAAATGAATCCGTTTTGGTAGAAAAAGCAATTATTGAAACTCTGAAAGAATTAGATCCCCACTCAATGTATATTTCCAAAAAAGATGTTCAGAAAGCCAATGAACCTCTCGAAGGAAACTTTGATGGAATCGGCGTTCAGTTTGAAATATTGAAAGACACTATTAATGTGGTTCACGCAATAGCTGGCGGTCCTTCGGAAAAGCTGGGTATAATGTCGGGAGATAAGATTATCAAAATTGAAGGCGAGGTTGTTGTTAATAAAAAAATATCCAATCAGTTTGTGCTTGATCACCTGCGCGGAAAACGTGGGACGAAAGTTACCGTTTCCATTTATCGTAAAGGAAAAAAGGATCTTATTGATTTTACAATTACCAGAGATAAAATCCCCATTACCAGCATTGATGCGGCATACATGATAAAACCAGGAATAGGTTATATCAATCTGAACAAATTTGCACAAACCTCAATGCAGGAGTTCTACGAAGCTATTACCAGGTTGAAACAGCAGGGATTGAAAAGTCTGATCCTTGATCTGAGAAATAATACCGGAGGTTATATGGGAACCGCTATTGAACTTTCCGACGAATTTCTTGGTCCTTCAAAACTTATTGTTTACACAAAAGGAGTTCGTAGCCCGCGGGAAGATTTTTATTCAACAGCGCGGGGGCAGTTTGAGCAGGGGAAACTGGTCATTATGATCAATGAAAACTCAGCATCTGCCAGTGAAATTGTTTCTGGAGCTATTCAGGATTTAGACCGGGGTATTATCGTTGGCAGACGGTCGTTTGGCAAAGGTCTAGTTCAACGCCCGTTTCAGCTTCCCGACAGTTCGCAAATCCGGTTAACCACGGCAAGATACTATAACCCTTCGGGAAAATGTATTCAGAAATCATATAAAGACGGTGTTGATAAATATTACGACGATTTCAGTACGCGGGTAAAACACGGAGAGTTGATTCATTCCGACAGCATAAAATTCCCTGACTCACTCAAATATTACACAACCGGTAAACGCGTGGTTTACGGAGGCGGAGGGATTATGCCTGACGTTTTTATTCCATGGGATTCAACGCCTTTTTCCGATTATTACCTTGACCTTCGCAGGAAAAACGTGATCAATTCTTATGTGGGCAACTATGTTGACAAATCAAGAAATACGCTGAAAACCAACTATCCCGACTTTCCTACCTTCAATACAAAATTCGTTTGCGATGATGCTTTAATGACAGATTTTTTTGAATATGCAAAAAAAGAAGGCGTTAAGAAGAATGACACAGGTTATATTGCATCCGAGCAATTGATCAAATCTCAGATCAAAGGTTTGATAGCCCAGAAACTATGGGATATGAACGAATTATTCGACATTATCAATCAATATGATAACGAGGTTTTGAAAGCAGTTGAAGTTGTTGAGGATGATGAATTATTCCAAAAGCTTAATATCGCCCGTTAGTCAAGGGGATTCCAATAAACTTCCATTTCTGTATCTGGCTCTTCCGGTGATGGATGAGCCAGATTTTTTATTCCGTACCCTGAATTGTATTTCCGTTCAGACATACCGGCGTTTTAAACTGATAATCTGCGTAAATCAACCTGATTCTTGGTGGTCAGATCCGGTGAAATCGTTGGTATGCCTCCATAATATGGAAAGCCTCGAAATGTTAGAGGGGTGGGAGGGGAGCGAAATGGTTGTTTTAGATCATTCTTCCAAAGGCATGGGATGGACAGGGAAGCGACATGGCGTGGGCTTTGCCAGAAAGACGATCATGGATTATATCAGTAATGAAGCCGATAACGGCGATATTATTCTAAGCCTTGACGCCGACGCCTGTTTTTCGCCGGATTATCTGTTATCAATTGCGAAAAACTTTGCCCAGCATCGGAAGATGGTGGCTTTATCGGCGCCATATTATCACAACACTATCGGCGATGAAGCTGCTGATCGCGCTATTTTGCGTTACGAAATATACATGCGGCATTATTTTCTGAATATGGCTTTTATCGGGTCGCCATATACCTTTTCGGCGCTGGGTTCTGCAATGGCATCGCCTGTTTGGGCTTATCGCGCCATTGGAGGTATGACTCCGAAACATAGCGGGGAGGATTTCTACTTTCTCCAGAAATTAAGGAAATTTGGGCATGTAGGTTTGTGGAATAGTGAAATAGTATATCCAGAAGCACGGTTTTCCGATCGCGTGTTTTTCGGAACCGGTCCTGCAATGATTAAAGGAGCAACGGGCGACTGGTCGAGTTACCCAATCTATCCAACAATGCTTTTTGACCAGATTCTTGAAACATATAAATTATTGCCGGCGCTTTTTGAGGAGACCAAAGAAACGCTGGTTGTGAATTTTATCGCCCAGGTTTTCAAGGAAAAAGATCCTTTTCTGCCGTTGCGCCAGAATCATCATGATACCGGGCATTTCATCAGAGCTTTTCATGAAAAATTTGACGGACTGAGGATATTACAGTTTCTGAAAACTGCAAATGAACAGTGCAAATCAACTGATGAATATAATCTTTCAGAATTTTTGGAAAGACATTATAATAATGGAGTGGGAAATTTTTTCGGAATTGATTTTGAACATTTTTCCTTCCATAAGTCGCCAATTGCCGAACTTGCGGCAATACGCGACTTTCTGTTTAACCGCGAGATGGATTTCAGGGCTTCTTCAGCAACTCTGTAACGAGGTCTGCGGCTTCTTTAAGGGTAATAGCCGAATGAACCTTCAACCCCGATTCGTCAATTAGTTTTTTACCTTCGCTGGCATTGGTACCCTGCAATCTGACAATAATAGGGACTTTGATTTCGCCGATGTTTTTATAAGCGTCAACCACACCCTGGGCAACACGGTCGCAGCGGACGATGCCCCCGAAGATATTGACAAGGATTGCTTTAACGGCTGGATCTTTCAGGATGATTCTGAAACCTTCCTCAACACGTTTTGCGTTGGCGGATCCGCCAACATCGAGAAAGTTTGCAGGGTTGCCGCCCGAAAATTTTATGATATCCATAGTTGCCATTGCCAAGCCCGCTCCATTAACCATGCATCCCACATTACCGTTTAGTTTTACATAGTTAAGGTCATGTCTGGCAGCTTCAACCTCGCTGGGATCTTCCTCGTCAAAATCGCGCATGGCAGCGATATCGGGATGACGGAATAAAGCGTTATTATCAATCACCATCTTTGCATCGGCGGCAAGGATTTTATTATCAGATGTTTTAAATACAGGGTTGATTTCTATCAAAGAGGCGTCGCTTCCTTCATAAGCCTTATAAATGGCAAAGACAAATTTCACCATATTCTTATAGGCTTCATCTTTCAATCCGAGATTAAAAGCAACCTTTCGCGCCTGGAAAGCCTGTAGTCCGATTTTGGGATCTATTTCTTCCGTGAAAATCAGTTCCGGCGTTTCTTCTGCCACCGCTTCGATATCCATTCCACCGCGAGGCGAATACATCATTATGGTGTGCCCTTTCTGCCTGTTAAGCAGAACGCTCATATATATTTCGGATGGTTTGGTTGGACCCGGATAGAAGATATTCTGTTCGACATATACTTTTCTTACCAATTTTCCATCAGCGGTGGTTTGAGGGGTTACAAGTTGCATACCAATGATCTGACTTGCCAGCAGACCAACTTCTTCGATGCTTTTTGCAACTTTTACGCCGCCTCCTTTACCGCGCCCGCCGGCATGAACCTGCGCCTTTATTACAAATTTATCGCTTCCTGTTGCGCTTTGAAGATATTCGGCAGCTTTTACAGCTTCAGCTTCAGTATGTGCAAGCGCTCCTTCAGGGACACATACGCCGAAGCGCTTTAAAATGGATTTACTTTGATATTCGTGGAGGTTCATATTTTAGTTATGTTGGAAAGGAAATCCAAAAGTAACGGTTTGAATCGGATTTACAAAAAAGAGCTTTCAAAGATTTCATTTTTCTTAACTTTGCCGCTTATCAGAACGAGATGATTGTTGCAAGAAATATAAAAAAAACTTTTGGTTTGTTGAATGTTCTGAAGGGGATAAGTCTGGAAGTTAAGCAGGGCGAGATTATTTCTATTGTGGGTGCGTCGGGAGCGGGAAAGTCGACTTTTCTGCACATCATAGGCACGCTTGATAAGGCGGATTCAGGTTCTATTGAGTTGAATGGAATCAGAGTACATGAATTACAGCAGCGCAAATTATCCGAATTCCGGAATAAGCAGATTGGATTCATCTTTCAGTTTAATCATTTGTTACCTGAATTTACCGCTATTGAAAATATCTGTATTCCTGCTTTCATTGCCGGAAAAGGAAAAAGGGAAGCCGAAAACCGGGCAATGGAACTTCTGGAAATCATGAACCTGAAAGATCGCTCTCACCATAAACCTTCTGAATTATCCGGCGGGGAACAGCAGCGTGTTGCGGTTGCAAGGGCGCTGGTAAACAATCCTCCGGTGATTATGGCTGATGAACCTTCGGGAAATCTTGATTCAACTTCGGCAATTGAACTGCATAACCTGTTTTTTATGTTGCGCGATTTATACCGGCAAACCTATATAATCGTGACACACAACCTTGATCTGGCAAACATGGCAGACAGGAAACTTACCATCAAAGATGGACTTATTGACCCGAAAGCAGAGGATAAAATTAATTGATGATTTTCCCGTTATTATTAAATACTCTCTACCATCTTTTTTGTTTACAACGCAAAAGGGTAGGGGAGTATCATGGTTGAAAAAATAACAGAAGCAAGCGAATCGTATGAATAAACAAGGATTAAGAAAAAGAACGATATCTTTATTTACGACCATTTTAATAGCCTCGGTTGCCTTTGGGTTGTTTTTTACTTATCAGAAAATTTCAGCTCCATCCGGGAATGTTGAAATAAGTTCGCCGGTAGTTTCCGATCCGGATACTATTACCGGAAAGAAGACCAAGCAACAGGAGGCAGACAATACTGCAGCCTTGAAAGCGATTGCGTCAGGCGACGCCTATTTTGCCGCCAAAGATTATTTGAATGCCAAAGCAGCTTATCAACTTGCCATTGATCTGAGTCCGGATAATCAGAGCGCGAAAGAAAAGTTGCGTAAAACAATGGACCTTCTGCGCGCCCAGAAAGCTCAGAACATCCTTTTTGACGTTGCCATTGCCGGCGCAGATAAACTATTTCAGGATGGCGATTATGAAAAGGCGCAGATTGAATATGAGAATGCAGGAAGGATGCTTCCTGGCGATCCGTACCCGAAAAACAAAATCAATGAGATCATCAAAATTCAGATTGATAAAAAGGTAAAAGATGATGAATACGCCAAAGTGATTGCTTCGGCAGATAAATACTACACAACGAATAATCTACAACTGGCTCTTCTCGACTATAAAAAAGCGGTAAATATTAAATCTGATCAGAAGTATCCGCAAACACGGATCAAAGAGATAACCGATCTGCTGGCAGCGCAGAAAGCCAAAGATGAAGCATACAACAAAGCCATTTTACTGGGCGATCAGCAATTTAAAGAGATAAGATATCCCGATGCGATAAAATCTTATAAGGATGCGCTGGCAGTTAAACCAGAACAGATTTATCCCAAGAACAAGATCGCCGAAATTGAAAGCCAAATGAGCCGGATTAAAAAAGCGCAGGAGGATTATGATAAATTTATTGCGCTTGCTGACAGTTTTTATATTGACAAGAAATATTTCAAGGCGAGGGAAAATTATCTGACCGCTTCGTCGGTTAAACCATCAGAGAGTTACCCGAAAGAAATGATTTCGAAAGCCGATAAAATGCTTACCGGACAGGAAGCTGCAATGGCAAAAGCGCTGGAAGAACAATATGCCAAAGCGATTGCCGACGCTGATAAGTTAATGAACGATAAGTCCTTTGAACCGGCTCGCGCCGAGTATGCTAAAGCCTCTAATCTGAAGCCCGGCGAACAATACCCGAAAGATAAAATTCAGGCGATAGACGATCTGTTTGCCTCTACCTTGAAGAATAAAGATGAGCGGTATAAAACGGCTATCGCCAATGGCGACAAATCATTGGCAAATAAAGTTTATGAAATTGCAAAAAATGAGTTCCAGACTGCATTAACCATCAAACCTGGCGAAAGCTATCCGAAATCAAAAATTGCTGAGATTGATAAATTGATTGCTCTCGATGTGTTGCGCAAGGCAGAGGACGCCAGATACACAAAAGCAATTGCCCGTGGCGACAGCCTTTTTTTCGAAAAGATTTATAATTCTGCAAAGATTGAATTTCAGGCAGCATTAAAGATGAAACCCACAGAGGCTTATCCGAGAAACAGAATTGCAGAAATTGACGCAGCCCTCGCCGACGTTGAGAAACAGAAAACTAAAGAGGCTCAGTACATGGCTTTGATCGCAAAAGCCGACAAGGGATTTAGTGATAAAATTTACCCGGTTTCCAGAGATGACTATTCAAAAGCTTCTGTTTTGAAACCAGCGGAAAGTTATCCGAAAGAGAAGATAGCCGAAATTGACCGGATTTCAGGCGACCTTGCTGCCGTTAGAAAACTGGATAATGATTACAAAGCGATTATTGCGAAGGCAGATCAACTGCTGGCGGCGAAAACTTACAACGACGCCCGGCTGGAATATGAAAACGCCCTGAAAATCAAAGCTGCCGAGCAATATCCGCAGACAAAAATCGCTGAAATTGAAAAGATATTTGCCGATATTGCCGCAAAACAATCATTGGAGGAAAATTACAAAACGACCATTGCCAGGGCTGACCAACTACTTGCTTCCAAAACTTATGAGCAGGCAAAAAGTGAATATGGAAAGGCGCTTGGATTAAAGCCTGCCGAGCAATATCCTAAGATAAAAATGGCGGATATTGACGGCATATTAGCAGAAATTGCCCGGCTGAAAGCTATGGAAGATGACTATTCCAAAGCAATTGCCGGGGCGGATAAGTTTTTAACGGAAAAGTCCTGGGGGGAAGCTAAAGTTCAGTATCAGAACGCTTTGAAAATTAAGCCTGCTGAATCTTATCCAAAGGAAAAGATAGGCGAAATTGATAAAACACTTGCCGACATTGCAGCAAAGAAAGGTATGGACGACAACTATTCTGCCGCCATTCTGAAAGCCGATAACCTGTTGGCTCAAAAGACTTATTCCACAGCAAAATCGGAATATGCAAACGCTTCGGCTATAAAACCTGATGAGTCCTATCCTAAGACGAAAATTGCCGAAATTGATAAAATTCTTGCCGACATCGCCGCCGCCAAAGTTTTGGATGATAATTATAAAGCGGCTATTGTAAAGGCAGATCAACTCCTTGCGGCGAAAACTTACAACGATGCCCGGCTGGAATATGAAAACGCCTTGAAAATCAAAGCTGCCGAGCAATATCCGCAAACAAAAATCGCTGAAATTGAAAAGATCCTTGCCGATATTGCCGCAAAACAATCATTGGAGGAAAATTACAAAACGACCATTGCAAGGGCTGACCAATTACTTGCCTCCAAAACTTATGAACAGGCGAAAACCGAATATGGAAAAGCACTGGGATTAAAGCCTGCCGAGCAATATCCTAAGACAAAGATGGCAGATATTGACGGCATAATTGCGGAAATTGCCCGGCTGAAAGCGTTAGACGAAGAATATGCCGCCGTTATTGCCCAAGCCGATAAATTACTTTCCGCGAATACTTATAGCGATGCAAAGGTAAAATACCAGGATGCGCTGAAACTCAAGCCTGCTGAGAAGTATCCCTTAGAAAAAATTGCCGAAGCAGATAAAGCCCTTGCCGAACAGGCAAGGTTGAAAGCCATAGACGACCAGTATTCTGCCGCCATTCTTAAAGCTGACAATCTCCTTGCGCAAAAAACCTATCCAACTGCGAGAGTTGAATATATTAATGCTTCCGCCATAAAGCCAGGTGAAAACTATCCCAAAGAAAAAATCTCAGAGATAGACAAAATTCTTGCCGATATCGCAACTGCAAAAATTTTGGATGATAATTATAAAAGCGCTATTACCCGCGCCGACCAGTTACTTGCCGCTAAAACTTATTCCGAAGCGAGGACCGAATATGAGAAGGCGCAGAAGCTGAAACCTGCCGATCAATACCCGCCGACGAAGATTGCCGAAATTGACAAGATTCTTGCTGATCGGGAAGCGTTAAGAGTTTTGAACGAAAATTATCAGGCTGCCATAAAACTTGCCGATCAGGCGCTGGCTGCTAAAACTTATGACGAGGCAAAAGTCCAGTATGAAAAGGCGCGGGGAATAAAACCGGAAGAACAATATCCCAAAACCAAAGTGGCTGAAATAGAAGCGATTTTTGCCGAAATTGTCAGAAAGAAAGCTATTGATGACGAATATTCAGCCACAATAACGAGCGCTGATCAACTATTGGCAGAGAAGTCTTATGATCCGGCAAAGTCAAAATATCAGAAAGCGGCAGAATTAAAGCCAGCCGAACAGTATCCAAAAACCAAACTTGCTGAAATTGAAAAAGCGCTTACCGACGTTGCGAGGCTTAAAGCCATTGATGATCAGTACAAGTCGGCAGTTGCTGAAGCCGATCAGTTGTTTCAGTCCAAAACATATCCGAAGGCAAAGGAATCGTACAATAACGCAGGAAAAATCAAGCCTGCCGAGCAATATCCTAAAGATAAAATCGCTGAAATTGACGGTATTCTTGCTGGCGTTGCAAAACAAAAGGCTTTGGATGAACAGTACCTTGCCACTGTAGCCAAAGCGGATCAACTTTTAGCGGCGAAATCGTGGGATCAGGCTAAAACTGAATATACTTCCGCAACAACTTTGAAACCTGGCGAACAGTACCCGAAAGATAAAATCAAGGAGTTGGATGGAATCCTTGCCGAAATCAAAGCGAAGGAGGATGCTTATCAAAGTACAGTGACAAATGCTGATTTGTTATTATCCCAAAAGAAATATGAAGAGGCGCGGACAGAATACCAAAATGCGCTCGTCATTAAATCTCAGGCGACTTATCCAAAAGAAAAAATTGCTGAGATTACCAAAACCTTAGAAGAATTGTTGGGTAAACAGAAATATTACGATAACCTGATTGGCGACGCCGACAAATTGTTTACCGATAAAGATTATCCAAAGGCAAAGGATACCTACCAGCGAGCTGCCGGCGTTTTTCCTGATCAAACATATCCAAAAAACCGGATTGCCATTATCACGGCAAGGATTGACAGTTTGTACCGTGCAAATAAATCGGTTTATGACAAGGCAGTTGCCGATGGCGACAGGTTTTATAATTCCTTTGAATTTGATAAAGCAATTGACTCCTATACGGAGGCGACAAATTACCTGCCAATGGAATCCTATCCAAGGGACATGATACTGAAAATCAGACGCACTATTGCCGAAAATGCTATTGCCGACGTGCTGAAATCATCGGTGGTTGTAACTTCGAATAATGAAAAACAATTCTCATTCACTCCTGTAAACATAGCTTCGCGAAAGAACAATTTTGTTTACATCAAGATCAAAAACATTTCCGGTAAACCTTTTAATGTGCTTTTGAGGTATGGGAAGGATAAGCAATCAAACGGCGGAGTTGTAATGCGCAACCTGAGTATTGACGGAAAGGTAAATGAACGGTTGGTGAGTGTAAAGGATCAGGATTTATGGTCGCGTGAAGACAATAACTGGATTAGCATTATTCCTCAGGGTGGAGATGTTGAAGTATCATTTATTCAGGTATCGCGGGCAAAGTTGGATTAATTTTTATTTAACGTAATCAGCGTTATTTCGGGCAGAATGCCAATTCTTCCGGCGTAACCGATGTTTCCTAATCCAGTGTTGACATATAAAAACTGGGGATATTGCGATTTGGCGTTCCGGTAAAGACCGCTCCATTGAGGGTAAAGCCATGAAACCGGACTCCAGGCGAAGTTTTTGGCGGCAATTCCAACCTGTCCACCGTGAGTGTGCCCTGAAAAGGTAATATCAATATCCTGGTATTTTTTACTGATAACACGATCCCAATAAGTTGGATCATGCGACAATAGAAGTTGCACTGCCATCTTTTCGGTACCCGTCCGGGCTGTTGCAACATCGCCCAAACGTTGAAACCTTTTCGTGGCTCCCCAGTTTTCTACGCCAATTACGGCGATACTGTCATTCCCTTTATGGATTATCTCATTGGAATTCAGCAACAGTTTCCAGCCAAGTTTTTTATACCAGGATTTAAGGTCAACCATGTTGTTTTTTTTCGCTTCTGTTGAAGACCATTTAATATAATCTCCATAATCATGATTGCCAAGGATAGCATAAACGCCATATATCGCCTTAAGCTGACTGAGAATCTCTCCGAAATCATTTCCATCAACTGTACTGTAATTAAACATATCACCGGTAAAAAAGATCACATCCGGATGAAGGTCATTAATGGAATCCACAGCAACGGCGAGTTTTTCAGAGCATGTCCAACTGCCAAGATGAATATCCGAAACATGAACAATTCTGAATCCATTGAATGATTCAGGCAGGTCGTTCAGGATAATTTCCTGTCTCGATACCGTAAAAGCAAACTGACCGAAAATCATTCCTCCCACCATGACAATAAACACGATCGTTCCAGTAATCCATCCCGTCAGAACGAAAAAATCCATTCCGGTTCGCACATTAAATGAGTCCTTCCGAAATAATCCACCGGTGAAAAGCAGCCTGATTGTTCGAAAGAGAATTGATAACATCCATAAAACGACAGGAAACAGTTTCACAAGAAACAGGATCAGAATTGCGCTTACGAGGTAAGTTCTGAATGCGATGGGCCAATAGAGGTATGGAATAACCATAACGGTTAGCGCTGAACCAGCAGAAATCAGCATTGGAGACCAGTAACCAACCGCGATTAGTATTCGCGCCGGTTTACTGTATTTCCCCAATGTCAGGTTAACCGAAAGCCAAAGTCCCGCATCAAAAAGTAAATAAAAAAATAAAAGTCTTAGAAATCCGCTGTATTTAGGAAGGAATGCCGCTAAGCCCATTACAAGAAGCAGGGCTGCGACGACGAACAGCCCTGCCCCAAGTATCCTTTTCATTTATTTTTAACGTAATTAATCAAGCCTTTGGCGTCGAATATTTCCATCAACTTCGACGGTAATGCGGCAAATGCATATTGTTTGTCGTTGAGAATGACGAGACCTTTTGCAAAATCAATATCTACTTTGTCACCCTGCTTATAGGCGTCAACGGCTTCGGGAACGAGGATAATCGGCAACCCCTGGTTAACCGAGGAACGGTAAAAAATCCGGTTCACCGATTTACAGACGACCGCTTTGATACCAACAAAGGCAAGTCCTACCGAAGGATGTTCACGCGAGCTGCCACAGCCAAAGTTGGAACCAGCAATAATAACATCTCCGGCTTTCGCGCGGTCGGAAAAACTGTTATCAAATCCTTTGAAAAGATGAGGCAGGATTTTCTCAGGTTCGGTACTTTGAACGTTATAGGTGAGATTTCCGGCAAACATCTGGTCGGTATTAAGATTATCCACATCGGAATAATTCCAGGCGCCTTCGCTAAACCGATCCTCGCCTTCCCCGATATCCACCGTAGCGCTTTGAGGTGCATGGTAAGGAAATTTGTCGTTGGCTATTATACCACGCGGATCGGCTATTTCTCCCTTCAATGCCGACATTGCAACCGTAGCCGGAGAGGCGAGATAAACGCTGGAAGCATTGTTTCCCATTCTACCTTTGAAATTTCGGTTAGCCGTTGAAATGACATTAGTGTTGTCAGCAGGAATACCTTGTCCGGTACCGAGGCAAGGACCACAGGAAGAAGATAAAACATTGGCGCCAGCCTCCATGAAAACTTCAATTAAACCCTCCTTCATGGCTTGCATAAAAATATCTTTCGAGGCTGGAATAATTTGCAGTTGCATATATTTTGGAACTTTCTGTCCCTTTAGAACAGCGGCTGCCTCACGAAGATCCTGTAAACGACCGTTGGTGCATGTACCGATGAGCGCCTGATGAATTCTGGTTCCCTGAACTTCGGAAACGGCTTTCACGTTATCCACATTATGCGGCGCGGCAACAACCGGGAAAACCTGACTAAGATCAATAACAATTTCGTTGAGATAGATTGCATCCGGATCAGCCCACAAACCT